>JAUXAN010000081.1 GCA_030619885.1 bacterium
TGCTGCGTCCCCTGCCAGGCAACATAACCCACTCCGCCACCAAGGAATATCTTAGTTCCAATTCCAGTAGTTTTATATAACGGATCATTCAATAGTGGAGAAAGCTGACCAGCACTACAATAATTAGCATTACCTAACCCAGGCTTTAGGGCACCCATATAAGTATAGATAAGCTTATTAGAAAGATTAACTGCAACATTGTAGTTCTGATAAACGTTCCTCGGATTGAAAAGCACCGCCTCATTAACATCTTTAATGTTTATCCAGGTTTCTAGCTTTCTTCTTGGATAACAATCAGTACCATAGGCAGTGGCAGTAAGTTTTATATCCTTACCTGCAACAAACTCTTCAATTACATGTCCACCTCCGTATTCAAACTTGCCGGGATAAACTCTATTCCGAGGGTCATCTTCAGGCAAATTTGTACAGCCAAGATATATATCAGCCGCAGCAAAACCACAATAAGCCGGGACATCGTTTAAATGGCACGCCCCTCCTCCCAGTTTTATTCTCGGATTTGCATGGCCAATATTGATATATGTCCCACTTGAACACATCGGACCAAATGTCCCTGTAGTTACTACATCTACCTTTTGAGCTGCTTCTTCAACTCCTTTTTCCTCCACAATATTAATTATCTCTTCTGCCGTTACTACAACTACATCTCCCTTTGATATTTTTTCATTAATTTCAGCTATCGTTTTAGTCATTTTGATGTCACCTTTCTTTTTTTACCACGAAAAATTACAATTTTACTACCACATTTCTCTTATACTCTTAACCTGCTCCTAAGAGTAGATTTTTCATTATTTATGCTCCAACCGGAGCTATCCATGATCCATAACATTTCCACCACCTCCTAAATACAAGTTAGCACGAATATAAATGTCACATAGATGTATATCTTTAATATTTGTATGATAGTATTATTAGAAAAGTTCAGTTGAAAGATAACGGTCACCTAAATCAGGAAGAATAACAACAATAAGTTTACCCTTGTTTTCTTTCCGTTTAGCTACTTCTACTGCTGCCCATATCGCTGCTCCTGAAGAAATACCTGCAAATATCCCCTCTTCTTTAGCAAGTCGCCTTGTATAAATCATAGCTTCCTCATTCGTTACTTTAATTATCTCATCGATAATGTCCCTGTTTAAAACGTCTGGTACAAAGCCAGCACCAATCCCTTGAATCTTATGTGAACCAGGTTCTCCACCAGAAAGAACAGGAGAATTGGTAGGTTCAACAGCAATAGCTTTAAACGATGGTTTTCTCTTTTTTATTACTTCAGCTATACCTGTAATTGTCCCACCAGTTCCTACTCCAGAAACAAGAATATCCACTTTACCATCTGTATCTTTCCAGATTTCGAAAGCTGTGGTTTTCCGATGAACCTCAGGATTAGCAGGATTTTTAAATTGTTGAGGCATAAATGCTTTACAATTATTTTTCACAATTTCTTCTGCCTTTTTAATTGCTCCTTTCATTCCTTCACTACCCGGAGTTAAAACTATTTCAGCGCCAAATGCCTTAAGCATCTTCCTTCGCTCAATACTCATTGTATCAGGCATCGTGAGAACTAATCTATACCCCTTAACCGCACAAACAAAGGCCAGGGCAATGCCCGTATTTCCACTCGTTGGCTCAACAACTACAGAATCTTTTTTCAGAAAACCTTTTTTTTCTGCTTCTGTAATCATATTTATTCCAATTCGGTCTTTTACACTTCCACAGGGATTAAAAAATTCAAGTTTTCCGACAATTTTTGCCTCTACATCCTTGGCTATCTTATTCAATTTTACCAAGGGAGTATTCCCAATTAACTCAGTTACGTCATTTACAATTTTAGTCATTTTATTCTCTCCTTTTTCCTTTTATTCACCAAACTTTCAATCAAATGTAATACATTCGATCTTTTTGCTTGGGTAATTTCTTCTTTTGCATTTTAACCATATCTTCCAAAGTTACTGAATCAAAGACTTCTAACATTGCTTTTTTTAGTTTCTTCCAAATCTCGTAAGTAACACACATATCAACCCGATTACATAGTTTTGGATCATCAACACATGCCACCGGTGAAATAGACCCTTCCAGGACTTGAATTATCTGACTCAATTTAATTTCTTTAGGCAATTTTGCTAAATTGAATCCTCCGTGTGATCCCCGCGTACTCTGCACCAAACCTGCAGATTGGAGGGCGATCATTATATGTTCAAGATATCTTTCTGAAATTTCTTGCCTTCTGGCTATATTCTTCAGTGACACAGGACCTTTTCCATAATTTAGTGCTAAATCCAACATTGCTCTTGTGCCATAACGCCCCCTAGTAGAAAGTTTCATTATACCCCTCCAAGATTAGTATTATTATCATTTAACTAATATTAAAACATAAAAGAAAAAATTTGTCAAACAAAAAACTCTATTTAGAGCTAAAAACTAATTGGTGAAAGTTTACCTTTAAGGGAAATTAACTTATACAGTAAATGGATAGGACTATTCCCTCACGAGTAGAATAAAGATGAACCCTTATCTCATCGTAAGAGTATCCGTCGTAGCAAGAAATTCATATTCCGATAAACCTTGCATAGAGGGAGCGAGCCGCCTTCTCATCGTCAGTTCCTTTTATGATCGCCCTCCCATCCTTGAATAGTGATATCTCCTTATCTCTTTCCTTAAAGACCAGTATAAAATTGTTGAACCTTACTTCACCCAATCGTTTCAATCTTTCTGCGAGTAATTTGAAGGAGATATCTGCAGATTTTACTGGTGTTATCTGGATGGCATTCCTCCCACAGAGCGAAGTTATAATCTCTTCCTTCGCGGCATTCAAGAAATCGAACTTGTGCTCGACACAGCACCTACATCTCTTATCTCGCATCTCAGTAACCTTCTCGAAAGTGTTGCTCCAGACATCGTAAAATATTAAATTACTCTCCGCACTTGTAGTCATCTTCTCTTTAAGCAGAATCTTTATCGCTTCTGTGCTCTCGATCGATGCAATAATAGCCGGTATTGTGTTAAGTATCCCAACCGTATCGCAGGTTGGAAGTGAGCCAGGCTCTGGTACATCGGGCAATAAGCACCTGAAGCAAGGTGTCCTCTCTGGTACGATGGTCATCATCATCCCATAAGTTCCAACTGCAGCCGTGTATATCCAGGGAATCTTGCTTTTCACACAGACATCGTTGATTAAAAATCTTGTTTGCATGTTGTCTGTCCCATCTAATACGAGATCTACACCCCTCATGATTTTCCCAGCGTTCATATGGCTTAAATCCTTAACCAGTGCCTCTATCTCCACATCAGAATTCACCCTCTTCAACTTCTCAGCAGCGGCAACCGCCTTCGGAATACCTATATCATCCTCATCGAATAGTATCTGCCGCTGTAGATTGTTTAACTCGATAAAATCTCGGTCTATAATTGATATTTTACCAACTCCTGCCCGAACAAGATTGTTTGCCACAACCGTTCCAAGAGCAC
>JAUXAN010000047.1 GCA_030619885.1 bacterium
CAGCCTATCAAGAATCATTTTGTAGTACTTTTCATCTATCTCGGCAGAAATATATCGCCTATTGAGAACCTTGCATATCTCTATTTCAGAGCCGCTTCCGCCAAAAAGGACTAAGACGACATCATCGGGCATTGTGCAAGATTTTATCAACATCTCAGAAAGTTTTTGTGGTATTTGACAGGCATGAAATGTCTTTTCTCTGCTCACATTTTTGACTAAATCGAAATAGAACCAATCATAAGGCATTCTTCCTTTTGAGCCGTTTGCCAAGTTTTTTAAAATCCGTTTATCTGTTGGATTTTTGTAAGGAACTGCTACATTGTCTTTATAAAATTTGTTATTCTTTGTCTTTCGACAATGCAGGATACTTCTATGGGCTGTAGTAAGACGTTTTGGAGTGTGCCCTACATTTGTATTATATACCCAAGCATAATCAGAAGCTTTATAGCACATTTCGTCTAAATATTTTACCCTTAAATAAGCATTCTGTTTAGGATAGTTTATTAAAAACATATTTCCTGTGTCTTTTAAGACTCTTAAAGATTCCCTTGCCAATTCGATATACCACTCAACATATTCACCGAAAGTTTTGGTATAAGATTTATCACCATACTTTACTCCAACATTATAATCTGGATCACCATAAACCATATCAACGCATTTATCTGGTAATTCTCTCAAAAGTTCCAGGATGTCCTTTAAAAATACCTGATTCAAATATTCTTTTATGGTAGAATTATTGTTCATTTTGCTACCTTTTTACAAGATTATATTGAGCACTCTTTAATAATTTTATTGAACCCATGTCGGTTTCGTGCTTAAAGGTGTAATTGTATAATCTGAGGACAGACATTCCTTTATCCCTTTTTCTTAAGATATAGCAACTTGTGATCATTTTTATGTTCAATTTCTTTTTCTTCTTTAGTTCAGAGTAATATTTGAAGGGATGAAATAGCTGATAAACCGCAAAATCTATAGGAAATCCGTTCTTGCACTCAAAAATTGTGATTATTCCATGCAACTCCATAGTTAAATCTATCTCCATTTGAAGATTCTTTGCCATGATTTTTTCTTTTCCAACATTATAGGACATGTCCATCTTTGTTCGTCTTGCATTGTAAACTTTCGGACTGGCAACTATGTCTTCATACAAGAAATCATGAATTATTCTTTGATTGCCTGCAACAGACAATACATTCGATTCGCTCGTATCGAACTCGTTTAGAATACTTTTGCGATATTTCCAATCAAAAACCTTTTTTTTATCAATTTTCTCAAAAATATGGAAACCGTTCCTTATTCCTTCAACAAATTTGTGTTTTCCTTTTCCTAAATGTAAAATAAAATAGTCTTTGTCTAACAAAATTTGTGGAAATCTTGAAGTGTCGTCAATCTTCGTTGCATCAAAGGGGTTGCCAAAGCCATGTTTTTTGCAAACTTTCTTTACCAGAACATTATCAAAAACAAAGTCCCCTCTCTTTTTACAAAATTTGAAAATTTCGGTAATTACATCTTGCTTAGTTCCCATTTTTTTTCTTTTTTTAAAGCGGTCATTCACAAGAGCAATAGTTGAATTTCATAATATATAATATATGATAATTCAGGTAAAAGTCAACTCTTTTCTTCATCATTATAGGAGATATTTTTCTATTTTTTGAGGATTAGCCCCATTGCTTGTTATGAATTTTCCTAAATCAAACCTTGTTGCAAAGTTTGCTACTTTTGCCAGGTCCTTTACTTTCTGAAATTCGTCACTCCTATCCCTGTATAGAGGAAAGATGGAATTGTTATGGAAAAGGGGATCATTCGATGGGAGTATTTTCTCTGCATATTTCCAATCTACCGTATGCGGAATAGGAGAATATTCGGCTAAATGAACCTTTGCCCCTAAATTTGACACAAAAACGATGCTTTGCATAACCTCCTCTACCTCCTGATGTGGCATTCCTAACATTAAATAAACGACGATGTCCTTCCTTCGATAACCTGCCTTTTCTAAATTATTTAGTGCATCTATTAACTCTTTATTCGTGACTTTGCCTCCCGTATTTTTTTGCCTTTTTGCATAAGATGTTTCCAGAGATAGGTATATACTTTTGAAATGTGCCCTTCGCAACATGTGTGCAAGTCTTTCTGTTATGAATTTTGGATGTAACCCATTAGGGGTGTGAAATCTGCACTTGAGTTTGCGCCGTATAATTTCATCCAATATTTTTTCAATATGATTTTCAGCCGAGTAGAACAGAGCATCATCATAGAATACTATATCCTTTACTTTCAATTTCCAGTAATAATGTTCGATCTCTTCGACGACCTTCAGATAGTCTCTCTGGTAGAGCCCGTTGAACAACCTCGGTGAGGCACAGTAGGTGCACCTGAATGGACAACCCCTCGAGGTGAGGATGCAGGCATAGTCAAGATGTTCATACAAGTCATATGCAGGGTAGGGGAGACTGTCAAGATTTTCGTATCGAGGTATTCCTAAAAATCCGAGTTTCTCTTCGGCGAACCCATTTATCACATAATCTGCACTCGATTTCTCCTTTGCATGTTCAAAACAGAGGGTCGGGTATATCCCTCCTAAAACAATGGGTGTATTTTTGAAGAGAGAACGGACGATTTTTATGGCATCGAAGAGTCCCAAATACCAGAATGTCATTATCGAAGTGAAGAATATGTAATCAAATTTTTTAAACCGTTCAAGTTTCTGTAAAAACAGATCTTTGGGTAGTCCATACCTCTTATACTTTCTTTTGACACCTTTTAAGATTTCGGGTTTTGCTATCTCCTCAAAATGGAAATGTCCGGTTCCAAAGGTGTCTTTTTTCGGCGGAGAGATTTTGCAGAGGTCTGGGTCATTTCTGTCCATACAATCCACCATTTCAACTTCAAAACCGTTATTTCGCAAGATGGAGGCGAGGTATAGTAAGCCGAGGGGTTTTGCCCAGAAGTCGAATGCGGCAAAATCATAAATCCATGGATTGACCAGGAGTGCCTTTTTCATTTGCCTTTACCCCGTAAGATGTTCTTGTGCCGTTAGATGTTTATTATCTAATGGTATGCTATCTAACGGAGCAAGCATGCCTTCACACATATCCCGCATAGCTCCCATTTAATCCCACCCCAGGGGTGGGATTAAGGTTTGCATGCCTTCACGCATATCCCGCATATATACTGCCCAACATAACCCTTCTTTTTAAATTCGCGGAGCAGTTCATAACATTTTATATGGTCAAAATCTTCCTGTCTTTCTTTTATCGCATTTACCGGGCATACAGCAATGCATTCTCTGCAGTCTCCGCAATCATCCTCACAGGGCTTGTCAGTAGGAAGTGGCATATCTGTCAACACTGTGACCAATCTCATCCTTGCACCATATTGGGGGTTTACCAAAAGGTTGTTTCGCCCTATCCAGCCAAGACCTGCAAATTGCCCAATTTTCTTATGAGAAAGGTGTCCAATCTGTTTCTCCCAGTCTATAAGCTGGGATGCTGGAATCGGCACCGCATCATAACTTTCTTTTTGAATATGAACAGTGAGTCTCAATGCAATATGGTCTAAAAGCATATTCACCTGTCTGTAATGGTGATAATAGAGTTTAGTCGGTCTATCTTCAATCTCTTCTAAAATCCTATCAGAAAGTCTGACACCGATGGAGATCCCATAAGGAAGGTCTTCCATGAGTACACCAGATAGATGAAAATCTTTCTTCAAATGAGTAATATCTGCTACACCGAATAGAGAAGCACCGATTTTTTCACTCTTATCTTTTAAAGATGAATAGTTTTTATCTTTCATTTTTACAATTTAGACACTGATTAACACAGATACTTACTGATCAAATATTTCCCTTTTTATCTTAATTTCCTTGCCAAAATTTGTCAATAGTCATAGTTTTAGTATTTTTTAGACGCAGATTAACACAGATACTCACTGATCGAATATCTTTTTCTCTCTATTTCCTTAATATCACTATTTTTATAATCTGTGTTCACCCCGTTAGATAGTAAACATCTAACGGGGTTCATCAGTGTAAATCCGTGTCTACTATTTGAATCATAATTTTTTATTTCTCTCTTTTTAAATGTATCATCAAATTTGTAATCGCTGCAGGAGTGACCCCTGAAATGCGGGAAGCCTGACCTAAAGAGAGGGGTCTGAATTTTGACAGTTTTTCTTTTACTTCATTCGATAATCCCACAACTTTATAGTAATCCAACTTTTCCGGTAGTTTTATTTCCTCGAGATGTTTGAATTTTTCTATATCTCGAATCTGTCTTTCTACGTATCCTTTATACTTTACTTCCATCTCTACCTGTTCAATGACACCCATAGGAAGTTTTTCTTGTGATGGAGCCAGCATGTTTATAGTGTCATAGTTAATTTCGGGTCTCCGTAAGAGTTCCTCTAAACTGACAGGGTTTTTTATCGGTGAACTGTGCGCTTGTTTCAATTTTTCATTGATACTATCTGTAGGTTTGACTCTTACTTTCTTGAGTCTTTCAAGTTCCTTTTTAATCGTATCTATCTTTGCTTTAACTCGTGCATAATTTTTCTTGTTGATAAGTCCGAGTTCGTAACCTATTTCGGAAAACCTTAAATCTGCATTGTCCTCGCGCAAAATCAACCTGTATTCCACTCTTGAAGTGAACATTCTGTATGGTTCATTCGTTCCCCTTGTGACCAGGTCATCTATCAACACACCGATGTAACCCTGTGACCTGTCTATAACCAAAGGCTGTTTTTTACCAAGTTTCAAAGCTGCGTTTATGCCCGCAACGATTCCCTGTGCGGCCGCTTCTTCATATCCTGTTGTCCCATTGATCTGTCCTGCGAAATAAAGATTCTCAACGAGTTTAGTCTCTAAAGTCAGTTTGAGCTGTGTGGGGTCTACATAATCGTGCTCTATACCATATCCGGGGGTTGTGATTTTCGCATTCTTTAGTCCTTTGATGGTCTTCAAGAATTCTACCTGAATGTCCAGAGGTAGCGATGTGGAGATGCCATTCGGATAGACTTCTTCGCTGTCTACTCCTTCGGGTTCGATGAATATCCTGTGTCTATCCCTGTCAGGAAACTTCACCACTTTATCCTCTATCGAGGGGCAGTATCTCACCCCTGTTCCTTTGATGACCCCGGTATAGAGCGGTGAACGGTCCAAACCTTTTCTAATAATTCTATGTGTCTCTGGATTGGTATTGGTGATATAGCATGGGACCTGCTCAATCTTTATCTTCGAAGTAGAAAAAGAGAATGGGTGCGGTGGCTCATCGCCATTTTGAATTTCTAACTGGGAAAAATCTATCGTTTTTTTGTCGAGTCGAGCTGGTGTGCCAGTTTTAAACCTACCCATACGAAAACCCAGATATTTCAAATTCTTGGCAAGTTTTGTAGCAGGTTCTTCTCCCATCCTTCCCGCAGGGAAATGTTTTAGTCCTATATGGACCAATCCATTGAGAAATGTACCTGGTGTTATGATTACCGCATCTCCTTCATATTTTTCAGACTCGGCCTCTACTCCTGCAACTCTCCCATCTTTAACTATTATTTTCTCAACCTTTTCCTCTTTCAAATTAATATTTTTTTCATTCTCAACCACATGTTTCATATAGCGTCTATAGTGCTGCCGGTCTGCCTGTGCACGAGAAGAACGGACAGCGGGTCCTTTACTCGTATTCAACTGTCTGAACTGGATTCCTGTTCTATCTATTGCTCTACCCATCTCGCCGCCAAGTGCATCTATCTCTTTAACTAACTGCCCTTTCCCAATGCCTCCGATGGCAGGGTTACAGGACATAAGACCTATGGTATCCAATTTGATCGTCAGAAACAATGTGGAGCATCCTATCCTGGCAGCAGCGAGTGCAGCCTCACAACCCGCATGCCCACCTCCAACAACAATAACATCATATCTGCGAACAGGCATATGTGTAATATAAAATACTTGGGATATAATGTCAATATGTGTCGAAGCTTGGAAAACTACAGAGAGCACAGAGAAAGGACATTGTGCTCCGATACTCCAATGCTCCAGTTCTGTTTGGTTCATTATTCGGATTTCGTCATTAGCCCTAGATCTATCTCCTTTATTTCATCTATCTGAATGGCACATCCCACCCCTGGGGTGGGATTGCATCCTTGTCCTGACAAATCTGGTTATGGAGTGCAACAACCGTGTTGTTGGCCAGAAAATGCATTGACACGGTCAATGCACTCCAAATAACTCCAAATAACTCCAAATAACTCCAAATAACTCCAAATAACTCCAAATAACTCCAAATAACTCCAAATAACTCCAAATAACTCCAAAGAACTCCAAAGAACTCCAAAGATGATATGCTATCTAACGAGGAAAACCCCTCTTACCCTATCTGCTCACAGAGCCGTTGTATAGCATCCTGTCATACGGCCCGTATGAGCGGAATGGCAGTATCCGTATGGAAGGACTTATCCCCCTACAGGTCTGCGACCGAACAAGATCGAGACTCCAAGTTTATATCTGATTTTCTCCTTCGTGCCTTGGTGTCTTCGTGGCTAACTTTTTTTCTTGACAAATATATGAATATATGTTAATATAATCATATAAATTAGGAAATTACTATGGATAAATTTTTGAAATTATTTGATGCATTTTCCGATGAGACAAGATTGCGTATTTATTTGCTTCTCGCAAAGGGGGAGTTGTGCGTTTGTGAATTGGTGAATATTTTAAATATGGAACAATCAAGGATTTCTCATAGTTTGAGGGTTCTAAAAGAAGCAGGTTTGATCGGTTATAAACGAGAAGGCAAATGGATTATCTATTCAGCGAATCCAGAAATGAGCAAGAATAAAATCATTCAAGGATTGAAAAATGAGTTAAGGTTGTCAGATAAGGATTTAAAGAATCTGGCTAAATGTAAGAAAGAGAAAATAAGGGAAAAGTGTAAAGTAAAATAATATATTTCAAAACTGATAAAGTGGCATATAGAAAATATGAAAGAACGGTATAAACTTTTGTTAATTTTATCTGTTTTCCTAGGAGCATATTTTGTTCCATTTAAGAGCATTAAAATACAGACTGCATTGATTGAATCTTTTTTGATGATACAGGCATATGCAAGAGAACATGTTCTTCTCTGCCTTGTTCCTGCTTTTTTTATTGCTGGTGCTATTGCCAATTTCGTTAGCCAGCAGTCAGTTATAAAATACTTTGGAGCAAAAACGAACAAGTTTTTATCCTACTCGGTTGCATCAGTTTCAGGAACAATTCTTGCAGTTTGTTCCTGCACAATTTTACCCCTTTTTGCCGGAATTTATAAGCGAGGTGCTGGAATAGGACCGGCAACGACATTTTTATATTCAGGTCCTGCTATCAATGTTCTGGCTATTATATTAACTGCGCGTGTTCTGGGGTTGGAATTAGGAATTGCTCGAGCTCTTGGTGCAATTCTTTTTTCCGTAGTTATAGGATTGAGTATGCATTTTATTTTCTATAAAGAAGAAAGAGGCAGAAATACCAATGCAGATTTAGTTATTCCGGAAGAAGAAAAAGAAATAAGACCTTTATGGAAAATAGTTCTCTATTTTGCGGTTATGGTTGGAATTTTTATCTTTGCCAATTGGGGTAGGGATGAATCAATAAGAATCTGGCAAATGATTTACAAAATAAAGTGGTATATAACGGGAACTTTACTTATTATTTTAATAGGAATACTTTATAAATGGTTTGAAAAAAATGAACTCAAATATTGGGCAGTTTCAACCTGGGGATTTGCCAAACAGATATTACCACTTCTTTTTGCTGGTGTTCTGGTCGCTGGTTTTTTATTAGGCAGACCAGGGCATCAGGCGTTGATACCGAGTCAATGGATAGAAAAATTAGTTGGAGGCAACACCTTCCGTGCTAATTTTTTTGCTTCTGTTTCTGGTGCTTTGATGTATTTTGCTACTTTGACTGAGGTGCCTATACTGCAAGGATTGATTGGCTCAGGAATGGGGAAAGGTCCAGCATTGGCACTTTTGCTGGCAGGTCCAGCTCTAAGTTTGCCTAATATGCTGGTAATAAGAAGTGTAATAGGCGCTAAAAAAACGCTCATATACATTTTGCTTGTTGTGGTTATGGCGACATTTAGCGGAATGATTTTTGGAACCTTATTTTAAACGACTTTAAAGTTTTTTAGGAAAAGGAGGTCTAAGATGATGAAAATTGAAATTTTGGGACCAGGTTGTCCTAAGTGTAAAAAAGTGGCTGAACTTGCTGAACAGGCAGTGAAGGAATCAGGAGTTGAGGTAGAAATAATCAAGATAACAGACATCAATGAGATTATGAATCGTGGATTAATGTTCACCCCTGCTCTGGCTATCGATGGAGAAGTTAAAAGTACTGGTAGAATACCAAACATAGAAGAAATTAAAAAATGGTTAAAGAAAAGTTGATGTTTTATTTTAGCTGATTGTAAATAATAAAGTAGAATCTGCTGGAAAGGCATTGAGAAAGGAGGAGATTAAAAGATAGTTGGAGAAAAAGGCATAGTATGGAAAAGGTGAAGCAGATCAATATTGGTGGCTTGTCTGTTGGACTAATTGATGTAGATAAGATTTTAGAGGAAGTTAAATCATTTGGCATTAACGTTGACGAAATACTTAAAAAGGAACTTTTGCATATAGTTAAGCAAAAGAATTATGTCCCTGAGTCGCGTGAAGAAGAGTATAAAAGGGCTCTTTTGAGAGAATACAAGAAGTTCATTGGAGAAGAAGTGCCCGAAGAGGAGGAGGGCTTGCGAATAAAGGTTCTGGGGCATGGCTGTCCTAACTGTGAGCAACTGACCCAGGAAGTTATAGCTGCACTGACAGAATTAGGGGTTGCTGCTGACTTTGAACATGTGAGAGAGCCTGCTCGGATAGGAGAATATGGTGTTATGGGAACCCCTGCCCTTATTATTAATAACAAGGTGAAGTCAGTTGGCAGGGTTCCTTTAAGAAATCAGATTAAACAATGGATTGAGGCAGAAGTGAAAGGGGAATAATAAGATATCTTTATGAAACTTATTAAGTTTATATTGTTTAGATAGCGAAAATGAAAACAATACATAGTGTAGTTTTAGTTTCAGTGGCTGCCCTTATCCTACTACTCAACGGCACATTCGCTGACAAGAGAGAGGATTTCAAAGAGGAATTCTATTCTCCAGTCATCCAATTTGAGGAAAGGATTTTCGACTTTGGAGCTGTATATGAAGGAGATAAGATTATCCATATTTACAAGTTCAAGAATGCTGGCCAGGGAGTTCTAAAAATCGAGAAGGTCAGGAGTTCCTGTGGGTGCACTGCCGTTAATCTTACCTCAAAGGAAGTTGAACCTGGTGGGTTCGGAGAGATTGAGGCAACATTTAACTCAAATTACAAGGGAAGGATAACAAAGCGCATCTATGTCCATTCAAATGACCCTGATGAGCATATAGTTACACTGACGATAACCGGAATTGTTAAGGTTGATGTCGTAGTTAATCCTAATAGACTGAACTTTGGAGAAATTTATGAAGGTGAGAGCGTCTCTCAGAAGTTGAAGGTGCTTCCTGTGGTACTTGAGAAACTAAAGATAAAGAAATTAGAAATTACCTCGAAATATCTCGTCCTAAATAAGTCAAAATATTCTGAAGGAGCCAACAAGGGAGTTGAGATCATTATTCATCGAGTATTAACAGAAGGTGAGTATGATGAAGAATAATTTGAGCAAGTTAATAATTGTTGGCATTTTAATACTGGTTGTGGCTTTTGTAATTTTTATGAAAAATAGGCCTAAAAAAGAGAAAATAATGGAGGAAGTTGTTTTAGAAGAAATAGAAAATAAATCTGAAATCTCAGAACCTGTAAAGAAACCCGAAGTAGAAAGCAAAGTTAAGCCCCCGAAAGAAAAGCAAAAAGCAGTAAAAATTGGCAAAGATGTACTCGCTGTGGTCAATCATTTCAAGATTACAAAAGATTGCCTGGAAGATACATACCAATTATTACCAGAGGAATACAAAAACATATACAAGAACGATAAGGAAGAGTTCTTGGAGCAGTTGATAATAAGAGAACTCTTATATCAGGAAGCAGAAAAAAGGGGATTTGAAAAAGACTTGAGTAACATAAACGATGTAGAACAAAGAAAAGATGCGGCAATAGAGAAATTGATTATGGATATTACTGAAAAAATACAAATATTAGAAACCGAGATGAAAGACTTCTATAACGCTCATATAAGCGAAATGAAAGGAGCCAGTTTTGAAGAGGCTAAACCAAGTATAAAGAATTACCTTCTTCAGCAAAAGCAAGGAGAAGTTATAAACAATTATATTGAAGATTTAAAGAAGAAGGCGGATATAGTAAAAAATGAGGAGTGGATTAAGATACAGCGAGCATCAAGACCCAAAAATCCTCTTAATATGGCATTGAAAAGCGGGAAACCTACTGTACTGGACCTTGGTGCATCACAATGCATACCCTGTAAAATGATGAAACCTATCTTTGCAGAATTGGAACAGGAGTATAAAGGGAAAGCAAACATAATATTACTGGAGATTTCTGAATATAGAGATTTGGCTAATAAATATCGTGTAAGGGTAATACCAACGCAGATATTTTTTGACAAAGGCGGCAACGAATACTGGCGGCATGAAGGTTTTCTTTCAAAGGATGAGATAATTAAAAAACTGAAAGAATTGGGGGTGGGATAAAGATGATAAGAACAATATTTGAGTGGTTATCCACTTCTCTTCAATCAACGCCGATTATTGCTTTGGCAGCCTCTTTTATCTGGGGCATATTAAGTATCTTATTGAGCCCCTGTCACCTGGCAAGCATCCCTCTTATCGTGGGTTTTATTGATAAACAGGGCAGAATATCAACAAAAAGAGCATTCTGGCTGGCAACACTATTTTCTCTGGGGATTTTAATAACCATCGCGACCATCGGTTTTATTACCGGACTTGTGGGGCGGATGCTTGGTGATATAGGTTCTTATGGAAATTATATTGTGGCAATAATTTTCTTTGTCGTAGGTCTTCATCTTTTAGAAGTTATTCCTTTACCTTTTCTGGGGAAATCAAGCCAGCCTACTTTCAAGAGAAAAGGTCTATTAGCCGCTTTTATATTGGGGCTCCTTTTTGGTATTGCCCTTGGTCCCTGTACCTTTGCTTATATGGCACCTATACTTGGCATTACATTTAAGATAGCAACCTCACAATTTTTCTATGGAATAATGCTACTATTTATTTACGGTGTTGGTCATTGCTCAGTGATTGTTCTTGCTGGAACCTTTACAGAAATAGTACAGCATTATTTGAACTGGAATGAAAAATCTAAAGGAACGATAATTATTAAAAAAATATGTGGCGTACTTGTCATTTTGGGTGGAATATATTTAATCTGGAGTATATAAAGGGGAAGTTAGTTATGGTTAAAGAAGAAAGAAAACTGAATATTTTTGAGAAGTATCTAACTGTATGGGTTCTGTTATGTATCGGTGCTGGAATTATTATTGGCAAAGTCGCACCGAATGCAGCGAAATTTCTGGATGGGATGGCAATTTATGTAAATGAGGCACCAGTGGTTTCTATTCCAATTGCAATCTGTCTGTTTTTTATGATGTATCCAATTATGGTGAAGATTGATTTTAAAGAAGTAATAAAAGCCGGTAAGACGCCAAAGCCAGTCTGCTTGACTCTTTTTGCCAACTGGGCGATAAAACCGTTTACCATGTATGCTATTTCGATGTTCTTTTTAGGTATTGTCTTTAAAAAATTTATAGGAATTGATGCCACAGATTTAGTTAGGCTTCCACCCGGAGCTGACTGGACAGTGGAAACAATTCATGGTGCAGGAACTGTTGTTCTACATAATGGAATCAAAATGCTTGAGATTCCTTTATGGCGGAGTTATCTTGCTGGATGTATCTTATTGGGGATTGCTCCCTGCACAGCAATGGTCCTCGTTTGGAGTTATCTTGCTAAAGGTAACGATGGTCATACACTGATAATGGTGGCAATAAATTCTCTTACAATGCTTTTTCTCTACGGCCCCCTTGGTGGATTTTTGCTTGGTGTAGGGAGGTTACCCGTTCCCTGGCAGGCATTACTCCTTTCTATCAGTATTTATGTAGCGTTGCCACTGATTGCTGGATACTTTTCTCGCAAATGGCTAATAAAAACTAAAGGTGAAGTTTGGTTTGAACAAAAGTTCTTACATTTACTTACCCCTGTGTCAATTATATCTTTACTGGTTACACTTATTTTGTTGTTTTCATTCAAAGGAGATATTATTCTAAGCAAACCTTTGACAATATTATGGATAGCAATACCACTTTTCATTCAAACCAATCTTATATTCTGGCTAACTTATGGTTTGGCTAAAGTATTTAAACTCAGTTACGAAGATGCGGCACCTACAGCGATGATTGGGGCAAGTAACCATTTTGAAGTAGCCATTGCCACTGCCACAATGCTGTTTGGGTTATCTTCAGGAGCAGCCCTGGGAACGGTCATTGGTGTACTCATTGAAGTTCCAGCGATGTTAATGCTGGTGAAGATATGTCTAAAAACAAAAGAATGGTTCTAGTCTTTTTGCATTCAAAGGAAATTGCAATTTTATTAATGTGAATGGTCTTCACCGGACTTGTGTCCTGTGCACTTTCCGCTTTTGTGTGCTTCCTTACACTCATCTGAACCTTCTATGTGTTTACAGCACGGGTTTACTGTTTTCTTAGCCCAATATTCCTGAATCAGTTTTACCACTTCAGGCTTATTAGAGGTTACCTTCACGATAATACCTTCAGTGGTGTTGGTAACCTCAATTTTTACATCTTTCATCGCCTCGTAGTAACGGCTACAAAGATCAGATTCCTTCTTGCTGTGGTATTTCCCACTTGTGGCATAGGCAACCAAAGCAAGTGCTCCAAGCAACACAGCAAATACCAGTCCCACGGTCATTGCCTTTTTCATAGTCATTCACCTCCTTTTTGGCTTTATTTTGAGAACGAATTATGGGGACAGGCGTAAACTTTTAAACTTTCGGACAGCCTGCTGAAGACCTTGTACTGCCTCTTAAAATAGGGCAGGTACAAGACCTGCCCCTACTTATCGTCTTAAGGTCTTAACAACCTCACCTTCTGAGTTACGAATGTTCACCTCGAGTGGCATCTGTCCTGGCAAAGAGTGCGTGGCACAGGCAAGGCAAGGGTCGTATGCACGAAATGCCATCTCCACCATATTGAGTAAACCATCAGATACCTCTCCGCCCTTTATGAGTCCTTTTGCCGCTTTCTCTATTGACATACACATTGCAGCAGAGTTGTTCAGTGTGGCAACTATGAGGTTTGCCTTGGTAATGAGGCCCTTCTCATCGGTCTTGTAATGATGGTACAGAGTTCCACGAGGTGCCTCAACAACACCAATACCTTCCGTAGGTGTTTTTGTAGGTATTTTTCTCACATTTGGGTCGGTGATTTCATCATCTTCGGCAAGTTCTAACAGCCTCTCTGCTGCATACACGAGTTCAATCAACCTTGCCCAATGGAATGCAAGTGTGTTATGTACTGGTTTTCCACCCAATACTTCATACATCTTCTCATACTCGGCCTGGGCAAGGGGCGTAGCCATACCATCTGCAACATTCAACCTTGCGAGTGGAGCAACCCTGTATACTCCACTTTCTTCTCCATCAACAAAACCTTTCCATCCCACTTTTTTAAGATATGGAAATTTTATATAACTCCACTCTTCCACATGCTCTTCAATATGTTTAAGATAGTCTTTGGGTTTAAATTTGACAAACTCCTTACCATTCGGGTCAACCACCCTGATATCACCATCATAGAAATTGACCTTGTTATTCTTATCAACGAGACCCATATAGTAGGTTTTGTGCTTGTATATGTCACCGACAATGACATCAACATACTCCTTGTTCTTCAGAACGATATCGTTAAATGCCTGCAAGGAGAACTTGCCAAACTCAATCGCATCCTTGGCTATCTGGATATATTCTTGCTTATCTTCTTCAGTTACTCCTTTGGAAACACCTCCTGGAAGATTACATACAGGATGGATCACCCTACCGCCCTGTTTTGTAATGATACTACGGAGCCGCTTCCTCATATCTATTACCTTTTTACCTACTTCAAGACCAACCTTACCGAGAACACCAAGAATATTCCTTTCTCCTGCTGGTGCTTGAGGTCCCACAATAAAATCTGGACCACCAAGGAAGTAAAAGTGAAGGGCATGGTCTTCTGCCATAAATGCAGAGTTCACAAGTTCTCTGATCTTCTTGGCTGGTGATGGCGGGTCTACGTGAAACAGGTCATCGAGTGCCTTCCCGGATGCCATGTGATGGGCAGTGGGGCAGACGCCGCATATCTTGGAGGTAATTCTTGGCATCTCTTCTGCCATGCGTCCTTCAGAGAATTTCTCAAATCCCCTCAATTCTGGAACCTGAAAGAAAGCTTTCTCCACATCACCCTTCTTGTCAAGAAATATCTCTATCCTTCCATGTCCCTCAAGCCTTGTTATCGGGTCTATAGTTATACGTTTCATCATACCTCCTTCTTATATATCGGCCCTAACTTTTTTATTCTCTCGGAAAAGTTATTCATTACTTGCGTAAGTTTTGCCGATTCACCAGGTTCAATTGACTCCAATTCAAGTCTTTGTTGTGCAATATTGAATTGTCCTAACAAGTTTTTAAGTAACAGAATTCTCCTTCTGGCTTTATAATTTCCATTATGTTGACACTCTTCAGGTGGACAACCAGCAACCATCACACCCCATGCACCACGAGAAAATATATCTAATATCAAGTCCGGCCCAATACGACCCACACACATAGCCACAATAATCATAGATATATCCTTTTTCTGAACTGGTAATTGGCTTAGTTGTAACTCCGGATATGTTGACCAATTACAACAGAAAACAACTATTTTAGGATTTCCATTTTTCTCTGCTTCAATAAAATTTGTGGCTTTTGCAAGTAATTCTTTCTGGGATACTTCAAACCCCTCTTTTTGAGTTATCGCCTCCGAAGGGCATGTAGCTATACACAAACCGCACCCCTTACATTTAACCTTATCCACCGCAATCTTTTTATCTTCTCCATCTTCTTTAATGGTAATCGCTTCGGATTTGCAGACCGACACGCACAGTCCGCATTTACTACAAAAGTCTTCATCAATACTAACAACAGTGCCTTCGGGGTCAAAACCTACTTCCAAGAGTTCTGCCTTGGCATCGGTGAATATGTCGCGGACAGCAACATTTGCTGAACAACTTCCCTCACATCTACCACAATAAAAGCACTGGAATATCTTTTCTGCAATATATGAAGAAGGTTCAATCTCTCCAGTCGTAAGCCCGTAAAGAAGCAAGAGTTTTCCTCTCGGGCTATCGACTTCCCACCCGGAGAGCTTAAATAAATGGCAGTGTTCATAGCAATAGCCACATCTTATGCATATATTTAACTCATTCTCCCAATTTTTTAAGTATTTTGTTTCCATATACTACTAAATCTTCTTCCTTCTCAGCAGCGATGAAGGCAGACTGTACATATAGAAGAGGCCTGCTGGGTCAACTATCTTATCGACTAATTTTTGAACATCTTCCTCCGATAGCTTTTCTTCATCTTCAATCCCTAATATGGATGCAATAGCTGAAAGCCCTTTTGCTCCATGGTCTATTACTTCCTTTGTTGGGCCAAAGCATCCTCGACATGGCATATTAGCATTTATACACTTCTCACCACAACCAGACCTTGTAGCAGGACCAAGACAGATAATTCCCTCTTCCAGAAAACATTTTTCAGAATCCGGGATAATTTCATACGGTCTTTTTATTTCCTTCATAGAAATCTTCTCGGGTTTTTTCTCCGACCTTGGACAGGTGTCACATAACGACTTATCAGGCGCAAGAACCGACCCCTTCTCCGGCAACTTACCTTCCAGTATAGCACTTACCGCATTCATTATAATATCAGGTGGTGGTGCACAACCAGGGATATAATAATCTACATCTATCACCTGATCGAGTGTGCGAACAGTGTCCCAGAATTCTGGAAGGGTAAGTTCCATATCCCCTACTTTTGTCTTCGTTTTTGGTAATACTCCCTTAGGGTTCGCGATTGAGGGGACTTCTTTATATACCCTCTCAAATATCGTATCTCTATTCCAGAAATTTGCAAGTCCTGGTATCCCACCTAGGTGTGCACAGGAACCAAATGCAATCACAAGACCGGATTTCCGTCTCAATAGTTTCACCATCTCTTCCTGCTCCTCTGTTCTAACAGCACCATTTATGAAACTGACCGCTATCTCTCCGTCTTTCATCGCTTCTACATCTTTTTTCTTGAAGTCCATTGCCACAGGCCAAAATACTATATCAACCGCCTCGACTACCTTCAAAATATCCTCAGCGAGATCTACGACCGCCTCTTCACACCCCCCACAGGATGCACACCAGTAAAATGCAACTTTAGGTTTAGCCATATATCCTCCTTCTTTAAACTTCTGACAGCTCCAAAGGGCCTAACTTCTCAATAGTCTTTACCATCTCATTTGCTACCTTTGCAAATCTTTCTCCCTCACCTGCAGCGACCCAATCCAGTCTGACCCTTTCCGGTTCAATTCCAAATCCCTCCAGGGTTCTCTTCAAAAGGTATATTCTGCGTAGTGTCTTGTAGTTTCCTTTCTTGTAATGGCAATCTCCTGGATGACATCCTAATATCAACACACCGCTTGCTCCTTCTTTGAAAGCCTGAATGACAAACTCCGGGTCTACACGGCCGCTACACATAACTCGAACGACTCTTACGTTCGCTGGATAATTCAATCGGGCATTACCAGCTTTATCAGCTCCTTCATACGAACACCAGTTACAGAGAAAACTAACGATTGTCAATTTATCATCCTTCATTTTGCCACCCCCTTAATCTCAGCAAATATCTGTTCCTTTGTGAAGTGTTTTGCTCTGGCAGCACCTGTTGGGCAAGCTGCCACACAGGTTCCACATCCTCTGCAAAGCGCATCATCCACAACTGCAATCTTTTTCTCCTCATCTCGATGTGTGGCAGAATATGGACATAGTGTGATGCAAGTACTACAACCGCTACATAAATCTTCGTCTATCTCCGCTACCTTTGGTTCTAATTCCAATTTTTCGCCAGGTATAAGTTTCGAAAGTATCCTTCCTGCAGCTGCACCTCCTTGAGCCACAGCATCTGCGATGTCTTTTGGTCCCTGGCAACTTCCTGCAATAAAGACGCCTTCAAGTGGCGTACCAAAGGGTTTCATTAATACATGCTCTTCGGAAAAGAATCCCTGCTCGTCTAGAGGTATATCGAGAAGTTTGGCTATCTTCTCGGTACTTTCATCAGGCTCGACAGCAGAGGCAAGCACTACCATATCTACAGACACCTTCTTTTTTGTAGAATCAGTTTTGTATTGAACAACGAGATTCTTGCCCACACGAGTCACATTCTCGGTACCATCGCTTCTTATAAACTTTGCACCCTTATCAACCGCCTCATTATACAATCTCTGGTGCTCCTTTTTTGGTAGACATAGGTCGGTATAAAAGTTGTATATCTTTACGTCAGGCAACTTATCCCTCAGAAGATGCGCCAATTTGACCGAATACATACAACATACTCCTGAACAGTATCCTTTTTCTTTCCTGCCAACACAATAAATGAAAGCAATGGATTTTGGCTCTTTTCCATTCTTTAAAAGAATCTTTCCACTCGTGGGTCCATTTGAAGCATTCAATCTTTCCAACTGTAGACCAGTCAAGACATTATCGAACTTGCCGTATCCGAGGGTCGGGATCGATTTAGGGTCAAAAAGCATAGAGCCTGTAGCTAAAATGATAGCTCCTACCTGTTTCTCTATAATCTTATCTTCGTCACCAAAGTTGATAGCTCCAAATGGGCAGGCTTGTTCGCAAGCATTACATTCTTCTCCTTTTAATTTTTTGCAGTTATCCTTATCTATGACGGGCACATTTGGAAGGGCGCCAGCAAAAGGAAGATATATTGCTTTTCGTTTGGATAATCCTTCATCAAACTCATTTGAAATCTCTACAGGGCAGGGTTCAAAACAGGCACCGCATCCGATGCATGCTTCTTCGCTCACATATCTTGCTTTCTTCCTGATTTTAACACTGAAATTTCCATAAGAACCAACAACATCTTCTATTTCGCTATGAGTAAGTGTCTCTATATTCTCTTTCTGAAGGATATCCTGCATCTCGGGCGCAAGCATGCAGGGAGCACATTCCATGGTCTGGTAAACCTCTTCGAATCTTGCACCAAGCCCGCCAATGCATGGGCTTTTATCCACAAGATAAACTTTCCTTCCTTTCTGGGCAAGTGTAAGAGTTGCCTCCATGCCAGCTACTCCTCCTCCCACTACGAGAACATCGGGCTGGATGTCAATCTCCTTTTTCTCGATAGGTTCCTGCAACAATACTCGGTTTATTGCGGCTATAACGAAGCTCCTTGCCTTTTCAGTAGCAGCAGTTTTATCAGGAGTCACCCATGCACACTGCTCTCGTATGTTCGTCATCTGCATAAGATAAGGGTTCAGCCCTGCTTCTTCACAGGCTTTCATAAACTTTTGTTCATACATCTTCGGAGTGCAGGCAGCGATTACAACTCTTGAAAGTTTCTCTTTTTCTATCTCTGATTTGAGAAACTTTATCCCATCCTCAGAACAGAGGAGATTATGGCTCTTTGCCGTTGCCACATTCTTGATGCTATTTACATCATTGACTATGACATCGACATCGATCTTATCCCCTATGTTCGGCCCGCACTTACATACATATACTCCTATTCTCTCCGCCATTTGTTCCTCCTTTTTTAAATATATTTAAATATTAGAATAATACGATATAATAACTTAAAAAAATCATTTCTTGAGTATTTGCATAATTTCTGTAACACGTTTATCTATTACTTTATAACATACTTCTATTCCCTTTTTACTTCCATCAATTATACCTTTATTCCTTAATATCTGGAGGTGTTGAGAAATCGTAGACTGAGGTATATCTAAATTTTTCTGTATTGTGGTAACACTGCATTCATCTTTACGGAGTTTTGCTATTGTTTCTATTATTTGCAGACGTACAGGATGGGCCAATGCTTTCAAAATTTCGCTCTCCTTTCTATATTTAATTTTCATAAAATTGCGTCAACACTTTAATAAAATAAAAAAGATTGTCAAGGCAAAAAATTACAGCAGGATACAAATTTATGCGATTCTATTTTACAGTCGGGAATCCTTCCTCTTTCCATTGGGTAATCCCTCCCAACATGTTGTAAACTTCTCTAAAACCGAGTTCTTCCATTATATCTAAAGCCAGTCCAGTACGTCGCCCAGTTCGACAATAGATAAGGTATATTTTATTCTTATCGAGCTTATTAAGTTCATCTCTAAAAGTTTCGGAGTAATAATCAAGATTTATAGCATTTTCTATATGCTCATC
>JAUXAN010000011.1 GCA_030619885.1 bacterium
AGTTTTCAGCCCGACCCCATAAGACCTGCTCTATTTCTCCTGTTTTCTTAATTTTTCTCTTCTTTCAATGTAAATCTTTGAATAAAATATATATAACTCAATTCATTAAATATTTCCGTGCTCTGTCCTTGCAATTATCTCATCCTGCAGGTCTTTTCCCAGGTCTACGAAATAATCGCTATATCCTGCTACACGGATTATAAGGTCCCTGTATTTCTCCGGGTGCCTCTGTGCATCTCTAAGGGTCCTGGTGGTTATAACATTGAACTGAATATGATGACCGTCAAGCTTGAAATAAGCTCTTATTAGATGTGCAAGTTTTTCTATTCCTGTCTCATCCTCAAGAAGCTTTGGCATGAATTTCTGATTGAGGAGAGTCCCTCCTGTTCTTACATGGTCAAATTTCGCAACGGATTTTATTACAGCTGTAGGTCCGTGTCTATCTGCTCCCTGGCTCGGAGATACTCCATCAGATAGCGGTTCCCCAACCCTCCTTCCATTCGGGGTGGCACCTGTAACTTTCCCGAAATAAATGTGAACTGTTGTGGGCAGAAGGTTGACCCTATATCTCCCTCCCTTGGTGTTTGGCCTTCCTTCGAGGATATTGAAGTATGCTTCAAATATTTCCTTTGAAAGTTCGTCAGCATAGTCATCGTCATTTCCGTATTTTGGCGACCCATTTAAAAGCATCTGTCTTATCTTTTCCTTTTCTTCAAAATTCTTCCTCAGGGTATCAAGAAGTTCATCCATTGTGAGGTTTTTCTTATCATACACATGATATTCTATGGCAGCCATAGAATCTGTGATGGTTCCCATGCCAACTCCCTGGATGTATGTTGTGTTATACCTGGCTCCTCCATCGTGGTAATCCTTTCCTTTCTTTATGCAATCTTCCATCAACAAGGACATAAAGGGGGTTGGCATGTATTCAGCATATAGCCTCTCTATTATGCTATTTGCCTCAACTTTCATATCAACGAAATATTTAAGCTGCTTCCTGTAGGCTTCCATAAGTTCGGCAAAGGTTTTGAAATTCCTTGGATTTCCTGTTTCCAGCCCAATTTTCTTCCCTGTCATTGGATCTACTCCATTGTTCAGCGTGATTTCAAATATTTTTGGCCAGTTCATGTATCCTGTCAAGGTGCAGCTTTCCTTTCCGAATGCGCTTATTGTCACACAGCCACTTGGACCTCCTGCCCTTGCATCTTCTATCGTCTTACCTGCTCTTAAAAATTCCACTATTATGGCATCGGTATTAAAGAATGAAGGCTGGCCAAACCCCTTTTTTACCACCTTTGACGCTCTTTTCAGGAGCCTGTCAGGGGTTTTTTTGCTCAACTGGACACAGCAGCTTGGCATCATCATGTGCATCTCCTCAAGGATGTCAAGAATAAGATATGAGAGTTCATTCACAGCGTCAGAACCATCCTTTTTTATGCCTCCAACATTTATGAGGGAGAAATCCTGGTATGTGGCACTCTGTTCCTCTGTTACCTCCACCTTTGGAGGAGCTGGCTGGTTGTTGAATTTTATCCAGAAGCATTCCAGAAGTTCCGTTGCAAATTCCCTGGTAAGCATTCCACCTTCAATATCCTTTTGATAAAACGGGTAAAGGTTAAGGTCAAGGCGGCCAGGATTAAAGGAGTCCCAAACATTGAGCTCAGTTATTACACCAAGGTGTATAAACCAGTACATTTGAAGGGCTTCCCAGAAATCCCTGGGAGGATGTGCTGGAACATGGTTGCAAACATCTGCGATTTTTGCAAGCTCTTTTTTCCTCTGATGGTCTTTTTCCTTTTCCATAAGCTCCTTAGCGTTTTCTGCATACCTCCTCGCCAGAATTATCAGGGCATCTGCGGCTATTTTCATGGATTTCAATTCCTGTTCCCTATTATGGGTTCCCAGATCGTTAAAATAATCAAGATTCTTCAGCCTCTCGTCTATTTCCTTCTTGAAGTCCTCAAGTCCCTTGTAATATATTTTGTCGTCCATAATTGCGTGCCCAGGTGCTCTCTGTTCCATAAACTCAGTGAAAACCCCTGCGTTGAATGCCTCCATCCAATCCTTTGACATTGAGTTAAATAACCTCTCCCTCATTGTTCTTCCTTCCCAGAAGGGAATAATCCTTTCCCTGTATATCTTCTTTACTTCGTCGCTGACATTAAATTTTGTTTTCCCTCTGGAATTCAGCACTTCCAAATCCTCAAGGGTATGGCAACATTGTTCAGGATAGGTTGGGGTTGCTCTTGGTGCAGGACCTCTTTCCCCTACTATAAGCTCGCCGTCATCAATGAAAATTTCCTTGTTTTCCATTATATGTTTTAAAGACAGTGCACGGGCAACCTGCACGGAAACCCTCTCAGGTACTCCGCTTTTATAAAATTCCGTTATCAACTGAGCTCTTTCAGTTGAAACATAGGGTCCTGTGTTTACACTTTTTCCCCTTAATTTTTTTACCCTCTCTGTCATTTCTATCCTCCTATATTTATTTTCAATCCAAAGCCCTCAAGCATGTTTTTAATCTCCCCCATCGTTTCCTTTGAGGGAGGTTCTGTAATAAATGGTTTACATTTCCTGCGCAGCCTTTTGAACTTATCAATCCAGGCGTTGTGGTGGGGAAGCAAGCATACCTTATCTATATTGGGAAGAGAAGATAAGAACCTACTAATGGCTTCCATGTTTTTATTATCCTCATTTACCCCGGGAATAACAGGGATGCGAACGTTTATTTTTTTACCTCTTCGGGAAAGCTCTTTTAGATTGTTCAATATAGGTTCATTTGGTACTCCAGTGTGTTTTCTGTGTTTGTCGCTGTCCATATGCTTCAAATCATATAGGAAGAGGTCAACAAGTTCACTTATCCTAAGAACAAGTTCCAGATTAGCATAACCGGAGGTATCAAGGGTAGTATGAATATACCTCCCCTTGCACTCTTTAAGAAGTTCTTCCAGGAATCTGGGCTGCATGAGAGGTTCTCCCCCTGAAAAAGTTACTCCGCCCCCTGATTCATCGTAAAATACCAAATCCTTTTCTATCTCTCTCATAACCTCTCCAACTGTGATTTCCCTACCAACTATTTCAATGGTCTGAGGATGGCATACCTTAATACACTCTCCGCAGAGGTCGCATTTTTCCGCATCTATAAACAAATTCCTATTGTTCAAAGAAATTGCCCCTCTATCGCAAGCTTTTAAACAGTCCTCACATTTTATGCACCTGTCCTGCCAGACTATAATCTCCTTTTCCATTTTTATCCCCTCCGGGTTTTGACACCAGGGACATCTCAGGGGACATCCTTTGAAGAATATAGTAGTGCGGATTCCGGGGCCATCGTGGATTGCGTATTTTTTTATGTCAAAAATCATACCTTGGTTCTTTCCCTTTTTTTCACTTATTACTTCCCTCCCTCTTCCAGTTTGTCTAAAGGGACTCGTTATTTTTTCTGTCATACGACCCGTCCATTCCATACGGATGCTGTGCAACGGATCCGTAGGGATATGGGATGCTGTGCAACGGCTCTGTGAGTGGATAAATTTCCATTAGTGAATATTATGTCATACTTCATATAGTATGTCAAATGGAATAGACACGCCTTCACTTCGGGGTTGCTTCGCTTTCGCTCGCACTGACGAAAAAGAACGTTGTCATTGCGACCCGTAGGGGGAAGCAATCTCATTCTCCCACTTCTCCCTTTCCCCTTGATTTGAATCTGTCTATACGGATCAAGAGATGTAATCCGTGGATTATTTTCTCTTGACATATTCGTTAAAATTTTATTAAAACAGGGTATGTTTATGAAATTTAGAGAGAAAGAACCGAAAATCGGCGCCGATGTTTTTGTTGCTGAAACTGCCCAACTCATCGGTGATGTGAGAATCGGCAACAATGCAAGTGTATGGTATGGTGTGGTGGTGATTGGAAATCGGGTGACTAAAATACCACCACATTCACTGGTCGCAGGTGTACCGGGTGAGGTTAAAAGAGAACTGAAAGAGGAAGAGGTCAAATCTATAAGAGAGCTTGCGGTTAAATATAGCAAGTATGCAATGGAGTATCTAACGTAGGGGCAACCTAAAGGGCAGACACAAGACCTGCCCCCACGTGGTTGCTTAAAACAGGTATGGAGAGTAACCAGAAAATGGAAAGGTATGATTTTAAAACTATAGAGCCTAAATGGCAAAAGCAGTGGAAAGAGAAGAATATCTTTAGGACGGATAGTGGACCTGATAAATCGAAATTTTACTGCCTCGATTTCTTCCCCTATCCTTCAGGAGATGGTTTGAGTGTGGGGCACTGTCGTAATTATATCCCTACAGATGTTATATGCAGGTATAAGAGGATGCAGGACTATAATGTGCTTCATCCTATGGGATGGGATGCCTTCGGTCTGCCCGCAGAGAATGAAGCTATAGAAAAGGGGCTCCACCCTAAAATAATCGTCCCAAAGTATATCGCAAACTATAAAAGACAACTGGACTTGATTGGCTGTTCTTATGATTGGGAACGGGAGATAAATTCGAGCACGCCTGAATATTATCGCTGGACCCAGTGGTTTTTTCTCTTACTCTATAAACGGGGTCTTGCATACAGGGCTACCGCCCAAGCCAACTTCTGTCCCAAATGTAAGACTGTGCTTGCTAATGAGGAGGTAGAAAATGAAATGTGCTGGCGGTGCCACACCACTGTTACTAAAAAAGATCTGAAACAGTGGTTCTTTAAGATCACAGACTATGCCGAATCGCTTCTGAATGATCTAGAAATCATCGAATGGCCCGAAAGCATAGTCTTGATGCAGAAAAACTGGATAGGAAGGAGTGAAGGCGTAGGATTCAATTTAAAGATAAAAGATAGAGAAGAGACGATTTCGGTCTTCACAACCAGGCCTGACACGATATATGGAATGACCTTCTGTGTCCTTGCTCCCGAACATCCGTTGGTGGAGAAGTTGACGACCCCTGAAAACAGGGAAGAGGTGACAAAATATGTAGAAAAGGCAAAGATTGAAACAGAGATAGAACGCCTCTCCACTGAAAGAAAACCTACAGGGGTATTTACAGGTTCTTATGCTGTAAACCCTATGAACGGAGATGAGATACCCATATACATTGGTGATTATGTGTTGATGGGCTATGGAACAGGGGCGATAATGTCTGTCCCTGCCCACGATACTCGGGATTTTGAGTTTGCACATATATATAAGTTGCCGATAAAGGTGGTTATCGAACCTCCGGAATGGGATGGAGAATTGTCGAAGATCCAGAGAAAAGAGGCTTATACAGAAGAGGGAAGGATGATAAACTCTGGTGAGTTCACAAACTTGCCATCAAAAGAAGGGATTGAGAAGATTGCCGACTGTATGGAGGAAAAAGGTATTGGGAAGCGAGCAGTCTACTATCGAATGCGCGACTGGCTCATCTCGCGCCAGCGATACTGGGGAGCACCCATCCCCATAGTCTATTGTAAAAAATGTGGGGAGGTCCCTGTTCCAGAAGACCAACTCCCTGTCCTTCTTCCGGATGTGGAGAAATACCAACCCTCTGGCACAGGGAGATCGCCTCTGGCAAATGTTAAAGAATTCGTCAAAACAAAATGTCCTCAATGTGGTGGAGGGGCTGAACGGGAGACGGATACGATGGGTGGGTTCGCCTGTTCATCGTGGTATTTTTTAAGGTTCGCAAGTCCGCACTTTGAAAAAGGCGCATTCAGAAAAGAGGATGTTAGCTACTGGATGCCCGTCGACCTCTATGTTGGTGGTGCAGAGCATGCTGTGATGCATCTTCTCTATGCACGCTTCTGGACAAAGGTAGCTGCAGATGCGGGACTGATAGATTTCAGAGAACCGTTTGCAAAACTTATGAATCAAGGCATGCTCCATGCCTCTGATGGTAAGCTAATGTCGAAGAGTGCAGGAAATGTAATAACACCAGATTCTATTGTAGAGAAATATGGTGCAGATACTTTGAGAATCTATGAGCTTTTCCTTGCGCCCTTCGAACAGAATGTAATATGGAGTGAAGATGCAATCAACGGTAGTCACCGTTTCTTAAACCGAATCTGGAAACTCGTTATACAAAATAGACAAAGATATAATCCACAATGGAGAAATTCCCAAGTCACAACACCACAGGAAAAGAAACTCCGACAGAAAACCCATCGGACTATTAAAAAAGTTACTGAGGATATAGAGCATTTCAAATTTAATACGGCTATAGCCGCTATGATGGAATGGATAAACGAGATAAAACCGGATGAAGTGAGTGACAAGGGTTTCAGTGAGACGATTGAGAACTTTCTTCTTATTCTCTCTCCTTTTGCACCACATATCTCAGAAGAACTGTGGGAAAGACTCGGAAAGAAAGATAGTATCTCTCTTGAAGTATGGCCCACATGGAGTGAAAAGGAGATAGAAGTTGAGGAACTCAGTATTCCTGTTCAGATTAACGGTAAACTTCGAGATGTGGTCACAGTGCCTGTGGAGGCAACAGAAGAAGAACTGAAAGAGACGGTATTGTCGAGTGAGAAGGTGAGGCGGTGGGTGGAAGGTAAAAAGATAGAAAAATTCATAATAGTAAAAAAGAAACTCGTCAGTTTAGTTGTAAAGGACAAAACTTGAGAAACAACCAGGAGAAACAGCATTTCCAGATGGTTTGGATTATCTCCCACTTGGATAAACGAATCAATAGTCGGTTATGAAGAAGATGAAATCATGAAAAACGAAGGAGAGAATATACAATCGTGGCAGGGAAAACAAATAAAGGTTAACATTTTATATTCAAGAGCTGGGGTAGCTCAGCACATTTGGGTGAGCAATGATAATGGCTCTATTCTTATCGATACTGGCGATGGGGTACTTAGAGATCTTCTATCCAATAAATGTGATCTTAATAAAATTAGTGGAATAGTTTTTACTCATGGTCATTTTGACCATGTTGGTGGTCTACATTCATTGCTTGGATTCCTGAGGATGATAGGAAGAAATCAAACGCTCAGAATTTTTGCGCCAAAAGGATGCAAAGAGATATTTTCTATATTGAATAACTTTATAAAGTGTTATCCCAATACTATGCCTTTCAAAATTACCCGGAAAGAAATCCAGCCCCAGAAAGTTTTTCAAATTGCAGGGATGTCGGTCGAGTCTTATCCTGTCGTGCATTGCGGAGGCATAAAGGGTTCTGGAATCCTTGACCAAATCCCAGCGTTAGGCTATCGGATTTCATACAAGGATGAGAGTATTGCGATAAGCGGTGATACGGGAAATTGCCCTTCCCTAAAAGAGTTGGTAAAGGACGCAGATTTGGCAATTATAGAGGCAACACTTGAGAAAAGCGAAGGCGTAGACAAGGAGTTGCTTGAGAAAGTGCATCTTTCAGAGGATTTGGCAAAAGAGATTGGAAAGTTAGCAAAAGATTTTATCTTAGTCCATAGAGAAAGGAGGTAATGATGTCTACTCGACGTTATATTAAAAGCGTAAAGGTGTTGATATTTGCGCTATTTTTAGGAATTCTGGGTATGCCTTTAGCCAATCTTGAAGGTAACGCCTCAGAGCCTATAATCGGTGCAAGATTTCCTGCCCCATCTCCTGATGGAAAACAGATTGCTTTTTCATGGGCTGGGGATATATGGACAGTAACTATAGATGGTGGTAAAGCGAATCGAGTAACTGTCCATAAATCATACGAAGGATGGCCATGTTGGTCTAAAGAGGGTTCATATATTGCATTTGCATCAAAACGGCAAGGAAGCTATGATGTGTTCTATACACCTGTAGAGGGTGGAGTGGAGAAAAGGCTTACCTTCCATTCTTCTGAAGATATTCCTATTCAATGGAAATCAGGCAAGATAATCTTCCTCTCTGACCGTTATGAATTTAGAGCTACTAGCTACGGGGTCTACGAAGTATCAATACATGGTGGAACCCCCAAATCGTTGATTGATTACCCTGTATATGCAGGTTGTTTTTCTCGAGATGGCGAAAAATTTGCTTTTATGTCGAGGCCAAGTTTCTACACTCAATGGTGGAGAAGAGGTTACAAGGGGGCGGGAAATTTAAGAATTTATATACAGAATATATCCAGTGGAACTATGGATAGGATAACAACTACAGACCACAACGATTTATGGCCTATGTGGTTGAGAGATACACTCTATTTTGTTTCTGAAAGGGATGGCTCAAAAAATATCTACAGGCTTAGCCCCGGCGAAGAACCCATTCAGATCACACACCATACTGGTCGAGGTGTTGAATTCCCAAAAATTTCCGCATACGGTTCAGTCATAGCATATGAATGCGAAGGGAAAATCTGGGTACTTGAAACTTTAAAAGGAAAGTGCTCTCCAATAGAGATATTTGCAATTAGTGGGCCCAAGATAAATACTATTGAAAGAAAGATTTTTGAAAAAGATGCTACGGAGATGGCTCTATCACCAAATTGCAAAGAAATTGCATTTGTCGTGCATGGAAAGATCTTTATTATGAATGCTACTGGAGGAGAAGCAAAGAGACTTACCCAATTCCCTGGACGTGAATCTCAAATTTCCTGGTCACCTGATGGGAAAAAGATTGCCTTTATTTCTGACAAGGATGGCAACGAAGATATCTATGTCGCAAGCCCTGGTGATAATGATACAACCTTCATGGATTGTATTAAGGTTGATATAACCCAAGTTACACGGACAGATGAGATAGAGGGGCGGATAATGTGGTCACCCGATGGAAGAAAAATCGGGTATCTTACTGGAGCCTCTGATCGTATATCTGATTATACCATTGGCAATTTGTATACAATTACACCTGAAGGCAAGGAGAAAAAGTTAATAGTTTCTAAATCACTTATCGGTGAATATAGCTGGTCACCCGACAGTCGATGGATTGCCTTCAGCTGTTTTAGTAACCTGCCAGATTTAGAAATATTCATCGTATCTGCTAATGGCGGTGAGCTGGTTAATATTAGTAAACATCCAGAAGAGGATAAGAAACCAATATGGTCGCCAGATGGAACTACAATTTCATTCTTGTCGGAAAGAACGGGTAATTTTGATATTTGGCAAATACCACTTTTGAAATCTAAAAGGATTCCTTCTAAAAAAGGAAAGGTAAAGGTCGAGATAGATTTTGACAAAATTCACAAAAGGGTGGTGCAAATTACAAAGACAAAGGGAGATGATGAACTGGCTACAATCTCTCCCGATGGTGAACTCTACGCCTTTAAGTCCAACGCTTCAGGGGAATTCGAACTATACACTATTCAAAAAGATGGTACAAATCTTTGCAGACTGACAAATGCTGATCCACGAGAAATTCATTGGACTCCTGAAAGCAAAGAGATCTTCTATCTTTCTGAGAGTGGCGAAATTTCAAGAATAGATTTAGATGCTCAAGAACCTGTTAATGTAAATTTTAAGGCAGGAACCGAAATTAATTACGATGAGGAAAAAATGCAAGTGTTCAATGAGGCATGGCGTCTTTTGGCCAACTTCTTCTACGACCCAAATTTCCATGGTGTTAACTGGCACAAGATAAGGACCGAGTATCTTCCGTACATGCAATCTTGTTACATGGAAGAGGATTTGAATGATCTGATATCCCGTATGATTGGTGAGCTCAATGCATCTCACTTATTCGTGTATCCTGAAGAAATACCTCAAGAGGATCAAACAGGATATCTCGGTTGCTGGGTCGAGCAAAACGAAAAAGGGTGGTATATTATCAAACATGTGCTGCCCAATGGTCCATGCGACAGTCCTGAAACTCGAGTAAGCGATGGCGAGTTTCTTTTAGAGATAGACGGTGCTCCTCTTTCACCAGATGTTAATTTGTATTCTCTCTTGAACTACAAGGTTGCCAAAGAAGTAAAATTGAAGGTTGGCAAGCATCATTCAGGAAAAGGGGCTCGTATAGTAAAGGTCAAACCAATAGCAAAAAGATGGGATTTTTTAAATCTTTGTTACAATTACTGGATTGACCAGAAAAAGAAGTTAACTGAAAAGTGGAGTAATGGCAAAATTGGCTATATCCATATTCAATGGATGGGAGAAGAATGTTTCGAGTCCTTTAAAAAAGAGTTATTTTCAGAGCTATTGTCAAAAGAAGCCTTGATAATTGACATACGAGATAATCCAGGAGGATGGCCACCTCAGGATATTTTTGATATCATACAGCGTAAAAATTATTCTACTAACGAGATAGCGGGTCGAAAATTCAAAGAACCGGGGAGGGTATGGCATAAGCCAACGGTGTTGCTTACTAACAGGTTTGGAAAGAGCGCTGCTGAGATGACCTTTTTTGCTTTTAAGGAACTTGGGCTTGGCAAGGTTGTTGGAGGAAAGACACCAGGATATGTAATTGGAACCGAGTATATAGAACTACTTAATGGAATAGGTTTCAAAGTTCCGATGTGGGGGATATACTCCTTGGAAAGGAAAAATTTAGAAAACTGGATTATGGAACCCGATGTTTACATCGAGAACTCACCCCCAGAAGATAGATTATTTGCCACTTCAGATACCCAGTTAAGGGAGGCAGTTGATATTCTATTGAAAGAGATTGGCGAACATTAGAGGAAACTCTGGGACGGTGCCTCTCCGAGATCTACGGCTTCACATTTTTACATTTTTATGCTATCGCATGATTAAAACAATCAAAAAAACATTGACATAAAAGTGTAGATGGATAAAATGTCATAATGGTTGGTAATTTTGGAAATTTCTACAAAAAAGTGGAAATAACAGGGTATTCAACTCTCAGTGCAAAAAGAGAGGTTTATTTATGAGGTGGCTTTCACTCATTTTATCTGCAGGCGTCGCATTAGGATTATTTTACTTCTTGAACTTTCCTCACGATGTACTTCCACCGCTGGGGAAGTTTTTGAATCCCTATGCAGGATTTTGGCAGAATAACGCTGCCTCGGATAAAATACCTTCTGTTTTAGATGTAAGAGGATTGAAAGACAGCGTTATGGTGCTGTGGGATGATCGACGGGTGCCGCACATTTTTGCACGAAACGATTACGACTTGTATTTTGCACAGGGCTATCTCACCGCCTGCGATCGTCTCTGGCAAATGGAGTTTCAGATCTTTGCCACTGCCGGCCGACTTTCAGAAATTGTAGGAAAGCAGGCACTCGACTATGATCGCTTCCTTCGACGAATTGGGATGGTTTACGCAGCGGAAAATTCACTGAAAGAAATGCTTACTCATCCCGAAACACGCACGATATTGGAAGCCTATACTGCCGGCGTGAATGGTTACATCCACAGTTTGAGCTCGAAAAATTTACCTTTAGAATATAAAATTTTAGATTACAAACCCGAAGCATGGACACCTCTCAAATCTGCTTTGCTGGTGAAATATATGGCATGGAGTCTTACGAGCTACAATATTAAAGATCTGTTCATAACCCGTGCCCTTGCTGCGCTGGGAGAGGCGGAAACAGCCAGGCTCTATCCCCGATATCCACCTTTTACCGATCCGATCATTCCGCCCGGAACTCCCTGGAATTTCCATCCGCAAATTCCCGAAAAGCCGAAATCGGATTTTCAACCGGCAACTAGGGCTATGCCCAATTCTATCGAGTTCACCCCGCATCTTGGCAGCAACAATTGGGCCGTATCTGGTGAAAAAACATCAAGCGGCTATCCGATTTTGTGTAATGATCCGCATTTAGTGCTGAACCTGCCCTCGATTTGGTATGAGATCCAACTGGTTTCGCCACAGGTGAATGTTTACGGAGTCTCTCTTCCTGGGGTGCCATTTGTGATCACCGGCTTTAACAGCGAGGTTGCCTGGGGCCTTACTAATGCAGAAACCGATGTTATTGATTGGTATGAGATTGAATTTAAAGACGATACCAAATTAGAATATCTATATGATGACAAATGGCGCCCCACGACGGTTCGCATCGAAAAAATTAAAGTTCGAGGTGAGAGAACCGTTTTGGACACCGTCTATTATACCCACCACGGCCCGGTGGTGTATCAAAAGACAGAGGCGCCTTTCGACAAATGGATACCCCCGGGTTCGGCCATGCGCTGGACGGGGCACGATCCCTCCAACGAATCTCTCACTTTTCTGAAGTTGAATCGGGCTCGCGATTACGACGACTATTTTGAGGCGCTATCCCATTACGACTGCCCGGGCCAAAACTTTGCGTTCGCCAGCACTGAAGGTGATATTGCTATTTGGCACAATGGGAAATTCCCCCTGCGTTGGCAGGGTCAAGGCCGTTATATCAACGATGGGAGAAATTCTACTTATGATTGGCAAGGCTGGATTCCCCGCGCCCAGCTTCCGCACATCAAGAATCCAAATCGTGGCTTTGTCAGTTCTGCAAATCAATACCCCACTGACGAGAATTATCCTTATTACTTGACTGGTAGCTATCTTCCGTTTGAACGAGGCGCTCGCATCAATGAACGATTGGCCAAAATGGAGAATATTACTCCGCAGGATATGATAGCCCTTCAGAATGATGTGATGGATCTTCATGCCAGAAAAATACTGCCTGTTTTATTATCGCTATTGGATATCCAAAGTTTGACGCAGGATGAAATCCAAAGCTACGAGGAATTAAAGTCCTGGAATTATGAATATCGTGCTGAGTTAATAGCTCCAACCATTTTTGAATATTGGTGGAAGGAACTTTCTAACATGATCTGGCTGGATGATATGAAAAGTCCTTTAGGTGAATTGCAGATCCCACTCCGGGATGTCACCACTTCTTTAATATTAACAGAACCTAACAGCCACTATTTTGATATTCGAACCACCCCTGATAAAGAGACACTGAGCGACCTTGCTATTAAGTCTTTCCAATCTGCAATCAAAAAGTTAACCGAAGAGCTTGGGAGTTTAGATTACAATTGGGAATGGGGAAAAGCGAGGGGAACAGATATGAACCATCTGGGAAGAATACCGGGCCTCGGTCGAACTGGATTGCCGACTAACGGCAGTGAATGTACTGTGAATATGAAACATCCATTGTTTGTTGGCCCTTCCTGGCGCATGGTTGTGGCGTTAGGAGAAGAAGTCAAAGCCTGGGGTATCTATCCTGGCGGGCAGTCGGGGAATCCCGGTTCGCAGTTCTACGATAATGCTGTGGATGATTGGGTAGCCGGTAAAATCTATGAATTGCTGTATTTGAAATCTCCACACGATAAGCACGAACTTTTGGCAGGAAAAACAGTGATGTGGGGTGAGAAATGATCATCGACATAATCATTTGTTTAGCGGTTATGTTGTTTCTTCAACTCTTAACCCCGTTTTGGTGGTGGATTATGATGGTACCGTTTCTCTATGGGATAGTGAAGGCACGGTCTGGCTGGAAAGGGTTTGGTGTCGGAATGGCCAGTGCAGGGCTGCTATGGCTGTTTGGTAGTTTATATTACTGGCTAACCGGAGGAGGTATCATTGCACAGCGAGTTGCCATGATGATGAAACTTGGTTCTCCATTGTTGTTAATTGCAGCCATAACTCTGGTTGCCGTGCTGGCGGGCGGCTTTGCAGGAAACAGTGGTTATTTTTTGAGAACAGCGCTCAGAAGGGATTAATGGCTGCACGGGGACAGTGTATTTCAAAATTCCGGACTATGCTCGTGCGAAAAATAAATACTTAAAGGCAGTCAAAAAGCATTGACATAAAAGTCTAGATAGATAAAATGTCATAATGGTTGGTAATTTTGGAAATTTCTACGAAAATCGGGTTATAACCTGTCGTCAAAGCAAAATAAGGTGGTTTTTGACAATAATAACGCGAGAAGGAGGCGATAAAAATGAAGAAAGCATTACATTTCAAGAAAGTGCAGGTCGATAAGCTCAGATGGCGATGTGACCCAAAAAGCCTGGGATTCGAATCAACCGATGAATTAAAACTGCGAGCAGACATAATTGGCCAAAGGAGGGCAGTGAATGCTCTTCGCCTGGGCTTAGATATCGAAAGTTTAGGATACAACATATTTGTTACTGGGCTTGTGGGAACCGGTAGAAAGACAGCCGTAAATTATTTATTGGAGGAAACTGAGCGCTTAAAGCGTATACCCGATGATAAGCTTTATGTGAATAACTTCAAGAATCCTGACATGCCAAGACTCATCAGGTTGCCAGCAAGACAAGGTAGAAGTCTCAAGAAAGACATGGATGAGCTTGTTGAGTACTTAGCAAAGAATATATCATCGGTTTTTGAAAGCGAAGATTACCAGCGCAGAAAGAAGGAGATTGTCGAAAACCTCAAGAATAAGCAGAAAAAATTACTTAAAGGTTTCGAAAGCGAAGTTGCAAAAGAAAAATTTACTTTGATTCAGCTGCAGATTGGTGCCTTTACAAAACCAACTGTACTACCTGTGATTGACGGTAAACCTGTAGACTTTAACCAGCTGGCGGCTTGGGTAAAGGAGGGGAAACTTACAAAAGAAAGACTAAAGAGACTTGAGGAGAAGCATTCTGAATTTGCTGATAAGATGGAGGCTGTTTTTAAAGAGATGATAAATCTTGAGAAAAAGGTAAATGAACAGGTTAAATCACTTGATAATGAGGTTGTTACTCCTTTGGTTGAAGATAGGATTAATGAAATAAAAGATAGGTATAAAAATGATACGCTAAACGAATACTTGGATGAGGTAAAGGAAGACATCCTTGACAACCTAGCCAAATTTCAGAAGCCAGAAGGGCAAACCTCTTCCTTACCCGGTGTGTCAATTTCACAGGGTGATCCATTCTTAGAATATCGTGTTAATCTTCTCATAGATAACTTTGGAGCAAAAAAAGCACCTGTTATCTTTGAAACATCACCTACATATCGTAATCTTTTTGGAACTGTTGAGGTTACCCCGGATAGATCTGGGAACTGGAGGACTGATTTTACCAAAATAAAGGCAGGTTCCATTCTTCGAGCTGATGGTGGCTTTCTCATCATCGAGGCCTTAGATGCTTTGGTAGAACAGGGAGTATGGCCAGCACTCAAAAGAACTTTAAGAAATAGAAAGATAGAGATACAGAACTATGCTCCATTCTATATGATATCCATATCGGCATTGAAACCCGAACCAATACAATGCGATGTAAAAGTAGCCATGGTTGGTGATGCCTATTTGTATCACCTACTCTACAATCACGATGAGGACTTTAAAAAGATATTCAAGGTACGTGCAGATTTTGACTCGGTTATGGATGTGAAGCGAGAAAGTATTATGGAGTATGCTAACTTTGTAAAAAAGATAGTTACGAACGAAAAATTAAACCCTTTTAATAAGAAGGCAGTTGCAGCCATTGTTGAATATGGGGTAAGGCTTGCTGGCAAACAGAATAAACTATCCACTCAATTTAATAATGTAGCAGATATACTACGAGAAGCCAACTACTGGGCTCACAAAGACAATACTTCTAAGGTTACCGAAAAGCATGTAGAAAAGGCAATTGAGGAGAAGATGGATCGCTCAAGGCTTACTGAGGAAAAGATTCAAGAAATGATAGAGGAAGGGACAATTATGATTGATACCAAAGGAAGTGTAGTAGGACAGGTCAATGGTCTCTCAGTATACGACACAGGTGATTATTCTTTTGGAAGACCATCTCGCATAACTGCTAAGGCATCGGTTGGTGGCTCAGGTATAATTAATATTGAGAGAGAGGCAGAGCTCAGTGGAAGAATTCATAGCAAAGGAGTGCTGATACTTGCAGGCTATCTTCGCTCAAAGTATGCTCAGGATAAGCCATTGGCAATGAGTGCCAGTCTTTGTTTTGAGCAATCATATTCAGGAGTGGAAGGTGATTCAGCTTCTTCAACTGAGGTGTATGCATTGTTGTCAACTCTGTCTGAACTGCCTGTACGACAGGATATCGCTGTTACAGGTTCTGTCAATCAAAAAGGCGAGATTCAACCGATTGGAGGAGTAAATCAGAAAATCGAAGGTTTCTACGATGTGTGTAAAGCCAAAGGACTTACTGGAACGCAGGGAGTGATGATACCGCATCAAAATATTGATGACTTGATGTTACGCAAAGATGTTGTGAATTCGGTAAAGAAGGCCAAGTTTCATGTCTATCCGATAAAAACTATCGACCAAGGCATTGAGATACTTACAGGAGTAAAGGCAGGTAAACGGAAAAAGGATGGCACTTATGAGAAGGGGACTGTCAACTATCTCGTAGACAAAAAACTGCAAGAATTTGCTGATACATGGAAGAGCTTTAGAATAGGTGAGGAGCTGATTAAAGCTTGATATGCATATCACAATAGACACGGATTATTGTGAAGGCTATAGATTCTTTGCAGGATACTCCATAATGTCTTCTACAGAGTTGGGCGAAATTTTGCTCAATGTTTTCATGTACAGAATATGCGATATTAATTGGGGAAAAAATGTTTATAGGGGGTGACTAACCATGGGTGGTTTATATTTTCTCCTTCCCACTTTGCTTGTGATCTTTGTGTCTTTTCTCATAATAAGGGCAGCAGCTATTGCCTTGATGATGACCGGGATGGATGAGAAAAGAGCAGGATTTCAGGCGCTATCAGCTTTTTCAGGAACGGGATTTACAACAAAAGAAGCAGAATTAGTTATAAATTATCCCTTAAGGAGGCGGATTATCACTTGGCTCATGATACTTGGAAACGTGGGGATTGTTACAGTTATCGTAACTACTACAACCTCCCTTGTCACCAGTAAAGGATTTACTCTTCCTATCAATGTTGTAATCCTGCTTTTAGGAATATATGTAATCTACAGAGTCGCAACTCGTAAAGGGTTTATAAAAAGATGGGAGAATTATATCAAGGGTAGACTCATAAAATCCCACGCCTTTGAAGAAGGTATAGCCGAGGACCTCCTTCATCTCATTGAAGGCTACGGTCTTGTGCGAGTGACTATAAAAGAAGACCATCCCTTTATCGGCTGTTCTCTTTTAGAATGTAAATTGACTAAGAAGGGATTGTTGGTTTTAGGAATAGAACGGGGCAAAAGTTGGATTCCCATTCCGAAAGCAAGAGAGAAAATGAACAAAGGTGACAATATCATTGTTTATGGCCCTCTCAAAGTCTTAAGGTCTCTATTCAGAGAGAAATAATGGAAATAATGGGGACAGGCATAAACTTTTAAACCAAATACTCCACTTATTTATGATTTAATCCCACCCCAGGGGTGGGATTAAATCTGTTGTGAGAGAAAGAATTCCGTCGTTTATAGATATGCGTATATTCTTCTTTTTCATCCCAGGAAGCTTGGCCTTGAGGAGAAAATAGTTTTTCTTCTCTGCGAAGTCAATAACTGGTGTCCATACACCTTTGAATTTTTTTTGACCTTACAGGAAAAGAATCTGGAAAGGTACTATCAAAGAAGTCGTCAAAGACATCTTCCATTCTTGCGTTTTCAACAAGTAGATTATATCTGTCAATTTCAAATATCTCAAACACCTCCCTTCTACTTACACAGATGCAAAAATCTTAAAAAAGATTCAAAAATTGTAATTTTTTGCATTTTTTCCTTGACAAGAAATTTTTTTATATTATAATAATTATTGATTAAGAATTGTTATAATTATGAGTAACTTAATTGATAGATTGAGAAATAAGGGGGTCGTGTTAACTCCGCAGCGGTTAGCTGTGGTGGAGTTTTTGAAAAAAAGTACTACTCATCCAACTGTGAACGAGATTTATAAAGTCTTGCGAAAGAAATATCCAATGATGTCTCAAGCTACTGTTTACTCTACTTTGGAACTTTTAAAGAGGATAGGAGAGATACAAGAACTTTCCATAAGAAAAGATAAAGCATGTTTTGACCCTAATCCAAAGCTTCATCATCATCTGCTCTGTCGAAAGTGCGAAAAGATACTGGATATTGAGGTTAATTGTCCAATAATCAAAAAGGGAAAGGTCAAAAGATGTGAAGTTGAGGAAGTACAGGCATATCTTTATGGAATATGCCCCGCGTGTTTGAAAAAGGAGCACGGAAAGAAGGAATAACTATGGAGTATCAAGGAGATTGGAGGAAATGAATAAGAGAAAGATAATTCGCATCGACGAGGAGAAATGCAATGGTTGTGGTCTCTGTATTCCAAACTGTCCTGAAGGGGCACTTCAAATTATAGACGGTAAGGCAAGACTCGTAAGCGACCTATTCTGCGATGGATTGGGTGCCTGCATTGGCCATTGTCCCGAAGGTGCAATCGTAATTGAAGAAAGGGAGGCTGAAGAGTACGACGAAAGAAAGGTTATGAAAAATATAGTAAAGCAGGGGAAGAATGTGATAAAGGCGCACTTAGAACATCTCAAAGAACATAACCAGTTCGAATTTCTCAATGAGGCGATAGATTTCTTAAGAGATAGAAATATAGAGGTTCCTATCAAAGAGACTCTACATCCCGAGCATGAACACACTGCTGCATTCTCAGGATGCCCCGGCTCAAGGGTAATGGACTTGATGGAAGAACAAAAGCCTGCCGGAGAAGCAGCTCCCAAACCTAAGGGGGTATCTCAACTCAGACAGTGGCCTATTCAGATTAAACTTGTTCCACCGTTCGCTCCCTATTTTAAAAATGCCAATCTATTGATAGCAGCAGACTGTGTTCCTTTTGCCTATCCCGATTTCCATGACGACTTATTAAAAGGGAAGATTTTGCTGGTAGGCTGTCCCAAGTTGGATGACGCCAAATTCTACGAGGAGAAGATCACTCAAATCCTGAAAGAGAACAACATAAAATCTATAACCTGTGTACATATGGAAGTTCCCTGCTGCTTTGGTCTTGTAAACATAGTAAAAAATGCTATTAAAGCCGCGGGAAAAGATGTGTCTTTTAACGAAGTTACCCTTGGGATTAAAGGAAATAAGAAATAGGTCGTAAATACTTATGAACGGTAGAAGAAGGAAACTATGAGTGAGTTATTTAGAAATAAAAAGGAGATGTTAAAAGGGCTATCGCCTATTTGGAGAATGCACTGGGGGTGATGTATGGTGGAATTATTAAAAGGGATTGAAACAAGGAGAAGTTTTCGTGCTTTTATATCCACTCCCGTTCCTAAAGAAATAATAGGAAGGATTCTAAAAGTAGCGAGTAGAAGTCCTTCTTACAAGAACACACAACCTTGGGAAGTTGTGGTGGTAAGTGGCAAGAAGAAAGAGGAACTCGGTAGAATTCTTTGTGAGTTGGCAAAATCAGATGTTACTCCAAATCCTGACTTTCCACTACCAGAGACCTGGCCAACAGAATTAGAGAGAAGGGCAAAAGAACATGGCGCGAAGAGGTTCAAGATCCTCGGAATAAAACGAGAAGATAAGCAGAAAAGAAAGGAGTTGAGTTTGTCGAATTTTGAATTTTATGGAGCGCCTTGTGTTCTATTCCTCTTTATGGACAGTACGCTCAGTTCCTGGTCAATATTGGATATGGGATTATTCATACAAAGTATCATCCTAGCTGCCCGTTCTTTCGGCTTGGGAAGCTGTCCGCAAGCATCGCTGGCTCATTATCCAGATGCTGTTCGGAAATTTTTTGGAATTCCAAAAACGAAACAACTCGTATTGGGAATCTCGATTGGCTATCCGGATCTTGAAGCTAGAATAAATGCTTATCGAAGTGAAAGGATTAGCCTAGATGACTTTGTGCAGTGGTATATTTAAACAGTTCGGTGACACTATGAGAGTGGTCATGAAAAGAAAAATCCTTTACATCCGCTACTCGGCAGTCCGTAAAGATGGCGAGTATCTTGGAACTTTGGAAGTTACCTAGGATATTACGGATATTAAGAAAATAAAAGGAGAGAAAAGACTTTTATAAGGAGGAAAGATGGATAGATTAGATATGTTTTGTTATCAATGTTCCCAGACTGCAAAAGGAACAGGGTGTACTGTTAAGGGTGTATGCGGAAAAGAACCCACAGTAGCTCGCCTACAGGATAACCTGATCTTTGCCACGAAGGGGATGTCTGCGTATCTCTATCACGCAAGAGAACTTGGGTTTACCGACCACGAGATAGACGGTTTTATCGAGAGAGCCTTTTATGCTACATTTACGAATGTGAACTTTGATGCAGAAAGCCTTATCCAGTTAGCTGTTGAAGCCGGAGAAATGAATCTAAAGACAATGAGACTTTTGAAGGAAGCTCATATTAAAACATACGGTGAGCCTGAACCTACCAAGGTGCAGACAGGGACGGTGAAAGGTCCTGGGATTATTGTTACAGGTCATGGATTGAAACCACTTGAGGAATTGCTCAAACAAACAGAAGGAACTGGGATAAATGTTTATACTCATTCGGAGATGCTGCCTGCACACGGCTATCCTGGGTTAAAAAAGTACAAGCATCTGGCAGGAAATCTTGGCAAAGCATGGTTTGATCAGCGAAAATTATTTGCAGAATATCCTGCAGCGATTCTTGCAACATCAAACTGTGCCCTTATACCAAAAGAAGAATATAAAGACAGGATGTTTACAACAGGTCCTATAAGGTTGCCCGGTGTGAAACACATAGATGGATACAACTTTAAGCCTGTTATAGAAAAGGCAAAATCGTTACCAGAGCTGGAAGAAAAACCAGGAGATGTTGTGCTAACAACCGGATTTTCTAAATCAGTAATTCTATCTCTGGCAGATAAGATCAAAAAGTTGGTAGAAGATGGTAAAATAAGCCACTTCTTCCTCGTAGGCGGCTGTGATTCTCCTGCTAAGAAAGCGGAATATTACACAGAATTTGTCAAACTTCTACCTAAGGATACCATCGTTCTTACTCTTGCTTGCGGGAAATTTAGAGTCAACGATTTAGATCTTGGAGATATAGAAGGTATTCCAAGGCTTATAGATTTGGGACAGTGTAATGACGCAATAGTTGCAGTTGAGATTGCATCTGCGCTTGCCGAACTCTTCGGTGTCGGGGTAAATGAATTACCACTTACATTAGTTCTCAGTTGGATGGAACAGAAAGCTGTAGCCATACTCTGGAGCCTTCTCTCTCTTAATATTAAGGGTATATACCTTGGTCCTATACTTCCTGCGTGGGTAAACGATGACATTCTGAAAGTGCTTAAAGATAACTACGATATAAGACTTGTAGGTAATCCAGAAGAGGATATAAAGGAGATATTGAGGAAGTGATAATCATGAAACCAAGAGAATTAAGACCAGATATTTACTGTGTTGGTGCTATTGATTGGGATAGACGACTATTTGATGAACTTATTCCACTCCCAGATGGAACAAGCTATAATGCTTATTTAATTAAGGGTAGCAAAAAAATAGCACTGATAGATACAGTTGACCCAACTAAGGCAGATGTGTTGATAAATAATCTGAATCAATTGGGGGTTAAAAATATAGATTATGTTATTGCAAATCATGCAGAACAAGACCATTCAGGAACTCTGCCTCAGATATTGGACAAGTATCCGAAAGCCAAAATTGTAGCAACATCCAAATGTAAGGGTATGCTTATGGATTTGCTGGTTGTCCCTGAGGATAAGTTCATAACCGTTGAGGACAGGGAGATACTCTCGTTAGGAGATAAGACACTTGAATTTATCCATTTCCCCTGGGTTCATTGGCCAGAAACGATGTTGACTTATCTAAAGGAAGATAAAATACTTTTCCCCTGCGATCTTTTCGGTTCTCATCTGGCAACATCTGATTTGTATGTAACTGATGAAGCCACAGTCTATGAAGTAGCCAAAAGGTATTATGCAGAAATTATGATGCCATTTAGAACGATAATCCAGAAGAATTTGGAGAAGATAAAAGACATAGAGATAGATATAATTGCACCCAGTCATGGCCCTGTCTATAACAATCCTGAATTTATCCTCAATGCATACAAACATTGGGTCTTTGATCCACCGGAGAATATGGTTATAGTGCCTTATGTGTCTATGCACGGCAGTACAAAGAGTATGGTGGAGCATTTCATAGGAGCCTTGATTGAAAGAGGTGTAAGTGTGCAACAGTTTGACCTGACTGATACTGATATTGGTAAATTAGCAATGGCATTGGTGGATGCAGCTACTGTTGTCATAGGCACGCCTACAGTATTGACCGGTGCACATCCAGTTGTTATTTATGCCGCCTACCTTGTAAATATCCTGAGACCTAAATTGAAGTTTGTCTCTATCATCGGTTCGTACGGTTGGGGTAGCAAAGCAGTCGAACAACTTGAAGAAATTATTTCCAGCCTGCAAGTTGAGATATTGGATACTGTCTTCTGTAAAGGGGTTCCCAGGAAGGAAGACTTCAGTTCTCTGGACAGATTGGCGGATACCATTGCAAAAAAGCATAAGGAGGTGAGTTTGTGAATCCTAAAACTCTGCATAAGATAGGTTATGGTCTATATGTAATAAGTTCTAAGAAAGCAGATAGATTTAACGGACAAATCGCAAATACAGTTTTTCAGGTAACAGCAGAGCCCCCAACAGTAGCGGTGAGCATAAATAAACAGAATTTTACCCACGAATTTATCCAAGCAAGCAAGGTCTTTACTATTTCAATTTTATCAAAAGAGACGCCAATGAAATTTATAGGACATTTTGGATTCAAATGTGGTCGAGACATTGCCAAATTCAAAGATGTAGATTATAAGGTTGGCATAACCGGTGCCCCGATAGTTTTGGAGAATTCCGTTGGATACTTGGAAGCGGAAGTTATTAATAGTATGGATATGGGGACGCATACAGTGTTTATTGGAAAGGCAGTCGACGCTCAAATCATCAAAGATGAGGAGCCGATGACTTATGCTTACTATCACGATATAAAACGAGGCACGGCTCCAAAGACAGCGCCAACATACATTAAAGAGGAAGATCGTAAGGAGGTAGTGAAGAAAATGGAAAAGTACAGGTGTACAGTTTGCGGGTATATCTATGACCCTGAAAAAGGTGACCCTGATTCCGGAATAAAACCAGGAACACCCTTTGAAAAACTACCAGATGATTGGGTTTGCCCTGTATGCGGTGCGAGCCAAGATCAGTTTGAGGTAGCAGAATGAAAATTTCAAAAAACTTCAAAGGTAATGTCAAAAAAACTATGAAACCAAAGGTGAACACAGATGAACACAGAGAAAAAATTTCTTTATTGGAATATGAAAGATTTATAATTTAACAGTGTTTACCCAGCACCTTTGTAAAGGTGCTGGGTTTACCTGTGGTTTTTTGACAATATCTCTTTAATCAAATGAGGGATAATAAAATGAAAGAGAAAGTAGAATCTGTTTTAAATAAAATTAAGCCAAAACTACAGGCTGATGGTGGTGATGTTGAGTTAATAGAGGTTACTTCTGATGGAGTGGTAAAGGTAAAGTTAACAGGCGCTTGTAGAGGATGTCCGATGAGCGAGATGACACTAAAAATGGGTATAGAGTGGGCAATAAAACACGAAGTGCCGGAAGTAAAAGAAGTTATTGCCGTGTAAACAACATTGATTTAGAACTGTACTCTTCTTGTCTTTATCTGTGAATGTCTACTTATTTTGAGTCAATTAATCTGAAAGGATTTGCGAACTGGATAAGGATACAAGGGCAGGAGGAGTTGGTACAGACGATGAAGGTGGTGGCTTATTTATGCTTGACAGTGAACTTGCCCAACGAGTATTTACTCCATCAGTAATACAAAAAGGGGGGCGAGTGAAACAGGCTGCGAAATATAGGATATAGAAAGGGGAAGTTATTGATGAGTTTAAATATTATCTCTGATGCAGAGCTGGATTGTGTGGGTTTTTACTGTCCTATGCCCCTCGCTATGACCAATGAGGAAATAGAAAAAATCGATGTAGGACAGGTGTTGAAAGTAGTAGCAGATGACCCTGCTGCGGAAGAGGACATTAAAAGATGGGCTAAAAGAACTGGACACGAGATTTTGAAATTTGAAAAGGAGGGGACACTATTAACCTTCTTTATAAGAAGGGTGAAATAAGACGAATCAAGTTAGTAAAGGCTGCATCTAATAGAAAAGGACTGCAAAATGAGAAAAGTAAGGAATAGTTTCAAATGGCATCCTAAAAGAAGGAGTGAGAAAATTTTATATCGAAGAATAAAGGAGCAAGATTGTTTCTGACACTAATTTTTGAGGGTGCCGAAAGAAAAATAGGAGGCTAAAGATGAAAAGCAAAAATTCTATTCTGTATGTACAAACAAGTGATGTACCAGAAAGACAGTATCCGCCTTTGGTTTTGGCACAAACTGCAAAGGCAATGGATATCGACCCAAAAGTATATTATTTAGGTCAAGGGTTGAAAATATTACTTCCTGGAGAAGCTGAAAAGATAAAACTTGGGAACTTTCCGAGCGTTCTGGAAATGATAAACAAGACCCTTGAGATGGGAATTGAAATCTATGTGTGTGAGGCATCCAAACAGATGTTAGGTTGGGAAAAGGTTGAATTGATACCCGGAGTAAAAATAGTAGGTGCAGGAACCCTGAACGATCTGGCGCTGGATGCTGGTACAACAATGTGGTTTTAGAGGAGAATCTATGGGAAGGATATATTTAGACCATGCATCAGTGACGCCAGTTGATCCAAGGGTATTGGAATTTGCCGAACGGTATCTTAAAAATGACTTCGGAAATCCTTCGTCTCTCCATTCACTTGGATTAGGAGCGAAAAGGTTTATCGAAGATGCCAGGGGAAAAATCGCAAAACTTATTAATGCAGAGAAAGAGACCTGTATTATCTTTACTAGTGGCGCAACGGAATCCAACAACTTGGCTATCAAGGGAACCGCACTTAGAAATGTAGCAAAAGGAAAAGAGGTCGCTGCAAGTGCCATAGAACACATGTCAGTTCTCAATCCTATGAAAGAGCTTCAGAAAAATGGTTTCAAACTGAACATTATACCGGTCGATTCAACGGGTATCGTCGATCTTGAAAAACTCGGTGGTGTTTTGACAAAAAACACCACAGTGACTTCAATAATGTACGCAAACAATGAGATAGGAACAATCGAACCTATCAAGGAGATAAGTGAGATGGTTCATGAAAAGGGGTTGTACTTGCATGTGGATGCAATAGCCGCTGCAGGGCGTATACCTATAGATGTACAAAATGATGGGATAGACCTGTTAACAATATCGTCTAATGATATGTACGGTCCTCAAGGTGCCGGTGCATTATACATAAAACCAGGTGTACGCCTTCAATCAATCCTTCCTGGCGGTGGACAGGAACGGGGACTTAGGTCTGGAACAGAGAATTTGTTTGCCATTGCTGGAATGGGGGAAGCAGCAAGGATAGCAAAGGATGAAATGGAGCAAGAAAACACCAGACTCGAGAAAATAAAGGATAAACTCATCGATGAGATATTGAAGATAGAAGAATCGTATCTCACGGGTCATCCTACACAAAGGCTTCCACACCATGCAAGTTTCCGGTTCAGTCGTATAGAGGGCGAAAGTATCCTATTGAATATGAACATGCGGTACAGTATACAAGTATCCACAGGATCAGCTTGCTCTTCCAAAACATTAGAACCCTCACATGTTTTACTGGCAATAGGTTTGAAACACGAAGAGGCCCACGGGTCAATGGTTTTAACCTTGGGGCGGTCAAATAAGGCTGAAGAAGTACCGATAATTGTAAAGGCTGTAAAGGAAACGGTTCAAAAGTTGAGAAAGCTTTCGCCGCTATAGGGAGATTTTTTAAAATGGCATTAAGGTCGACGGAATTTACCTCACTTGGCTTTACAAAAGTTCCTGAAAGATTTAATAACTCTCTTAAATTCGGATACTCAGAAGAATGTAAGTTTTTCGCCGAGTTGTCGACAAGCCTGCGTTCGGTAAAAACCGTCTCCCCAGATCGACAAAAATATGGGGTTGATAATGAGAGATTCAGTTTGGAATAGATTGTATAATAGACGGTTGCAAAGGGAGGTGTTTATATGGCACAGATAGGTTATAGTGAAAAAGTACTGGAACATTTCATGAATCCGAGGAATGTAGGTACTATAGAAAAGCCTGATGGGTATGGAAAGGTAGGGAATCCTGTCTGCGGAGACCTAATGGAGATGTATATTAGAGTAAAAGACGATATTATCTCCGATATAAAGTTCAAAACCTTCGGTTGCGGTTCTGCCATTGCAACGAGTAGCATGGTGACCGAGATGGTAAAAGGGATGAATCTCGATAAAGCCATGAAGATAACACGTAATGATGTGGCTGATGAACTTGATGGGTTGCCTCCTCAGAAGATGCATTGTTCAAACCTGGCAGCCGATGCGCTTCACGAGGCAATCAAAGACTATAAAAGAAAAAAGGAGGTAAAAAAATGACTGAGAGACTACAGATTTACAAGTGCGAGATTTGTGGAAACATTGTGGAGGTCTTGCACGGAGGTAAAGGAGAACTCGTGTGTTGTGGTCAACCGATGAAACTTCTAAAAGAGAACACAGTTGATGCTGCCCTTGAAAAGCATGTCCCCGTGGTTGAAAAGACAGTAGACGGTATTAAAGTGAAAGTTGGGAGTGTTGCTCATCCCATGGAAGAGAAACACTACATAGAGTGGATAGAGATAATTGCGGATGGTGCAGCATACAGGAAGTTTCTAAAACCGGGAGATAAACCAGAGGCTCTATTTAAAATCAAAGCAGAAAAAATAGAGGCGAGAGAATACTGCAACCTTCACGGTTTATGGAAGTCAACGGATTGAAAAGGAGGTAGTCATGAAATTAAAGGTAAGTAAAACCGAGAAAAATCTGCTGGCTGCCTTTGTAGGAGAGTCGCAGGCGAGGAATCGCTATACCTACTTTGCCTCTCAGGCAAGAAAGGAAGGTTATGAGCAGATAGCCGCTATATTTCAGGAGACAGCGGATAACGAAAAAGAGCACGCAAAGCAGGAATTCAAATTTCTGAAGGGTGGGGAAGTAGAGATATCTGCCTCATTCCCGGCAGGTGTGATTGGTGATACAAAAGCCAATCTCAAGGCAGCGGCCGAGGGCGAGAACTACGAATGGACCAACATGTATCCTACATTTGCTAAAATTGCCCGTGAAGAAGGGTTCGACGAAATCACTGGGGTATTCGAATCCATAGCAGAAGCTGAAAAGGCACATGAAGCACGATACCTGGCACTGCTTAAAAATATCGAGGAAGGCAAAGTGTTTAAGCGAGACAAAGTCGTAAAGTGGAAATGTCGAAATTGTGGCTACATCCATGAAGGAACTGAGGCACCTAAAGAGTGTCCTGCCTGTGCTCACCCGCAGAGTTTTTACGAATTGCTGTGTGAGAGTTATTAAGATGGACCCTCTTAGGATAGGGAATGAGAGATCCGAGGAGTGTTACAGGGAGATGGAATAAAGAGGGAATGCACGTTACATGAGAAACGATAAATATCACTGCGCACTGTTTGATGTCGATGGAACACTGGTGGATTCAGATGAAGGATTTGAGTGCCCAATTAAGCAAGGTTTAGGAAATAGAGATTAGAGTTTAGTAAAGTGGATAGTATCTAAACGAGATAATAGAAAATTTATTATATAATGAAACATGAGTAGCAACATTGGCATAGCTTTATTATTGACCGCAGCTGCTGGCCTTTCCACCACGATCGGCAGTCTTATAGGACTTGTGATGCAGAAGCCTGGTGCACGGTTTATGAGTTTTGTGTTGGGCTTTTCAGCCGGTGTTATGATCATGGTCTCCTTTGTTGAGCTGCTACAGGGAAGCATTGAATATATTGGATTTCTACCAGCAAATCTGGGGTTCTTCGCTGGGATTCTAACTATGTTTCTTGTTGACTACCTTGTTCCGCACGAATATATTGGACAGCATGACTTTCGCCAAATAGAACCAAACGGTAAACTTCTCCGTGCTGGACTCCTCGTTGCACTGGGTATAGGGATCCACAACTTTCCGGAAGGCATGGCCACCTTTGCAGGTACGCTGCAGGATGTACGGTTGGGTGGTGCAATTGCTGTCGCTATTGCTATCCACAACATTCCAGAAGGTATAGCGGTCTCAGCCCCTGTTTACGCAGCTACCCATAGCCGCAGCAAGGCCTTTCTATGGTCATTTCTCTCTGGTGTAGCAGAACCTGTAGGTGCAGCAATAGCCGCACTTATCTTGTTACCATTTTTGACTCCCACTGTATTAGGTTGGATTCTTGCAGCAGTGGCTGGAATTATGGTTTTTATCTCACTCGATGAGCTGATCCCATTGTCAAGATCTTTTGGCCGAGAACATCTACCCATCGTGGGAGTCATTGTGGGTATGGTCGTTATGGTCTTCAGCTTATGGATGTTGAAATAATGCAATCCTTACCAAAGGATAGGATATTTTCTCACACATCTAAAGTTAGAAACCAACGTGATGCGATGAGCTATGAGAGAATAATTTCAAAAGGAGGATAAATAGTGGATGTAAAAGAGGCAATAGAAAAAAGAAGAGCATATCGCTCCCTGGAGTCGGTAGAAATAACTGAGGAACTTGTTAGAGATTTGGCCCAAAGTGCTCAACTTTTCTGTTCTTGCTTTAATAATCAGCCATGGAGATATGTTTTCGTGTATGACTTGGAAATGTTGAAAAAAATGCATTCTGCCTTATCACAAGGTAATAAATGGGCACAGGATGCATCAATGATAATCTCCGTTTTTAGCAAGTCAGAATTTGATTGCGTTATTAAGGACAGAAAATACTACCTGTTTGATACGGGTATGGCCACCGCAGCTCTGATTTTAAGGGCAACTGAGTTGGGACTTGTGGCACATCCAATAGCTGGATTTAGCCCAAAAAAGACAAGAGAGATACTTGGCATCCCAGATGAAATGGAAGTCATTGCACTGGTTATTGTTGGCAGACATTCAGAAACTATAAGCCCGGTTCTTTCAGATAAACAGGTGGAGGCGGAGAAAAACAGACCGGAACGACTTGCTCTGCAAAAATTCGTCTATATAAATAGTATCAAAGAATAGGAAAGGCTGTGAAATTTAGGAAGTAAAGGGATGGAAGAAAAGCATAGAAAAAAGGCTGAACTCAAGATTTCGGGAATGACCTGTGCAACATGTGTCACAACAATAGAAAAATCACTATCACGCCTTAGTGATGTTACTAATGTGCAGGTGAATCTTGGAAATGAGACTGCTATGGTGAAGTATGATCCTACGAAATTGGAACTTGCTGACCTAGAAAAAGCAGTAATAGATGCAGGTTATAAGGTGATACATGAAAAAGTCACCCTGAAAATCGGAGGCATGACCTGCGCTACTTGTGTAAAAACAATTGAAAATTCCCTCAAAAAACTGGACGGAATCATTGGTGTTAACGTTAATCTCGGCGCTGAAAAAGCGTATATTGCCTACAACCCAAAAATAACAACAATATCTGACATGAAAAAAGCCATTGAAGAAGCTGGCTATCGATATCTTGGGATAGAGGGAGAAGAAAGAGAAGATTTAGAAACAGTAGCCAGGGAGAAGGATTTAAGAGAGAAACGCAGCAGAGTCATTGTCGGGTTTATTGTAGGCGTACCTCTAATGATTCTTATGTATGCTCCAGTTCATCTGCCTTTTTCAATGGCATATCTAATGCTGGTTGTTTCAGCCCCTGTCTTTATTTATATAAGTCATCCTATTTTCAGTGCTGCCTATCGTTCTCTTAAAAATAGGAATCTCAACATGGATGTGATGTATTCCATGGGGATAGGGGTTGCATTTATAGCCAGTATTTTAGGTACTTTTGAGTTTATACTTTCGAGTGAATTTTTGTTTTATGAAACTGCAGTTCTTCTTGCCACATTTCTCACAATGGGGCGGTATTTAGAAGCAAGAGCAAAAGGGAAAACCTCGGAAGCGATTAAAAAATTGATGGGGTTACAACCAAAAACCGCCGTAGTTGTCCGTGGTGACAATGAAATTGAAATACAGATAGAGGATGTTCAAATAAATGATATAGTAATTGTAAAACCGGGAGAAAAAATACCTGCGGATGGTGAAGTCGTGGATGGTGAAAGCTATGTGGATGAGTCAATGATTACCGGAGAGCCTATTCCAACTTTGAAGGAGAAAGGTGATAGTGTCGTCGGTGGAACACTCAACCAAAACAGTGTAATCAAATTCAAGGCAACAAAAATAGGTAAAGATACAGTACTATCTCAAATCGTAAAGCTTGTAGAAGAGGCTCAGGGTTCAAAACCGCCTGTTCAAAGGATTGCTGATAAAGCAGTAAGTTATTTCATCCCAGCCGTATTAACAATTGCTATTCTTTCTTTCGTTGTCTGGTATTTAATTTTGGGCAATACACTGCTTTTTGCCCTAACATGTATGATTTCCGTCCTTGTTATTGCCTGCCCCTGCGCTCTTGGACTTGCAACACCCACTGCAGTAACTGTAGGTGTTGGTCGCGGAGCAGAACTTGGTGTTCTCATTAAGAATGGTGAAGCCCTTGAAACATCTGAGAAGCTAACCACAATAGTATTTGATAAAACCGGAACCCTTACAAAGGGGAAACCCGAAGTTACAGACATAATTGGGATTGGCATGGATGATACAGAACTACTAACATTGGCAGCAAGTGTTGAGAAGAATTCACAGCATCCCCTTGCAGAAGCTATAGTAAGAAAGGCACAGGAAAAAGGTGTTGAGATGAAGAAAAGCGAAGGTTTTGATACCTTTGGTGGGAAAGGAGTGATGGCAAAAGTCGAAGGAAAAGAAGTACTTATAGGAAATAGGACTCTTTTTAAAGAAAAAAATATCTCATATTCTGAAGAGGTTAAAGAAAAGATGCTTCAACTTGAAAACGAAGGAAAGACGGTAATACTAATTGCTCAAGATTCAAAAATATGTGGTATAATTGCTATTGCTGACACATTAAAGGAGACAACAAAAAATGCGATTAAGGAATTAAAAGATATGAATCTCAATGTTGTTATGATTACCGGTGACAATGCAAGGACAGCAAACGCAATCGCAAAACAAATTGGAATAGAAAATGTTTTATCGGAGGTATTGCCACAGGATAAAGCTAACGAAGTGAAAAAACTGGGAGAAAAAGGAGAAACAGTAGCGTTCGTGGGTGATGGCATCAACGATGCACCAGCACTTGCACAGGCAGATGTGGGTATTGCCATAGGCAGCGGTACGGATATAGCAATAGAAAGTGGTGAAATAGTGCTTATCAAAGACGATCTTATGGATGCTGTTGCGGCGGTGCAATTGAGTAAGAAAGTAATGGCGAGGATAAAACAAAACCTGTTCTGGACTTTTGCCTATAATAGTGCACTAATTCCTGTCGCAGCAGGAATACTGTATCCATTTTTGGGAATTACTTTTCGACCGGAACTTGCAGGTCTCGCGATGGCTATGAGTTCTGTTACGGTGGTGAGTCTTTCTTTGATGTTGAAAAAATATATGCCACCTGCAAAGGAGAAAATGAAAAGTTGAAGGAGGTTACAATGATTAATTATGGATTTACCAAAGAAATAGATATGCCGTTTGAAGAAGCGGTAGAAGTAGTGACCGCAGAATTAAAGAAAGAAGGATTTGGAATTCTAACAAAAATAGATGTGAAGGAAAAATTCAAGGAGAAATTAGGTATTGAGTTTAAAAAATATATGATATTAGGTGCTTGTAATCCACCCAGTGCCCACAAAGCCATTCTTGCTGAAGAAAATATTGGGTTGATGCTCCCTTGCAATGTTATTGTTTACGAAAAGGAAAATAAAACTGCCATTTCGATTATCAAACCCACAGTAGCGATGGAGATGATTAAAAATGACGAATTAAAACAGATTGCAGTAGATGTGGAAACAAAATTAAAAAAAGTATTTGAATCTGTAAAGTAAAAAGATGATAAATCAATTAAAAACAGAAAGGAGGTTAAAATAAAAAGATATATAATTCTTCTTATAGGCTTTACATTTTTGGTTGGAGTTTTGTAACTCGTGCGAAAATGAAAGTCTAATTTAGCTTCAAACTTTTTAAGTGTATAATACCCAAAGAAGGAGGTGTTTATGTATCAGTGGGGATATGGTTGTGATATGTTTCATATGGGTTGGTATAGTTGGATTGCCATGGTAGTATTCTGGGTTTTGGTCATCCTCGGCATTTTTCTACTCATTCGATGGATAGCCAGAGGAGCACAGACCAGAGGCATTTTAGACGACCCATTGGAGATAGCCCGGCAGCGATATGCAAAAGGAGAGATCAAAAAAGAAAAATATGAGGAAATCAGACGAACTCTAAGAAAAGAAGAGGGTTAACTATGGTATTGCTCGGATTTTTGTTAATAGCAGGTCTTGCGGTCCTCCTCTGGTATCTTTCTCGCGAAACATACCCGGAAGATATATTTCGCGGGTCTTATAAGAAAGAAGACCTGCTGGAGATAGCAAAACGACATTACGCACGAGGAGAAATAACAAAGGATGAGTTTGAAGAGATAAAAAGACGATTGCGAAGAGGCCACAGGGCACTCTGAGAGAAATAGAGCAATAATTTGTGTTACATCTAATAAATATGAAAGGGGGTGAAATCCATGGCTATAGACCCAGTATGTAAAATGAATGTAAACGAAGGCACGGCTGAATTTAAGAGCGAGTATAAAGGAAAAACATATTACTTTTGTGCAGCAGGATGTAAAAAAGCGTTTGATGAGAATCCTGAAAAATACATTAGAAAAAGCGAAGAATATTAATATTGTAGGTGCTCATTGAAAGTGCAAGGTTGTCCAATGTTAATAGAATCAGCTTCGATTCGCACACAAGTACACGATTACGTAACAACCTTGTGTTATGTGTAATAAAGGTTGAAGCAAAATGTGACAGATATGGCACTTTAAAGAAAGAAATTGTGATAGATGAATCTCAATAGGAGGATGAATAATGGATGTAAAAAAGGCAATAGAAAAAAGAAGAACATATCGCTCATTAGAGCCTGTAGAAATTACCGAGCAATTGGTAAAAGCCCTGAGCCAAAGGGCAAAACAGAGACAACGGGAAACATGCCAATATATATTATTCAAAAGCACGCAGCTAGAAGGTTGCATTACGATTTAAGACTTGAAATGGGAGGAGTGCTCAAGAGTTGGGCAATACCCAAAGAACCACCAACAGTGCCTGGCATTAAAAGGCTTGCCGTTCAAGTTGAAGACCATTCAATAGACTATGCGTCATTTGAGGGTGTAATTCCTGAAGGGCTGTATGGAGCGGGTACAGTTGAGATTTGGGATAGTGGTAATTTTCAGCCCATTGAAGTGGAAGAGAATAAAATTGTCCTCTCAATCAATGGCAAGAGACTCAAAGGTAAGTTTTGCCTCATAAGAACAAAGTTTCAAGAAAGCGACAAAAACTGGCTCTTCTTTAAACTAAAGTCTAAACGATAATTAACCAGAGAAAGGAGGAAAAATGAAAACCGCCGTTGATCCAGAGTTATGTACTGGGTGTGAACTTTGCGTAGAGACATGCCCAGAGGTTTTTGAAATGGACGGAGATATTGCAATGGTGAAGGTCGATACGGTTCCAGAGGATGCAATAGATTGTTGCAAACAGGCTGCAGAGGATTGTCCAGTTGAAGCAATAAGTGTAGAAGAGTAGCCAGAGAGGAAGAAGAATACCGTTACGACTCTGTGGTTACTTTTTTGTTGACGTTGTCTGGATTCTAATTATACATAATAAATAAAGGGGAATAAAGAGATATGAGAGTTCTCTGGATGAAGAAAGAAGACCTGAGGGAGTTTCTCGAATCCTCAAAACAATTCGGGGAGCTGTGGGGTCCAGTACAAAAGGGCGAAGTATATGTTTATGATAAAATAGATGACTTCTCCCGGTTGATCCTCGAACCCAAAAGAACCTTGTTACCCGTCAAGAAGCTTATTCATCCCCCAGAATTCAACATACTTAGATATGAGGGAGAGACTTACAAGACTGAACTGGAGAACATACCCAGGAGGGTTGTATATGGTGTCCCCCCATGTGATATCCATGGACTCCTCATTCTTGATGACCTGTTCAGGAGATACTATCCAGACCCATATTACATCACAAGAAGGGAGAGGACTGCTATCTTGGGTGTCTCATTCTGCACCCCTACTGAGGGCTGCTTGTGCAAATCTATGGGTACAGATGTTGTACAAGAAGGATTTGACCTGTTCTTCAGCGATCTCAAGGACTTTTACCTGGTATGGGTGGGTTCAAGTCTGGGAGATGATATGGTAAAGGTAAGGCCCGATCTGTTTAATAATAATATAACCCGTAAACACTTGGATAAGTTCATGGAATGTAAGAAGGAACGGGATGAGAAATTTACTAAAAGTATTGACATGACCGTGATACCTGACATCATGGAATTAAGCTATGACAGCCCTGTATGGGAAGAAATAGGAGAAAGGTGCCTTGAATGCGGTGCTTGTACAATGGTCTGCCCTACCTGTAACTGCTACAATGTTGTTGATGAGCCTTCTATTTCAGGATTCACAGGCGAGAGGAGAAGATACTGGGACTGCTGCATCTTCACTGAATATTCACTTGTAGCCGGAGGAGATAACTTTAGAGCAACACGAGCAGATAGGCTCAAGCTCTGGTACACTCACAAACTCAAATCATTTGGCTACTCTGGAAAACCAGCCTGTGTGGGTTGTGGCAGGTGCATTGATACTTGTCCTGTGGACATAAATGTACTCTCCGTAGTCAGAGGGTTATTGGGCGGAAAGGAAAAGGAAGGAAAGTCATGAACAAGTCAAACGAAGAAAATCCCTTTGTACCGGAACCTGCGAGAATAGTGAGGAAGTATGACCTATCTGATGATGTCAGGTTTTTTCAGATAAGGTTTGTAGACATGGAAAAGGCGCTTTCCATGAGATACCTTCCCGGGCAATTTATGATGCTCTCCATCGCAGGGGCTGGAGAGGCTCCTTTCTCCATATCTTCCACACCTTCAAGGCCGGGTCTACTGGAGTTTTGTGTCAGAGAGGTAGGAGAAGTTACCAGAGCACTATTTAGGTTGAAAGAAAATTCCATAGTAGGAATAAGAGGTCCTTATGGAAATGGCTTTCCACTGGATAAGATTAAGGGAAACAACCTCATAATAGTTGTAGGAGGTCTTGGAGCTGCTCCGCTACGCTCGCTTTTACTCTACGCTTTAGACAACAGGGACAATTTCGGCAATGTCTATCTTCTTCACGGTGCCAGAACTCCGTCAGATATGCTTTTCAAAGAAGAGTTTCTTGAGTTGAAGGAGCGGGACGACCTTCAATGTCTACTATCAGTTGATAAGGACCCCACTGGAGATTGGCCATGCTATGTGGCAAAGGTCACTAAACTCTTCAAGTATGTTAAGAATGTTAATGTAGCCAAAACCTATGCAGCGGTATGCGGGCCTCCTGTAATGTATAAATTTGTCATCGAGAAACTTGTAAAACTTGGTATTCCAAAACATCAAATTCTTATGACCCTTGAACGCCGTATGAAGTGCGGTATTGGCAAGTGTGGACACTGTGTTGTGGGTCATACCTATACCTGCATCGACGGACCGGTCTTTACATACTGGGACGTAACAAATATGAGAGAATTGATCTGAGATATATGGGAAAGAAGAAAATCGGGATATACAGCTTTAGCGGCTGTTCAGGGGAACAGTTAGTAATCCTGGAATGTGGTGCCGAACTATTCAATCTTTGTGATCTGACGGAAATTAAATCGTTCCCCATGGCACAGAGTAATAACGAATATACTTTACTGGATATAGGTTTATTAGAAGGTTCAATCACCACTGAGAGGCAAAAAAGAGAATTGAAGGAGATTAGGTCGCACGCAAAGATACTGGTTGCCATGGGTATATGCGCCTGCTTCGGGGGAATTCAGTCCATGAAACTGGGTGAAGGAGGGTGGAAGAAGCGATTCCAGAAGGTATATGGTGATGAGGACAAGTTGTTCAAGACTATGAAACCCCTTGAATCAAAACCCTGCAATGCTTTTGTAAAGATAGATTACTACATCCCCGGTTGTCCCATAGACAAAAAACAGTTCCTTCATAGTATTACACATGTACTCAACGGTAGCTCCCCGTACCTTTACCAGTTTTCGGTTTGTACGGAGTGCAAATGGAAAGAAAACGACTGCCTTCTGCTCAGAGGGCTGCCCTGCTTGGGACCGCTCACGAGGGGAGGTTGTGGCGCTGCCTGCCTATGTTATAATATCCCATGCGTGGGGTGCTGGGGACCTGCAGAGGTACTGAATGTCCCATCCGAATATAGACTTCTCATAGAAAAGGGATACACCACTGAAGAAATACAGCGAAAATTCAGGAAATTCGGCGGTGCTCCTATGGTGGAATGCCTGAAGAAAATAATGAAACAGAGTAACTATTCAGCCACTAAGGCACCAAGGCTCAAAGGAGGAATATGAGTTTTGAACCTTTATCAGAAAGAGAAAAATCCGTTTTAATGTACCACTTATTAAAAATGGTATTAAAAGAATTATCCTATAACCTTGGTGCCTTAGTGTCTTTGTGGCAAAAAATATGAAACGCATATTCATCAAATCATTGGCAAGAGTAGAAGGTCACGGGGGGATTACCGTTAAGATAGATGGTAAAAAAGTCAAGGATGTGAAAGTTCAAATCTATGAAGGTCCAAGGCTTATAGAGAAACTGGTAGTGGGTAAGTCTCCCGAAGATGTTCTCAATATCGTGCCAAGAATCTGTGGTATATGTACCCTTTCTCATCGGTATGCAGCTCTTAAGGGATTGGAGAAAGCATTGAATATTGAAGTGCCTCTCAGAACAAGACTCACAAGAGACCTTATGCTTATTGGAGAGATTATCCAGAGCCATTCATTACACATCTTTTTTCTATCTCTCCCTGATTTTCTTGGCTATTCCTCGGCTATGGATATGGTGGATAATTATGGTGAGGAAGTGAAGAGGGGTCTTGCCATGAAGGGTTTCGGGTATCGGCTTATGGAGATCATAAGTGCTCGAATAATCCACGGCGAGAATCCCATACTGGGAGGATTTGGTGCTCATCCATCTCAAAAAGTGCTTGTCGAAATCAAAGAGTCAGCGGAGAAACTCGTCTCAGATGCGGAAAAAATTGTGGAATTGTTTGCATCCTTTGATTACCCTTCTTATGTGGAGTATGACACAACTTTTATGGCACTCAATCCACCCGATGGGAAATACGGCTTTGTAAGTAATTCAATTCTCATTTCCACAGATGAAGAAAGAAGTGTGGAAGAATATAAGGAAGTAATTCAGGAACGGGTAGTTCCATACTCCTTTGCTAAGAGGTCAAGGTATAATGGGGAACCTTTCACCGTCGGAGCGATTGCAAGGATAAACCTTTTGGGTGAAAGACTATCAGGGAAGGCAGGTGATTATTACAAGAAATTATACAGCAAGAGGTGGCTGAGGAATCCCTTTTTTAATAATCTTGCGCAGGCTATAGAGGTCTTGTACTGTCTTGAGACTATTCCTAAATTAGTGGATAAGATAATGGGACTTGAAGAGCCGGTGGTGAAGAAACCATTTAAAGATGCTGGAACAGGAACTGGAGCAGTGGAGGCACCAAGAGGCACATTATATCATTACTATTCTATGAAGGATGGATTGATCACTGATTGTGACATAGCTACTCCAACTGCCCAAAATTTGGACGATATCGAGCGATGTCTGAGAACAGCAGTTGGAAATCTGCTATCAAAAGGGATTGAAGACGACCTGGAGCTAAAGTTGGAAATGATAGCAAGGGCTTACGACCCATGCATAAGCTGTTCTGCACATTTAGTAAAAGTAGAAACTAGCAATAATTCCGATTAATATGACAAATGTCAAAAAGAGACTGAAAGGATTGATTGATTCCAAGTCAGTTGTCGTTATAGGTTTGGGAAATCCTGATCGAGCTGATGATGGGGTAGGCATTGAGGTAGCCAAAAAGTTAAAAGAATTAGCCCCAGACCGAATCTTTTTAGAGCAAGATGGACTCGAAGGGGTTGTTTTAGACATTTTAAACAGAAAAGATGCTGAGACAGTTCTCTTTATAGATGCAGTAGATTTTGGTGGAAGAGCGGGTGAGATTCAGATCTTTTCGCAAGCGACCTTCTCTCCTTGCAGCATTTCAACACATAAAGTATCCCTTCAGTTACTCTCAACACTTCTTAAAAAGGAAGGAAAGGCAAGTTATCTTTTGGGGATTCAACCCAGCACTTTAGATTTTGATTCAAAAATTTCGGATGAGGTGAAGAAAAGTTTAGAGAAGGTGGTAGAAATTTTTACTCCATTCTTTAACCATAGTGAAAGGGGGTGAATCTATGCCATTAGAGTTGAATCTTAACTTAGCCAGCTTTACTGAAAAACACAGAGCTGTGCCCCTTCAACCAAACACAATATATGATGTCCTCATTCTGGGAGGTGGGCCAGCAGCATTAGCGGCTGCCGTTTATTGCATGAGAAAAGGAGTAAAAACAGGATTGATCTCCAAGGATATTGGAGGTCAGGTAATTGAAACAGCTGGAATAGAAAATTACATAGGGTATAAATACATTGAGGGAAGAGAACTTGTCGATAAATTCAGGGATCAGGTAAAACAGTTTGAGATAGGATACAGTGAAGGATTAAAAGCAACATCGATTACCTCTGATAATATTAAAAAAGTGTACCTTGAAGATGGGAATTTTTATCAGGTGAAAGCACTTGTAATAGCTACTGGCAAGTCATCACGGAAGCTTAATGTTCCCGGTGAAAAAAAATTGACAGGGAAGGGGGTAGCATATTGCGCAATCTGTGATGCACCCCTATTTGCGGGGAAACGAGTTGCAGTTGTGGGAGGAGGCAACTCGGGAATAGAAGCTGCTATAGATTTAGCAAAGGTAGCTGAATATGTAACGTTGATTCAATTTCGGGATAAGTTAACGGGAGATAAAGTTCTTATCGATAGACTCGATATATTCAATAATGTTACTATATTGCTGGAACATGAAGTGTTAGAAATAAATGGTACGGAAAAAGTTGAATCAATCGTGGTAAAAGACCGCAAGTCTGATGAAAAAAAGCAGATAGATGCACAGGGGGTATTTATAGAGATCGGTTTAATACCAAATACGGATTTTGTAAAAGGAATTGTAGAGCTCAATCAATATGGAGAGATAAAAGTTGATTGTGCTTGCAGAACAAATGTGCCAGGTATTTTTGCAGCAGGAGATGTGACATCTGTACCTTTCAAACAGATCGTAATAGCTGCCGGCGAAGGTGCAAAGGCAGCACTGTCGGCCTGTGACTATGTTTTGAAAGTTTAGATTAATACGGACAAGGAAAGGAGGGATGAATTATGCCATTATTTGATGAAAAGAAGAAAAAAGAACTCGGAGATATTTTAAAAGAGTTAGAGAATGATGTTACTATTGTATACTTCACCCAGGAGTTTGAATGCAATACATGCAAGGATACAAAAAGTCTTTTAAAAGAGATTGCCGGGCTTTCGGATAAAATTAATTTAGACATTTATGATTTTCAAAAAGACAGTGAAAAGACAAAAGAATATGGCATCGATAAGATACCAGCCATTGCTATACTCGATAGCAAGAATTTTGATCCAGGAATAAGATTTTATGGCATACCAGCTGGATATGAAATAAATTCATTCATTAAAAACTTATTGGAAGTGTCTGGAAAAAGGGAAGCATTACCGGAGAACATTAAAAAGAGAATAGATTCAATTAAAAAAGATATTCATATACAGGTATTTGTAACACTCGTATGCCCTTACTGTCCTTCAGCAGTAATGACTGCTCATCGACTTGCGTTAGAAAGCGATAAAATTAAAGCTGATATGGTAGAAAGTTCAACCTTTACCCATTTGGCTCTCAAATACTCTGTAACAGGCGTGCCTAAAATTATTATCAATGAAAAACACGACCTTGTAGGTGCACAGCCAATTGACAAATTTCTCGATGTGATAGAAAAGATTTGATCAAAAGACATAGGGTCACCTATGTCTTTCATGATTCCTAACACGTTTCCTGTAGATATTAGCTCTGCGGATAGAGAGAATACTACTGGAATATGAATGCTTTAAAAAAGATAAAAGATATATGTTCAGTCAAGCAAAACGAAATACAATTAAGATTAGATGATTTTAAGCGGATTTGGCATGAAAGTAGTGAGAAGGATATTTTCACTGAATTGATTTTTTGCATATTAACTCCCCAGTCCAGAGCGAAATCTTGCTGGAATGCTGTGAATAATCTTTTAGATAGAAACTTGCTGTTGAAAGGAGATGCAAATAAAATTGCTAAAGAGTTAAGTGGGGTGCGATTTAAAAACAAAAAAGCAGAATATATCATTGAAGCAAGAAAGCTGTTTACAATCAATGGCAGAATATCCATCAGACCTAAGATGAGACAATTTGACGAGATTAATGGTGCAAGAGAGTGGCTGGTTCAAAATGTAAAAGGTATAGGTTATAAAGAAGCGAGTCACTTCTTAAGAAATATCGGATTAGGAGAAAATCTGGCAATTCTTGACAGACATATATTAAAGAATTTACATCTGCTTGGAGTGATAGATGAAATTCCAAATTCTTTGTCCAAGCAGAGATATTTTGAAATAGAAAGTAAGATGACAAAATTTGCAAGCAAAATAAATATACCGATGAGCCATCTTGATTTGGTTTTATGGTTTAAAGAAACAGGAGAAATATTTAAGTGAAAGAATAATTTGAAAATCCCTACATAGATTTTGTTTTTAATTTCTAATATCTGCTCACTTCGGTGCTATAACCCTCGTTATTTTAATACAAAGTTGAATGGGTCGACCGTAGTACCCTTGACCCGAATTTCATAATGGAGGTGGGGTCCTGTACTCTTTCCAGTGGAACCAAGGAAGGCGACTATGTCTCCTCTCTTGACACTATCGCCTTCCTTCACGATGTTTCTGTAGTTATGTCCATAAAAAGTCTCAACATCACCATGGTATATCACAACAAGGTTGCCGAATTTATCATCCCATCCTGAGAAAGTAACTACACCATTGGCGGTAGATGTGATAGGTGTCCTAATGGAGGCGACAATATCTATTCCCGAATGCTCTCTTGAAAACCTCCTCGATACCCATCCACTCAACGGTAAGGCGTATGGGATGTATCTCATCGATTCTTCCTTTTTTGCAAATAGAGCTGCCATCTCCGGACTTCTCTCCTTCTCCAACTTCGTTTTGTCAGATATATCTTCAGTTAGAACGGTGGATACTTTGTAGTAGTCGTTTACTTTGGATGGATCAAATTCGGATGGGTTCTTATCTATCCCGAGCATCGCTCTTATCTTGTCATCTTCCTTTTGAAGGAAGGCTAATCTCTCTTCCAGTTCCAATATCTTTCGATGTTCTTTTTCCAATTTTTCGTTACGTCGTTTGAGCGCATCTACCCTCCTTGCCTTCAAAAATAGATTTGAATAGTTGAAAACGGAGGATATGATTATAACTGCAATAATGAGCAGTGCAATTATTGCTATCCAAAGCGTAATCGAAGATAGAGAGATAGTCTTCACATCCTTTCTGTCGTGAGGTATTATGATAAAAGTAGTCTTTTTTCTCACCTAAAACCCTTCCTTCTTTAAATTCTTTTTCAAAATTTCAACGAACAGTCTGACAGCGTTTTCAACATCCGCAATATCAAGCACTTCTGAGGGTGTATGGACATATCTTGTTGGTATAGAGATAACACCTGCGGGGACACCGCTCCTTGAGAGATGGATTGCACCTCCATCCGTTCCACCCCACTCTAAAATCTCGAGTTGATACGGTATCTTTTTACTCTCAGCGGTGGAGACCATCAATTCCTTTACCTTGAGAGGTGTTATAATAGTCCGATCTTTTACTTTCACACACGGGCCCTTTCCTAATTCTACAGCCATTGTTTCAGCCTCCGGCGTATCACCTGTGTCTGTGACATCACAGGCGATTCCAATGTCCGGTTCGATACCGTATGCAGAAGTCTTTGCTCCCCTTAAACCGACCTCCTCCTGGACAGTGAAGACAAAATAGACCGCATTGGGGCTACTTTTGAGTTTTCTTGCTGTCTCGATAAGCACTGCACAACCTATCCTATCATCAAATGCTTTGGCTGTGAGTCTACTGCCTAAAACATCGAGCTCTCTGTAATAAGTTGCTACATCACCAATGTGCACATACTTCGATGCCTCTTTCTCATCCTTTGCTCCTATGTCAATGAACATCTTTTCGAGTTTCAATTCGCCCTTCGTAGATCCTTTCTCCTCTTTTCCAAATGTGCCTATGATACCATTTTTAAATATCACTCTGTGAGCCAATAAATATGTAGGAAAGACCCCGCCTACGGCAGCAAATCTCAAAAAACCCTTCTTATCAATGTGGTTGACTACTACACCGATCTCATCCATATGGGCAGCGAGCATCACCTTCGCTCCCTTACCCTTTTTTATACAGATTAAATTGCCAAGCGTATCCGTTTTCATCTCATCAACCAGACCTTTCATCTTGTTTTCAATTATATTCCGTATTAGCTCCTCGTTTCCTGATGGCCCGTAAGTTTCGGTTAACTCTTTAATCAAGTCTTTCATATCTGCTCCTTTTTATTAGTCCACTGTTGATGTTTTCGAAAATAAACAGCACATACTATTTAAGAGACCTTAAAGTTAGCGAAATCAATCTTTTTGTATTTTCCATATCTGATAGACTTGCGATTGATACAGGGGAGTGGATATATCTTGAGGGTACGGATAAGACTGCAGCCTTGGTTCCAGTTTTTGCAGTTCTGATTTTTCCAGCGTCCGTTCCCCCAATCATAGGACGTTTGAATTGGTAAGGGATACCATTTTTCTCTGCAATGTTGATGAGAAGACTGACCAACTCTTTATCACAGATCACAGAACGGTCCATGTGGGTAACGACCGGACCCTTTCCCACATGAGCCGCCTTGCTCAAATCTTTTTTTATTGGAAAATCTCCTGCCGCAGTGCCTTCAAGAACGAACGCTACTTCGGGCTCGACTCTGTATGCGGCAACTGTAGCACCTCTCAGACCAACTTCTTCCTGAACTGTAAACACTCCATAGAGTGCAAAGGGATAGGTATCTTTTAAAAGTTCAGTCAAAATCGCACATCCTATCCTGTCGTCAAAAGCCTTTCCTTTTATCAACCCATTCTCCATTCGTGAGAAGTTGGTAGCGAAGGTTGCATAGTCTCCTGTTTTTACATATTTTTCTGCATCTTCTTTATTCTTAGCCCCTATATCTATCCTCAAGTCTTCAATTTTTATAACCTTATCTCTTTCCGACTTTTTAGTAAGGTGTGGTGGCGGTATTCCAATTACACCTCTGATTTTCTTATCACCAACCATTACGACTTTGGAAGGGAGAACTCTTTGGTCTATTCCGCCGACGGTGTTGAATTTAAGCCATCCATCTTTCTCTATGTTAGTAATCATAAAACCCACCTCGTCCATGTGGGCAGCAAGCATAACCTTTGGTTGCTTCTTTTTACCACTTTTATAGGTTATGAGATTTCCTATCGAATCGGTCTCTATACTATCGACACTGTCTTTAATCTCATCTTCGATGAGTGTCCTCACTTCATCTTCATTTCCTGATACACCAAAGGCATTGGAGAGCTTTTCAATAAACATAATCTCAGTTATTCTACGAAATAAACTCTCATTGTCAAGTAGAAAAAAATAATGCCTTGAGAAACCACGATTGTCCATTGCACAGCATCCGTATGGAACGGATACCATACCGGCCTGCAACCATAGAGAAAGGGTTAACAATAAGTTTAATATATTTTCGATATTTTTTTATCTTCTGATTTTGTCTGAAAGCATGGCGTTCGTCTTCGCATTTCGAATAAAAGGGCACACTGCAATGCAGTTTGAACAATCTCCAGCATTTTCTGTCCAAAATGAATAACACTTATCATAATTCACAGCCCATCGCAGAATTCCTTGATTGTTAGAAAGGCATACTACTTTGAAAGAAGGTTCTGTCTCTGATTGGATTGCATCTACTTCACAGGCTTCTGTACATTTATTACATCGTTTGCAAAAATCTGTAACCCCAAATTCTATAGGTTTATCTGGCTTCAACGGTAAATTCGTGAACACTTTACAAAGCCGCACACATGGTCCATATTCAGGAGTTATCAGCAAACCATTTCTTCCCAAGCCACCAATTCCCGCATCAATAGCCAGAGGAATACTCAAAGCAGTATCGTTACCCATCGGAATAGCCTTGTACCCCAAGTTTCTAATAAACTCTGCCAGGCAGGCAACACAGAAAGCCATTTGTGAATAACCTATAGCAGTGGCAGTGCAGGCAGGGAAAGCCGGTGAAGTCTTAATAGCCGTTGCATCCATTTCTATAGCTATAACAATCGCATACTTATATTCTTCAGGGATCTCAACCAGGTTTCCGTCTATATCATAAGAATATATCCAATGGCGGTCAAGCTTACAGATTCCTACAAGAGATGCCCCATATATCTTTGATGTTTCTTTAACCTGTTTACTAATAATAGTAGGTTTCGTCACAGGATATTTTTCTAATACGGGTTTAGCTATGACCGAAATGGATTTGGTCAGTTTCTCCCAGGAGAATGCTCCATGAAAATAATCATAAACAGTCCAGGCTCCCAATGCCCTGGCAAATTCTACTCGTGAATATCCAGTCTGATTCTTGGCAATAATTTTTGCAACATTTTCGTACATACCTTTTTTATAAAAAGCCGCCTTTTCATCCCAGAGCATTCGTCCAAATACATTTTGCCTCTGATCAAACCTCTTCAGGACTTTACGGTCAATCCTGTAAGGTGGTAAATCAACTTTTCTGACCATGCTTTTTCGTTAGATAATATATAAGGACATTCTCCTAAAAGATCAAAAAAGACACCTTTAATTTTCATTCGTCTCATTCCTTACATTGTAATGGCATATAACTCTGTAAATGCGAATGGTTCGGATATATCATCCTACAACTGCACTTTATAGCAACTTTACTATAATATCAAAAAATGTCAAGTCTGGAATAAGGAGTAAAAATAGGAGGATTTTTCTTGAGGGACTGCCTGTCAGTAGAAGTCCCCTAAAATGGGGACGGTTCTTTTTATTTCTTATTTTGTAGATTGACTCCCAATTTTATTGCCAATTCCTATGGACCATCTGTATGCAATCATCAGGACAGACATCATAGCAAAGGCCGCAACCATAACAAGCATCCCGGTCTACAATCAGTTTTTCATCATCCACTTTCCTGGCGCCAAAGTAACAGACCTCCACACATTCACCGCAATTGGTACATTTATCCGAGTCGGTTTTTTCGACAAGATCTCCCTTGTCACATTTATTTTCGTCAGGCTTCAAGAAGTACTCGCAACAGTCGTCACAGCAAAAGCATATACCATCCGTTTCGGACATATTCTTTTCGTTTCGGAAAGGTCTAGTTACCAGATGCTTCTCCTTTGCTTCTCGAAAGATTTCCTCTTTCTCAGATTGGGAGATCTCTTTGATGCCGGAACCGCTAGTGGGAATATCAGTTCTGAACATCAAACAGACATCCATGCGTGATCGGGCACACTGCCCACGACTTTCACGGCACCCACAGTTCGACACCCAAAATCGGTTGTGATTCTTTGCTATTCTCCTTGCCTCTTCCCAAGTGCAAACATAGTGAAAAGCTAAATCTTTATCATTCATGGTTACCTCCGTTCAAAGTACAAATATACCAATGTTGAGTGAAGTGATTCGAATCTCACAATCCTAAGAACTTGATTGCACTCCCACAAAGAAGAATCGTCAAACCAGCCAATGCATGAGAATATTTTTCAAATTTTCGAAGTGGTAATTTTGAAAATCCGTAAGACGAGCCTAAAACTATACATAACATCGTTCCAATTGTAGTTAATCCAAAAATAGACGCAACCATTAGTATGGTTATCATGTTGCCCTTGGCTGCTGGATACATCACGAGAGGAATTAATGGTTCACAAGGACCAAATATAAATATTGTAAAAAGAATCCAAGGGGTTAGACTGTCAGATTTTAAATTGTGAATGTGAGAGTGGTCTCTAGTATGCTTGTGAGAATGGATATGACCATCTCTATTTTTATGTAGATGGAAATGCTCATGTGGTCGATTGCGAATCGCTCTATGTACACCCCAGATGAAATATGTAAACCCAAATGCAATCAGAAACCAAGCGGCTAATTCGCCTCGAAATGACTCGATCGCTTCCAGTTTAAAAACGGTAACTCCTAGGGCAATGCCTATAAATCCCAACACGACGGAACTTAATACATGACCAAGTCCGCATAATAATGTAATCATAGCTGTCTTAATACTACTCCATTGCCTTGCTTTGGATAGAACAATGAAGGGTAAATAGTGATCTGGCCCAAGGATAGTATGAACAAATCCTATACTCACAGCCGTTCCCGCTAAAATGATAAATTCGTTTGACATACTTACTCCTTATTTTAAATGTCTCGCCTAACTTTTTATATCCGACTGAACATCTGTCTACTCTAGGACATGGATGTACTTCTTCCTGCACATGTCCTTGAGTATCTTTGGCCATACGGTGACACTGACCTCTCCAAGATGCGCCTTCTTGAGCAGAAGCATATAGGTGCGGGACTGCCCAATGCCACCACCAATGCAGAGCGGGATCTCGTTGTTTAGGATTACCTAATGGTATGGGAACTTGAGGAAATCAATCTGGCCGGTAATCTCCAGCTGCTTCTTGAGCGTGTCGGCGTTAACGCGGATACCCATAGATGTCAGTTCGTGGCGGCGCTTTGTTACTGGGTTCCAGACAAGAATATCACCGTTAAGACCATGCATGGGTCTGCCGTCTTCGGACTTTGTCTCCGTGACCCAGTCGTCGTAGTCCGGCGCCCTCATTTCGTGCGGGTAGCCATCCTTGAGCGTCCAGCCGACTCCATAGATGAAGATCGCGGGGTGTTCCTTCACGGTCTCAGTCTCGTGCTGCTTACGCGGCAGGTCAGGGTACTTGTCAAGGATGTCTTCGGCGTGCAGGAATATAATCTTATCGGGCAGGTCGGGATACTTGTCCGTCTTCAGCTGGGGGAAGAACTGCTGGACGTGGGTTTCGGCGTCCTTGAGAACCTTCCAGATTTTCTCTACTACTTCCTTCAGATACTGCAAGTTGTGCTGCTCTTCCGTTATCACCGGTTCCCAGTCCCACTGGTCCACATAGCAGCTGTGGTCGTGGTCAAGGAAGTAGTCCTTGCGCACGGCGCGCATGTCAGTGCACAGACCTTCACCTACCTTCATACCGAACTGCTTCAGCGCAACACGCTTCCACTTAGTTGCAGCCTGTACTACTTGGGCATTGATTGGGTGCTTGTCATAATCGTTTGAAATGTGGAACTGGATTGGGGTACGTGAGCCATCACGGTCCAACATGTCGTTTACGCCGCTCTCAACATCTACGATCAGGGGAACCTGAACCATCATCAGATTTAGTTCCTTGCACAGATTCTCCTCGATGTAGTTTTTCACTGCAAAGATAGCCTTCTGCGTTTCCTTTGGGGTTAACAGAGGGCTGTAGTCCTGTGGCAGGATTTTCTCCAGTTCATCATAGTCACCGATGCCTGGCCCAGCCAGGTCTGCCTTCTTGTTTGCCATTGTGTTTACCTCCTTTGAGTGCCCTTTATTGTATTGCAACTTTACTATGAGATCAAAAAAATGTCAAGTCTATATAGAGGGAATAAAAATAGTGTAAAAATGGGCGCTGCCCCTATTTTCCAAGACTTTTTCTTATTTCATCGAGAGTCGCTTTTGCCTCAGTGGACTGAATAAACTCCCAAAGCTTATCGAGTTCCTCACAGGGATACTTGTCACAATGAGCACAGTTTTCGACATTTTTCTCCAATCCGCAGAGTCTTACTTTACAATCTTTGCAAAACTTGATTAGTCTTCTCTCGGTCACAAGACATCCATCACAGTTAATATCTTCTGGTTTGAGTATTTCCTTCTCTGTTGACCATGATTTGGCAACTTTTTTCCTCTCCTCATCATCGTTTTTCTGTGTTGCAATATATGCTGGGCAATCGGTACAAATAAGCCCACAAAAAGCAATCATTTTTTGCATGGTTTTTCACCTCCTTTAAATATTAATAGAACGCAGATTTACGCAGATAACCGCAGATAATTTTTGCCACTCCATACGGATCCTGTGGACAAGGCATAAAGCCACCAAGGTTAAAGAAATATTTTTTTCTTCGGCTTCGCTCAGGACATGCCCTTCGGCTTCGCTCAGAACATGCTTCGAGTCTTTGTGGCTAATAAAATCCTGCAAATCTGCGTTAATCTGCGTCCAGTAGTTCACTTTGAAATTCCTAATAGAAATTGATAGACGCATTCAGGCATTTCTTTACTGTATCCGCCTTCTAATACAATGAAAAGAGGTTTTTTTATCTCATTTATTAACTTGGCAATCTTTCTGTATGACCCTACTTCTAAATTTAGATTGGTGATAGGGTCACCTTTATAGGTATCAAAACCTGCAGAGATGCCAATGAGTACAGGATCAAATTCAGCCACATTTTCGAGGCCCTGGTTGAGTTTTTCAAGATATTCCTTCTCATCCGAACCAGGTAGAAGAGGAAAGTTTAAACAGTTTTTCTCACTGCGCAATCCTGTTCCAGGATATAGAGGACTCTGGTGGAGCGAGAGGTAGAGAACCTTCTGATTCCCTAAAAAGATGTGTTCCGTTCCATTTCCGTGATGACAATCGATGTCAATTATTGCCACTCTGTCTATTGAACCCAAAGTTTTCTGAACTGCTATGGCGATGTTGTTGAAGTAGCAGAAACCTCCCACGCTGTTTTTCGTAGCATGATGTCCCGGAGGTCGCATCAAAGAGAATGCGTTTTCACCTTTCAGTGCTAACTCGGCTGCGTCTATTGCTGAACCAACCGATAACTTCGCATAGTCGAATATATGGGGAAGACTCGGCGTATCGATGTCGAAAATCTGACCGCTCTTTACCGTACGCAATAACCCTTCAGTATGAACTGATAGAATATCCTCATCCTTTGCCGGGTTCGGTTGCAAAGATTCGTAGCCGCACTCTTTTAAATGTTTGTGGGTTAGCTCTACCCTTTGCGGTGATTCGGGATGTCCTGGCTCACCATACTCTAAACATTTTTTCGAAAAAATGATCTTCATAATGTACAATCATAATATATAGTCCTCACGAAGGCAAGTAAAAAATATCTCACTACTTCCAAATTTCTCCTGCACAGCATCCTGTGGACTTTCCCCTATTCTTTAATCTGTGTAATCAGTGGCTAAATTTTTCATTGACAAAAATTTTAAATATTATAATCTATCTTTATGAAATATTGGCAGATACCATTAAACGCCGGGAGGAAGAAATAACAATATTCTATGGTAACAGTATAATGAAGAGATGGAGGGGCAAATGAAGAGAAAAATCAGAGTTTTGGTCGCAAAACCCGGACTCAATGGTCACGATAGAGGTGCAAAGGTTGTTGCCGCTGCCCTTCGGGATGCAGGAATGGAGGTGATATATACAGGCTTACACCAGACATCAGAACAGATAGTCGAAGCAGCGATTCAGGAAGATGTGGATGTGATTGGACTGTCAATTCTCTCTGGTGCCCATATGACTATATTCTCAAAAGTATTGGAACTTCTCAAAGAGAAGGGGGCTGGACATATTATGGTTACAGGTGGAGGAATAATTCCAAAAGACGAAATCGCAAAATTGGAGAAAATAGGGGTGAAAAAACTCTTTGGGCCGGGGACTGCAACGACCGAGATAGTAGAGTTTATAAAACAGAATGTGAATCGATAGTGTGGCTTTATGAAATTTGGAGATATGGAACTTTTCTCTCTTTCCGATGGTATTTTCCGACTGGACGGTGGGGCTATGTTTGGAGTGGTCCCGAAAGTTTTCTGGAATAGACTGAACCCTGCAGATGAGCAGAATCGCATTGAATTAGGACTAAACTCTCTTCTGATTAAAACCGAGCAGAAAAACATCCTGATCGATACAGGGATCGGTGATAAATTCGATGAGAAATTTATAGAGATATACAAAATTGAAAAGCAAAAAGATCTCACTACATCTCTTGGTGAAATTGGACTTTCTTTGGATGATGTAGATATTGTGGTCAATACTCACCTCCACTTCGACCATTGTGGAGGAAATACTAAAAAGGAGGGGGGGAAGGTAGTTCCTACATTTCCACGAGCAAGGTATTATATCCAGAAAGGTGAATGGGAGGACGCCGTGAACCCAAATGAACGGACAAAAGCCAGTTATCTTAAAGATAATTTTGTTCCGATTGAAGAAAATGGTCAACTCCAATTGATAGATGGGGATACTGAAATTGTATCAGGGGTCAAAACCGTGGTTACCGGTGGACACACCCCACACCACCAATCTATTCTGATAAACTCGGCTGGAAAGACCGCATTCTATCTTGGCGATTTGATACCTACGGCTTCACACATAAAGATACCCTATGTGATGGGCTACGACCTCCTCCCATTGGATACGATTAGAAAGAAGAAAGAAATGCTGGAAAAGGCGCAAGACGAAAATTGGCTCCTGATCTTTGAACACGACCCAAAAATCACTATGGGATACCTCGAAGATAAAGAGGGCAAAGTATGCATTAAAACAGTTGGGGAGAACTGATGTCTATAGATGAAAAACTTAAGCACCTTGAGAGATTGAAGAAAGAGGCATTGCTTGGGGGTGGTAAGGAGAGGATAGAGAAGCAGCACCAGAAGGGGAAGTTGACTGCTCGCGAAAGGATAGATTTGCTCTTAGACAGAGGTAGTTTTCGGGAGACGGATATGTTCGTTACACATAGATGCACTGATTTTGAGATGGATAAGAAGAAGATACTCGGTGATGGTGTGATAACAGGTTATGGAACGATCGATGGAAGGCTGGTCTATGTGCTCTCTGAGGATTTCACCGTATTCGGTGGCTCTTTGAGTCTTGCTTATGCAGAGAAGATTTGCAAAATCCAGGACCTGGCACTGAGGAATGGTGCGCCTATAATAGGGTTGAAAGACTCGGGTGGTGCGAGGATACAGGAAGGGGTGGATAGCCTCGCAGGTTATACCGAGATATTCTTGAGGAATGTGCTCACCTCAGGTGTAGTTCCCCAGATTTCAGCAATAATGGGCCCATGCGCTGGTGGAGCGGTCTATTCCCCTGCACTAACCGATTTCGTCTTTATGGTAAAAGGGACATCTTATATGTTTTTAACAGGACCCGATGTGATAAAGTCAGTGACCCATGAAGAGGTTAGCTTTGAAGAATTGGGCGGTGCGATGATACATAATACAAAAAGTAGTGTGGCACATTTTGCATCAGATAATGAAGAAGAATGTCTGGCTTCGATTAAGGAACTACTCGCCTATATTCCTTCTAACAATATGGAAGATCCACCAACAGTCGAATGTAAAGATGACCCGAATAGAATGGATGCGAGTCTGGACTCTATGGTTCCTGATTCACCGATTAAACCTTACGATATGAAAGAGTTGATACATAGGATAGTCGACGATGGGAAATTGTTCGAAGTTCAGCCACATTTCGCAGAGAATATCATCGTGGGATTCGCAAGGTTGAACGGAAGGAGTGTAGGGATAGTAGCGAATCAACCCGCTGTATTAGCAGGGGTGTTGGATACGAAATCATCAATAAAAGGCGCAAGATTTGTAAGATTCTGTGATTGTTTCAATATACCGCTTGTGACCTTTGTGGATGTTCCTGGTTTTCTACCAGGGGTCGACCAGGAACACACCGGGGTGATAAAACAGGGTGCGAAACTCATGTATGCATTCTGTGAAGCTACCGTGCCACGGCTAACCGTGATAACTCGAAAAGCTTACGGGGGTGCCTATTGTGTTATGAACTCCAAACATATGCGTGCCGATGTGAACTATGCATGGCCAGGTGCAGAGATTGCTGTGATGGGACCAGAAGGGGCGGTAAACATTCTATATAGGAAAAAAATCGCTGAATCGAAGGATAGCGCAAAGACAAGGTCGAATCTAACTACAGAATTTACAGGAAAATTTGCCAATCCATATATCACAGCAAGCAAAGGGTATATAGACGAGGTGATTCAAGCGAAGGAGACGAGGGCAAAACTTATAAGTGCACTTGAGATGCTGCAGAATAAAAGGGATACAAATCCAGCAAAAAAACATGGGAATATACCTCTGTGATGTTTAAAAAAATCTTGGTGGCAAATCGTGGGGAGATAGCCGTCCGCGTGCTTCGCGCCTGCAAGGAACTTGGTATACCCACCGTTACCGTATATTCTGAAGCGGATAGAAATGCTCTGCATGTGAGATATGGAGATGAAGCCTATTGTATCGGTGAGCCACCTTCTACTGAAAGTTATCTGAAGATAGAGAAAATAGTAGATGTGGCTAAAAAGTGCGGTGCTGAGGCTGTGCATCCCGGATATGGGTTCCTTGCAGAGAATACCCTATTTGCAAAAAGATGCGAGAAGGAAGGAATAACCTTTATCGGACCATCGAGCAGAGCGATAAAACTTTTGGGTGATAAAACCGTCGCCCGTAAGACGATGTCAAATGCAGGAATATCCATTGTTCCCGGAACTGAAAAAGGGTTGACAGACGAGAAAGACGCGATGAGGATTGGTTTAAAACTCGGCTTTCCCCTTATGATAAAAGCGGCTGGCGGTGGTGGTGGAAAAGGCATGAGAATAGTGAAGAAGAAGGAGGAACTCAAAAGCGCCATTAAGACAGCGATGGCAGAGGCGGGGTCTGCCTTCGGGGATCCAAGAATATACTTCGAACGTTATCTCATCAATCCAAGGCATATAGAATTTCAGATACTCGCTGATAGTTATGGTAATGTTGTCCATCTGTGTGAAAGGGAATGTTCGATACAGAGGCGACATCAAAAGATGATCGAAGAATCCCCTTCCTGTATAATGACACCAGAACTCAGAAAAAGGATGGGAGAAATTGCGTGTAAGGTCGTTCTAACATGCAATTACACAAATGCAGGAACTGTCGAATTTCTTGTGGATAAAGATAAGAACTTCTATTTCCTGGAGATGAATACTCGACTCCAGGTCGAACACCCAGTTACAGAACTAGTTACTGGGGTTGACATAGTGAAAGAGCAGATCCATATATCCGCTGGAGAGAAACTCACTTTGAAACAGAAAGATGTGTCTATCAGAGGCGCTGCTATAGAATGTAGAATATCAGCAGAAGACCCGTATAACAATTTCATGCCTTCTTCAGGAAAGATAATGCAACTCGTGGAGCCATCTGGACCTGGGGTGAGGGTAGAAAGTGGGATATTTGAAGGGTTCGAGGTACCTATCTTATACGACCCGCTCATCGCGAAATTGCTAACATGGGGAAGGGATAGAAACGAGGCAATAGCACGAATGAAGAGGGCGCTGAGTGAATATAGAATTTATGGGATTAAAACGACCATCCCTTTTCATCTACATGTTATGGACAATGACTCATTCATAAGCGGAAAGTATGATACGGGTTTTGTGGAAAAACTCTCTTTTGAAAGGGGTGGGAGAACCCAAGATGAGATTGCAGCTATAGCGGCCGTTATATATGCCACTAAACAGCAGAAACAAGTTACTATTCAAAAAAGAGGAAAAGGGTATAACCTATGGAAGATGGCTGGAAGGGTAGGTTTTAAGGGGCAATGGCATACATAGTCACTATAGGGGAGAAGACTTTCAAGGTTGATATAAAGGATATAAATACAAAAAGTGGGGAGAGTAGTTTCCATCTTACCCTTGATGGGAAACCATTGGAAGCAACTGTGGTTGAAGTTAACAACCCCTCCCACCTTTCTCTCATCGTGAACAACCGTTCTTATGAGGTGGTAAAAGGGGAGGGGGTGGTGGCTATAGATGGCGAACTGTACTATGTAAAAGTAGAAGATGAGATTGCAAGTCGATTTGCGAAGACCCGCGGGGGTGGGGCTGAAGAGAAGACAGAGATAACCGCACCGATGCCAGGTTTTGTGGTTGCGGTTGAGACAAAGGTGGGGGAGAGGGTTGTCGCTGGAGAGGGGGTTATTATTTTAGAAGCGATGAAAATGCAGAATGAACTGAAGGCACCGAGGGACGGGATAGTAAAGAAAATCCCTATTAAAGAAGGGATGACCGTAAACGGTGGCGATACACTCCTTACTTTGGAATAATGAGACCTGTATTCGAGCCGAAGGATATAAAAGATATAGATTATACCAAAGAGATTGGTGCTCCTGGAAATTATCCATTCACCAGAGGCATATATCCCACAATGTATTCTGGGAGACTCTGGACGATGCGGCAGTATGCCGGGTTTGGGACTGCTGAGGAGACGAATAAAAGATATAAATACCTTTTAGAACAGGGGCAGACAGGACTTTCGGTCGCTTTCGATCTACCTACCCAGATGGGTTACGACTCTGACCATCATCTATCCAAAGGAGAGGTCGGTAAGACAGGGGTAGTGATAGATTCTTTGGAAGATATGGAAATTCTGTTCAAAGATATACCGCTCGATAGGGTCTCTACCTCGATGACCATAAACTCTACAGCATCCATACTGCTTGCTATGTATGTTGCAGTTGCAGAGAAGCAAGGCATCCCACCAAAACTACTCACCGGGACTGTCCAGAACGATATTCTGAAAGAGTATATAGCGAGGGGTACTTACATATTTCCCCCAAAACCTTCGATGCGGTTGACAGTCGATATATTCTCTTACTGCAGTGAAAACATACCGAAATGGAATACCATATCTATAAGCGGATACCATATACGGGAGGCGGGCTCGACCGCGGTTCAGGAACTCGCCTTTACCCTCGCAAATGGTATCGCCTATGTAGACGAAGCGAGCAATGCAGGGCTGGATGTGAACAAATTCGGTGCGAGACTGTCGTTTTTCTTCAACGCTCACAACAACTTCTTTGAAGAAATTGCAAAGTTCAGAGCATCGCGAAGGCTGTGGGCAAAGATAATGAAGAAAAGGTTCAATGCGAAAGAACCAAAGGCACAGATGCTCAGATTCCATACCCAGACCGCAGGTTCCACACTTACTGCTCACCAATTTGAAAACAATGCGGTGAGGGTAGCACTCCAGGCGCTCGCTGCAGTCTTTGGCGGCACCCAGTCGCTCCATACCAATTCAATGGATGAGGCGCTTGCCCTTCCATCGGAAGAATCGGTTCGTTTAGCATTACGGACACAGCAGATAATCGCTTATGAGAGCGGTGTTGCCAACACCGTTGACCCACTCGCAGGCTCATACTATGTAGAGTGGCTAACAAAGGATATGGAAAAGAAGGCCGATGAATATATAGAAAAGATAGACAAACTTGGAGGTTCACTAAAGGCGATTGAGAATGGGTTCTTTCAGAGGGAGATACAGAAAAGTGCATACGAATATCAAAAGAGTGTAGAGAAAAAAGAGACGACGGTTGTTGGAGTAAATGCATTTACGGTCGAAGAAGAAGCGAGTCCAAAAAGGATACTGAAAGTTGACCCGATGGTCCAGAAAGTCCAGATTGCAAAGTTGAAAAAATTAAAAAGAAAAAGGGATAATAAGAAAGTTAATCTGTCCCTTAAGAAATTAAAGAAGGAGGCTGAGGGTAGGGGAAATTTAATGTTCCCTATATTGGACTGTGTCCGTTCCTATGCAACGCTCGGTGAAATCTGTGATGTATTGAGAGTAATTTTTGGCGAATATAAACCACCCAGATTATAAAAATGGAACTAATCTCAAATTAGAACGCAGATTTCCGCAGGTGAACGCAGATTATAGAAATGTCAAAATTTCAAGACAGGTACCGTAAAGGAAGAATGGGAATCGACGTCCCAGGTGGGGACGGTGCTTGACTCTGTGACTTTAGGAACAACCCCTATGGAAAACATGGCAGAGACCATATTATCAATCATCTTTCTTTTTTGGTGGTCGACTGCCTTTATTAAAAAATCTATTGTGAACGGTGCTTGACAGTTTTAATTAGGTTTATATTACTAATAGTTAAAAGGGTATTATATTAAGGAGGGAAGAATGGTAGAAGTAAAAGAAGTAACAAAAGAAAACATTATTGACCTTTATAAAGTCTGTTGTCCTAATGAGGAGTCGTATATGAGTGCCATGCAAGAAAGCACAAGACATTTTCTTAAGAAAACGGACAAAGGCTGGAAAGGTTTTGTAGTATATGAAGACGATGGAGTAGTTGGTCGAGCAGAAATTGCACCTATTGAAGAAAGTTTAGTTGCTCTTGAAGGTGAGGATATATATTTTCTTTACTGTATCTGGGTGAAAAAAGAAGCCGAGGGTAAAAATTATGGCAGGAAACTAATGGAAAAAATAATTGAGGTGGCAAAAGAAAAAAAAGGGCTTGCTACCATCGCAATAGAAGGCTGGATGCCTAAGAAATTTTTTGAACATTTTGGGTTTGAGTCGGTTAAATCAATGGGGCCAGTGGATTTGATGTTAAAGAAATTCGATAGGCAAGCTAAAGCAGAATTTGCACAGGTTGAGTTTCATCCAGAAATTAGTCTGAACAAGGTTAATATAACTGTTGTGCATTCACTCAGGTGCCCGTATATGATGGTAAGTTACAATAAAGCCATTGAAACAGTAAAGAATGTATCAGACAGGGTTGTGGTTACCGAACACATTTTAAAAACACAATCGGATGTTTTTCGCTATGGGGACGAGAATTTTTATATTGATGATGAAGCACCATTCATGGGACCGATAAATACAGAAAAATTACAGGAAATAATCAAAATAAAGCTTAAAGAAAAAATGAGAAATGCGTAGGGATAAAACTGAGCATGAAACATGCAAATAAAACTGGGGACTGTAAAACTGGGGATGGTGCTTAACTCTGACATAGAAAATTTTTTGCGTCTAAAATGTGATTTTCCCTTTGACAAATTTTTTAAAATGATTATATTGTGTATAAAGATATCCAAACCATTCGGATAGAGATAGACGAGATGGCAGAGAAGGGGAAATTTGTGAAAGTGAAAAGTTTAGATTCGAAGATAATAAATTCGTTAGAGAAGAAATACGGTCCACTCTGGGAAACTATATGGCCAGAGGAGTATTCTTTCACAGATCCATTTAAAAATTTGATAATTACGGTTCTTTCACAAAATACAAGTGAGGCGAACTGTATCCGAGCATATAAGGGCTTGTCAGCAAAATTCGATGTTACGTCCCAGAGACTCGTAAGTGCAGATGAAAGTAAGATTAAAGAAGCCATTAGAAGTGGAGGACTCTATAATGTGAAGGCAAAAAGAATTAAAGAGGTTTCCAAAGCAGTCTTGGAGAAATTTAGTGGCGATTTATCCTCTGTCCTTGCTCTTCCCAAAGAAGATGCAAAGAAAAAGTTAATGGAGCTACCGGGAATAGGAAACAAAACAGCGGATGTTCTTCTGACCAACCGTTACTCTTATCAGAAAGTAATACCCATTGATACACATTTCGAAAGAATTGTAAAGCGAATGGGTTTAGCCGAACCGAACGCTGATTATAACGCTGTACAGATGGCCTTAATGAATCTATTGCCAGAAGAGAGACGTGCCCGATTGTCGGGTCTAATGTGGCTACTTGCCAAAAACACATGTCGAGCAAAGAATCCAAAATGCTATGAATGCCCACTTGCTTGTCTATGTGAATATAAGACCAAGAAGGAGGAGTCATAACAAGCCTAATCAGGTGTCACCTATGAAAAAGTTGCTACTTCACCTCCTGTGTGATAGATATTATAATATCTTAATAATTTGAACAAAAACATGGGGACAGAGACCATATTATTAAACATCCTTTTTGTTCGTTGTCTGCCTTTCTCTCTTTCGCACGAAAGCGAGAAACCTATTTTTACTGTTTTTATACATTTATTACCCCCCTTCAATTGATTTTTGAACTTGACCCCTTGAAGGATGTATAAGGCGTGGGGTCAGGATAAAATTGAGGACGGTGCTTGACTCTTGGCTCAGTTGTTTTTCTCTTGACTAAATTTTTATTGTATTTTATAACAAACCTATGAGACAGTCAATTTTTTTATTACGAAAGCAAAAATTCATATGTCATGACTGGATATACAAGGTCTAATAGCGTAAACAGTTATGATGTCTGCCTCACAAAGGAGGACAGATGAGGAGACCCGTACTCTATGTTGAGACATCTGTTTTTGGTTTTTATTACGATAAACGGAAAGAAAATATCTCCAAAAGAGAGGCATCTATAAAACTTTTTGACCAAATCTATAAGGGACTTTTTGATGCATACTATAGTAATGTCACTTTAGCAGAGATTGAAAAGACCAAAGACCCTAATAAAAGAAGAAAACTTCTATCTTTAATCTCACGATATGGAATTGAAAGACTCACTGAACCAGAAAATATTGAGGATGTAGAGTTGCTTACCACAACTCTAATAGAGAAGAAAATAATTCCTGCTAATAAAAAAGATGATGCTTTTCATTTGGCACTTGCAATTCTATCTCCTCAGATTGATTATCTTATCACTTGGAATTATAAGCACCTTGCGAACAAGAACACTTTTCGTCAGGTAAAAGTTGTAGCCCTGTCTCAA
>JAUXAN010000059.1 GCA_030619885.1 bacterium
CTAACAAGCACCTCCTTCCAGTGTATGATAAACCAATGATATATTATCCAATTCAGACATTGGTAGCTGGAGGGATTCGAGATATAATGATAGTCACAGGTGGGAATAGCGCAGGAGATTTTTTGCGACTACTTGGTAATGGTAAAGAATTCGGGCTTGCACATATAAATTATACTTATCAGGAAGGCGAAGGTGGAATCGCAGATGCACTCCGCCTGTGTGAACATTTCGCAACTGGAGAGAAGATAACAGTAATATTAGGTGACAATATTATTGAAGATAACATAAGACCTTATGTACAACAGTTCAAACGACAGAAAAAGGGTGCTAAAATCTTGCTTAAAGAGGTTGAAAATGCCCACAGATTTGGTGTCTGTGAATTAAAAGGTAATAAGATTGTTAGCATAGAAGAGAAACCCACACATCCAAAGAGTAATTATGCCCAGACAGGGGTATATATGTATGATGAGCAGGTCTTCGACATAATAAAGGGACTGAAACCATCCAAAAGAGGTGAACTTGAAATCACCGATGTGAACAACCGATATGTGGGACTCGACCTTATGACCTATAACATACTCAAAGGATTCTGGACAGATGCAGGGACATTTGAATCCCTGCTCCGTGCATCTCAGTTTATAAAATCAAAATCTAAATAGTAACCATTCAACCACGAAACACACTAAAATACACAACCCCCCCTATTTTCGTGACCTTTCGTGCTTTTCGTGGGTCGTAGATATAAACTACTCCTTTTTCTCTTCTTCCTCGTCTACAACCTCATAGTCTGCTTCTACTGCCCCTTCCTTTTTCTCTTTCTCTTCTTTAGGCTGCTCTGGTGTTGGTCCTACTTTCTGTTCTGGCTGTGCCTGTGCTTTCGCATACATCTGCTCTGCAATTTTGTAGGATGCCTTCTGCAAATTCTCCATCTCTCGTTCTATAGCAGTTTTATCATCCTTCTGGATAACATCCTTCAGTCTATTAACAGCATCTTCGATATTCTTCCTCTCATCCGCGGAAATTTTGTCACCATATTCTCGCAGAGATTTCTCAACAGAGTATATGAGAGCATCCGCTTTATTTCTTGCCTCTATAATTTCTCTCTTCTTCCTATCTTCCGCTGCATGGACTTCGGCATCTTTCACCATCTTCTCTATCTCCGCTTCAGATAGTCCACTGGATACAGTTATTTTGATCTTCTGCTCTTTTTCAGTTCCCAAATCCTTTGCAGAGACATGCATTATCCCATCTGCGTCTATATCGAATGCCACTTCTATCTGGGGTACACCTCTCGGCGATGGTGGGATTCCAACCAGTTCGAACCTGCCGAGCGTTCTATTGTCGTATGCCATCGGGCGCTCGCCCTGGAGCACATGGATAGTAACAGCAGGCTGATTGTCATCTGCAGTCGTGAATATCTGATTCTTACGGGTCGGTATCGTAGTATTTCGCTCAATTATATTGGTCATTACTTTACCCAGAGTCTCCAAACCCAATGATAGGGGTGTGACGTCTAAAAGAAGTATATCTTTGACTTCACCTGCCAGTACTGCTCCCTGTATTGCAGCACCAACCGCTACTACCTCATCCGGGTTTATCCCCTTGTGCGGTTCCCTGTTGAAGAAATCTTTCACTAATTTCTGAACGGCTGGCATCCTTGTCATACCACCTACTAAAACTACTTCATTTATGTCTGCAGGGGTAAGTTTCGCATCTTCTAATGCCTGTTTACATGGAGGAACTATTTTCTGCATGAGCTCATCAACCAAAGATTCCAATTTCGCTCGGGTCAGTTTCATCTCTAAATGTTTTGGACCTGCAGCATCGGCTGTGATAAAAGGCAAATTTATATTTGTCTCCATTGTAGTAGATAGTTCACATTTTGCTTTTTCAGAAGACTCCCTCAGTCTTTGAAGTGCCTGTCTATCGTTTCTCAAATCGATGCCATTGGTACGTTTAAATTCGTCTGCAATCCAGTTTACAATCCTCTCATCAAAATTATCTCCGCCTAAATGTGTATCACCATTTGTAGATAGAACCTCGAATACCCCTTCACCTATCTCTAATATAGATATATCAAAGGTTCCTCCTCCAAGGTCGAAGACAGCAATTTTTTCCTGCTTCTTCTTCTCCAGTCCATACGCTAAAGAAGCGGCAGTAGGTTCATTTATGATACGCAGCACCTCCAATCCTGCGATTTTACCAGCATCTTTGGTCGCCTGACGCTGGGAGTCATTGAAGTAAGCAGGGACTGTTATCACTGCCTGTTTCACCGCTTCTCCAAGATGACTTTCCGCTGCTTTCTTCAAATACTGAAGCACCATTGCAGATACCTCCGGCGGCGAGTATTGTTTACCATCCACAGAGACTCGAACATCGCCGTTGGCCATCTCTTCCAGTTTATATGGTACGAGCGTTATCTCCTCTGGAACTTCGGAGTATTTCCTTCCCATAAATCTTTTGATGGAGTAAACTGTCCGTTCAGGGTTGACAACTGCCTGTCTTTTAGCAAGTGGTCCTACTAACCTCTCACCAGATGCTGCATAAGCCACCACCGATGGAGTAGTCCTTCCTCCTTCAGAATTAGGTATAACTATCGGTTCATTTCTTTCTACTACAGCAACACAGGAGTTCGTTGTTCCCAGATCAATTCCTATCACTTTCGCCATTTTTAGATACCTCCTTTTCAACTTTTTCTTTTGCTACATAGACCTTTGCAGGTCGTATAACTTTATCGTTCAAGATATATCCCCCTTCAACCTCTTCTACAACCGTATTGGGAGGCTTGTCAGATTCTATCGTCAACATCGCCTCGTGTCGTGAAGGGTCGAAAATCTCTCCAAGACTTGAGAACTCTTTCAATCCTTCGCTTTTCAATGTATCCTGAAATTGATTGTATATCAACTTGATACCTTCATAAAAAGGTTCGAATTCTTTTGACAGATTCGCCGATTCAACTGCACGTTTGAAGTTATCAAGAACACCGATGAGTGAACTCACCAATCTCACATTCGCATATTTTAAAAACTCTTCTTTATCTTTGAGCATCCTCTTTTTGAAATTATCCATATCGGCAAGTGCACGAAGGTAGTTCTCATAATTTTCTTTCGCATTCAACTTTGCCTCTTCAACTTCTTTCTTTAGCCTTTCAATCTTTCTCGCCCTTCTTGACTTCTTCTTTTTCTCCATTGAACCTTTATTATATACAATAGAAATTCAATTTGTCAAGTAAAAAGAAAACCGCAGAGAACTCAGAGTTCACAGAGAACAGAATAAAAAATAATTAAAAATCTCATTGAACTCTGTGGGTTTTCAGAAACCTTTCATACCTGTTAGATGCAGATTAGTGTATAAAGTTTCGGTCGTATAATTTCTTTCGTCTCAAATAATGTGTAAAAACATCCATACGGATCCGCGCGGATTATTTCAGTGATTTTCGGTGTTTAATCTGGAATTATTATTCTTTTTGAGAATTTTCCATAATATTCGTGTGCATTCGATTAACCTGCCCCGTTAGATGCTATCTATCTAACGGGGTGAATGTGATTCGTGGTTTCTTTTTCTTGACAGGATAAACGAAGATTTATATAATTTCACAGTTAAGGAGGTAATATGAAAATTCACGAGTATCAAGCGAAGATGATATTTAAGGATTTTGGAATTCCGGTCCCCGAGGGAGAAGTCGCTTCAACACCTAATGAGGCTTACAATATTGCTAAAAGATTGAGCAAACCTGTTGTTGTCAAGGCGCAGGTATTGGTCGGAGGAAGGGGAAAAGCAGGAGGTATAAAATTTGCAAATACCCCAAATGAGGCGAAGAAGGTTGCCTCAGAAGTGCTCCGTATGAAAATCAAAGGTATAAAAGTTAACAAGGTGCTGGTTGCCGAATCGATCGATATTGAGAACGAAGCGTATATGGGCATCATAATAGATAGAAGCAAAAAATCTCCAGTCGTAATGGTATCTTCTGAGGGTGGGGTTGATATTGAAGAGGTTTCTAAAAAGAGCCCTGAAAAAATCATCAAATTCTATGTTGACCCCATGATAGGAATCCTTTCACATCGAGCAAGGGAACTCTGTTTCAAGATATACGATGACCCCAAAATCGCTATTAAAGCAGGTGTGGTTTTGAGCAAACTCTACAGATGTTTTATTGAATCCGATGCATCCCTCGCCGAAATAAACCCGTTCGTTGTAACTAAAGAAAAAGATATATGGGCACTCGATGCAAAAATGAATATAGATGATAATGGTCTGTACAGAAGACCCACAACCGCACAGATGAGGGACCTCTCTTATGAGATACCCGGTGAGATCGAGGCGAGAAATAAAGGGCTCTCCTACATTAAACTCGATGGGAATATAGGATGTATAGTGAACGGAGCCGGGCTCGCTATGGCTACTATGGATTTGATAAAACTATATGGCGGTGAACCTGCGAATTTTCTCGACATAGGAGGAAGTTCATCCCCCACCAAAGTTACCAATGCGATGAGTATTCTGCTCTCCGATAAGAATGTGAAGGCAGTCTTCTTTAATATATTCGGTGGTATAACGAGGTGCGATGATGTAGCAAATGGAATCGTAACATCTTTAAACAAAATGAAAGTTAATCTACCGATTGTAATAAGACTTACAGGAACCAACGAAGATAAGGCGATGGAAATATTGAAAAAGACGAAACTCATCACAGCATTTTCTATGGCAGAGGGAGCAAAGCGTGCGATAGAACTTGCCGGAAGATGAAGGGATTAAAGATAGTCACTATAGTGATTTTTCTTCTCTCTTGTGGTAAGGAGATGGTTCCCCCGAGTCCTGATCGATGGGCACCGAAATTAAATTATGTAAAATCGGAAAACAGGAGACATCTTACACTCCATTTTGCAGAACCGATGGACAAAAAATCTGCAGAGGATATTTCAAATTACCTCTGTTTTGAAACCATCTCCGGATGCACACTCGAGTTAATATCTGCCAGTTTAAAAAAAGATACAAGAGAAATCGATGTTACGACATTTCTTCAATCCAATATCGAATACACTCTGGTCATTTCAAATATCAAGGATGTAGCAGGAAATCCGGCCGCGGCAAAAAAAAATTTCAAAGGGAAGATAATTCCTGATGAGGAACCACCGAAGATAGATTATACTATACCTGCGCATAGGACGAAGAATTTCAAAACAGATGAATGGATCACAGTCAAATTTTCAGAACCAATGGATACAGTGAGTGTGAGAGAAAATATTTTTCTTCTACCGACCCTGATGGATCTTAAAATTAGTTATGAACCAGGAATGAAGAGCTTCAAGTTCAATTCAGATGTATGGGAGAGGGAAGAACTGTATACCCTTTATATAAAAGATTTCTGCACTGATATTGAAGGTAATAAGCTCGAGTCGCCTTTATGCATTGCCCTTACCGCTGACTCCATTCTACCTCAAGGTTGCATTTCAGGTGAGATTGAAGTAGAAGGAGAATTTAAAAAATTTGTATTCGCAATCGACAGTTTAGATAATATTAAAAGGATAGTCATCGTAGAGGGAATCGAGTATGAGATAGACCTGTTAAAACCTGGAAGTTACAGGATAGTCGCTTTAACTGATACGAATGGAGATAGAAGTTTTGACCTCTGCGGTGAACTGAAATGGATTGAAGTAACTGATCGACCAGAGAGAAACAAAGATATTCTTTTAAGGGAAAGAAAAAAGACAGAAGAATTTGAAAGGCTCGAATCGCTCTTTCTCGAAGACGCTGATTACCGCAGATTTAGACAATGATGTAATTTGGTAATATCAAAAATAGCATGGAACCACAGGTGAACATCTCAAGATCCGTATGGACAGATGAACACAGAGAAAGAATCCCGCACTTGTGCATAAATGTGGGGTAATAGAGTCAGTGCACAATGTTCGTAATACTTTGTGGATTACTTGAAAAAGTATATGAGAATTCGCTGCCAAAATTGAAATATGAAAGATTTATAATTTAACAGTGTTTACCTGTGTTTATCTGTGGTTTTTTTATAGTACTTGCAATTTAAAAGGGGGTGTGTATGGCAAAGATTAGTTGCATCTATGCAAGGGAGGTTCTTGATTCAAGAGGGAACCCAACTGTAGAGGTGGACTGCTGGCTCGATACAGGAATCTTTGGACGAGCGAGCATCCCATCGGGTGCTTCAACAGGTATCTATGAAGCATTAGAATTGAGGGATGGCGATAAGAGAAGATACCTTGGTAAGGGGGTCACCAAAGTGGTGAAGAATGTGAACAACATAATCGCACCTAAAATAGTTGGACTCGACCCCTCGTGGCAGGCCTTGATAGATAAAAAACTCTGTGAACTGGACGGGACCGATAACAAATCAAAACTCGGTGCAAATGCAACATTGGGTGTTTCTCTCGCAGTTGCGAAGGCTGCTGCCACTTTCTATAACTTGTCTCTGTATAGATATATCGGTGGTGTCAATGCAAAGGTAATTCCCGTTCCTATGATGAATGTCTTGAACGGTGGTGCACATGCGGATAATAATGTAGACCTGCAAGAATTTATGATTGTTCCTGTTGGTGCAGAGACTTTTAAAGAATCTTTGAGAATGGGTGCAGAAGTATTTCATAGCCTAAAATCTGTATTGAAGAAAAAGAGGCTTTCCACTGCAGTCGGTGATGAGGGTGGATTCGCACCCAATTTGAATTCGAATGTTGAGGCGATTGAAGTCATATTGAAGGGAATTGAACAGACAGGTTACAAACCAGGCAGCGATGTCTACATCGCATTGGATCCTGCAGCGAGTGAGTTTTACAAAGATGGAAAATACATACTCGGTTCCGAAACTGAAAAAGAGAGAGATTCAAAAGGGATGGTAGAATTTTACAAAGACTGGGTTAAAAGATTTCCAATAATTTCTATAGAAGATGGACTTGCACAGGATGACTGGGATGGCTGGAAACTTATGACCTCTGAATTAGGAAATCGCATTCAGATTGTTGGAGATGACCTCTTCGTCACGAATACAAAGAGGTTGAAGAAGGGGATAGAAGAGGGGATTACGAACTCGATTCTGATCAAACTGAACCAGATAGGAACACTAACCGAGACCCTCGATTGTATAGATATGGCTCATAATGCAAACTACACGACTGTGATTTCTCACCGGAGTGGTGAGACAGAAGATACTACAATTGCAGATGTATCGGTGGCAGTGAATGCAGGACAGATAAAGACAGGTTCTGCATCAAGGTCAGAAAGGATAGCAAAATACAATCAACTATTGAGAATAGAAGAGGAACTTGGAGAGAACGCTGTATTTATGGGTATTAAGGCATTTAGTAGACACTGATTTGCACTGATGGTCACAGATTATAAAAAGAATATTCAATCAGTGAATATCTGTGTCGATCTGTGTCTAAAAATTTGGTATGCGAGATAGAAAATTTATAAAAAGACCAAAAAGGAAGAAGAAAAATAGAATAAAATTGTGTCTTTTTGCTATCTTGTTCGTGTGGATATTTTATATATTAGTAGGACATCAGTATGGACTTGTGAAAATTATCTCATTCAGACTGGAAGAAAAGCGACTGAATAGAGAAATACTTGAATTGAAAGCTACACGTGAAATCCTCGAAAGAGAATGTGAAAGGTTAGAAAAGGATATATTTTTGGTGGAAAAGATCGCCAGAGAAAAATTTGGCATGATAAAAGAAGGTGAGAAGTGTTACAGGTTTGTAGATTGAAGCTATGAAAGAATTCAGTTTTACCTCCCTCCTACTCGGCATGCTCCTTGCCATCATTTTTGGTGCAGCAAACGCATATCTCGGTCTCAAAGTAGGTATGACCGTCTGCGCATCGATTCCTGCGGCTGTAGTTTCAATGGCAATTGTTAGGGGAATATTGCGTAGAAAGTCCATTCTTGAAAATAATATGGTTCAGACTATCGCCTCCGCAGGCGAATCATTGGCAGCTGGTGTCATATTTACAATCCCGGCACTGATAATATGGGGGATACAGCCATCCATTCTGAAGATATTTGTAATATCAGTACTCGGTGGATTTTTGGGTGTTCTCTTTATGATTCCTCTTCGTAGATACTTGATAGTTAAAGAACATAAGCGTCTCCCCTATCCAGAGGGAACCGCATGTGCGAAGGTGCTGACCGCTGGTGATGAGGGCGGAGTTAAGGCGAAGAGTGTCTTTTCTGGTTTAGCCGTTGGTGGTGTCTATAAATTTTTGATGAGTGGATTAGGCCTATGGAACGAATCACCGGGTTGGCAAATTAAAGGATATAAAAATGCTTACATAGGTGCGGATATAACACCTGCTCTTTTAGGGGTAGGTTATATAATCGGTCCTAAGATCTCTGCATATATTTTTGCGGGTGGACTTTTAGGATGGTTAGTTCTCATCCCACTCATCTCTATATTTGGGACCGAAACTATCTTCCCGGCTACGGAACCTATTGCGAAATTGACTGCTCAGCAGATATGGCACTTTTATATAAGGTATGTCGGTGCAGGTGCTGTTGCGTTGGGTGGTATATTGAGTCTTGTAAGGGCATTTCCTGTGATTATCAGTTCATTTAGATCCGCTGTTGTCGAATTTATAGAGAAAAGGGTTGCGCTCAAAAGAGAAGAACGAGATTTGCCGATCTCTGTCGTCATAATAGGAAGTATCGTCATCGCAATTCTTATCTGGCACATCCCTTTTATAAACTTAAATCTTTTAGGTGCAATTCTGGTAGTAATCTTTGCCTTCTTTTTCGTCACCGTATCGAGCAGACTTGTAGGACTCGTTGGCAGTTCTTCAAATCCTGCTTCTGGTATGACCATTGCAACTCTACTTGCGACCAGCCTGATATTTTCTGCTCTCGGCTGGACAGGGACTGAAGGAATGGTTGCTGCTTTATCTGTTGGAGCTATTGTATGTATAGCGATATGTATGGCAGGCGATATATCACAGGACCTCAAAACGGGCTATTTAGTAAGTGCTACCCCTGAAAATCAGCAAATCGGGGAATTCATAGGCGTACTTACTTCTGCACTCGTTATTGGGCTGACCATTTTTCTGTTGGACGCGACATACAAGATCGGTTCGCCAAAATTACCCGCTCCTCAGGCTATGCTGATGTCCATAGTCATTAAAGGTGTCATCCAGCATAACCTCCCATGGGGTTTAATATTGGCGGGGATTGGTATTGCAGCTGTTGTCGAACTCTTCGGTATCCCATCACTGCCTTTTGCCGTTGGGCTATATCTTCCCATATCACTCTCCACGCCAATCATAATGGGTGGGATGATAAAAAGAATCAGAGATACAGAAAGAGGAGTGTTGTTCAGTTCGGGACTCATTGCCGGTGGAGCGGTTATGGGAATACTGATTGCAATTTTAAAATTCAAAGAGATAGAACTTTCACTTGGATTCAAATTTGGAAATTCCTTCTCTCTATTGATATTTCTATTGTTATGTGGAATTTTAATCAGAGAGGTAACCAGGATAATGAATAAAAATCAATCTTGAAAGGGGGTGAGAGAAATGTTTATATGGGGTTTAGCAATAGTTATAGTAGCAGTAACCAAGATTTATTTAGACATCTTAATTGTGACTGGAACTTTACCATTCGGATTCTGGTATTCTATTTTGATAGATATAATCCTGCTGTGTATCGCAATGGGCATACTCTACAGAATATACTTAAAAGAAAGAGTTGGTGAGAAAGAGATTCTTACCAGAAAGATTATGGAACTTGAAGAAAAACTCAAAAAATCTAAAGGCAGAAAGTAACTCTTTTATTCTTCGGGCAGTTTCTTTTCTATGCTATATTTTTCTGACATCTTACAGCTGCCATCGAAGATCACGCCCTCTTCAACTATGAGGGTTTTACAGATGAGATCGCCCCGAAATCTGGCACCAGTTTGAAATTCAACTCTTTCCGAAGTGGTCATATTACCCACAATCTCTCCACCGACCACAGCGTTTTTGGTCTTCAACTCTCCTTTTATCTTTCCGTCTTTACCAAGAATTATCGTACCGTGTGATTCAATGTTTCCCTCATACACTCCGTCTATCCTTATACCTCCAGTCACCTTAACATTTCCATTAAAACTGGAACTTTTACCAATGATTGTATCAATCTTTCCTTCTTCTTTCATAGAAACTCCTTATTTTATATAATTTTAACTATATAAAACTTCTTGTCAAGTAAAAACAAACCACAGATTTCACAGAGATTGTAGGGCAAGGCTTTAGCCTTGCAAATAGCGAAAGTTAAAGCACAGGAGAAAGGGAGAATTGTCCAAAGGATGCGTCTGGAAGAGAATAGGGGAAGAATAAACGTAAAGGGGAGGCGGTGCTTGATGGAAATGTCAAACATCTCCCCCCTACTCAGATTGGGATTCCTTATCTCAGTAGAATACTCTTTTTTATCGCACTGTAGTCGCCACTTTCAAGAGTATAGAAGTAGACACCACTGGTAACCTTCTCTCCACTGTCATCCTTACCATCCCAGACTATCTCGGTAATCGGTGTTCGGTTATCGGTTATCGGTAATGTGCGGACAAGACGTCCCGATGCATCGTATATTCGAAGCGTTACATGCTTCGAGTTATTGGTTATTAGTAATTGGTTATTAGACAACGAATACCGAATAACGGTGGACGAATGGAATGGGTTCGGATAGTTCTGGAAGAGCATGTAAGTCTTTGGAATAGAAGAGAGAAATTTTGTGCCTTTTATACCAACTGCCGGTTGAATATGGAGCGTATAAGTCTGCGTATCTGTTCCGCCATTACCATCGTCAACCTCTACACTCACTATGGTATCTCCTACATTGGCACCACTCGGAGTCCCGCTGAGCAGACCACTCAGCGAATCGAGCGACAGCCAGCTCGGCAGCACTAATCCTGAATAAGTAGTATTCCCAAACCCTTCGTCATCAGAGTCCACATCGTATGTATAGAGCGAGTCTTCAATCGCTATCGTATCAGGAGTAGATGTAATATGTGGAGGCAGATTAGTGATATGCAGTGTATACTCCTGAGTGGCAAAACCTGCAGAGTTTAATGCATAGACTATAACTACCGTATCCCCAACATCTCCATTATCAGGCGTCCAGTTAATCAAACCAGATATATGGTCAATAGTCATCCCTTCCGGCTCTACTAAAAGAAAGAAAAAAGGAGATGGATTACCGTTTGCCTCTACATCGTAAGCATAAACAGAATCTTCTGCACAGAGGGTGTCGGGGGTAGAGACGATTGTTGGAGGGATTGTCACTGTATATAGATACCCCCTGCCCATATTATACCCGCAAACATCATCCCAAGGTGCGCCTATAATTAACTCATCTCCAATATTACCGTTCACATCACCT
>JAUXAN010000040.1 GCA_030619885.1 bacterium
ATTTTTAGATTTATTGACCGCTCAAAAGAGAAAGAAAATTCCTTCAAGATATTCATCGACCTTCCCACTTCTTCTTCGCTCACAGAGGAAGCCTTTTTACCCAACTCCTCTTTGAAGTCAATGTTTTTAATCAGGTCTTCTCTACCTTCCTTAATGACTAAGATATCCCTGTAAAGCGATAGAAGGATGTTCACTATATCTTCTTTTTTTCCTTTAAGAGAGACTAACTCGGCCGCGGTTTCAATTATGTTACTACGCGAGAGTGAGAAGAAAGTCTCGATCATCTTCTTTCTGAATTCGAAATAGTCAACAGAGCAGAGATTTAATGCAACACCTATGCTTCCATCACAGAGCAGAGATATGATCTTCATCTTCTCTATGTCAATATCAGTCCTGGTCTTTAGTACCCCCATAATCTCATCCATCGTTAGTGATTTGAATCTGATAGGTTGACACCTTGATATTATTGTTGGGAACAAATAATTCAATCTTGTAGTTGTCAATATGATCACAGTATTTTGAGGTGGCTCTTCCAATGTTTTCAAAAATGCATTGGCAGCTTCCTGTGTCATACGATCGCAGTTTATAATAATTATCACCCTCTTCCTGCCTGAGTAGGTTTTCAGCATAACTTCTTTCCTTAAGGAACGAACCCTATCAATGGGGATAGAAGCCTTTTTGTCAAAATAGAATTTGAAATAGGCATCTCTATTTTTTATTGCAAGATTTTCAATCTCTTCAGGCTTTACAGATGAAGGAACAGGGAAGAGTATCTTTAAATCCGGGTAGGAAAAATTGTTCACTTTTCTACAGCTGGGGCAGACATTACAACCATTTTTTGTATCACAATTTAATACTCTGGCGAAAGAAAATGCGGTCTTCGCTTTACCAACACCAAAAGCCCCGTGGAAGAGATAGGCTGGTGCAATTCGATCCCTTAAAATGGCGTTGGTGAGAATCCTCTTTGGAGTTTCCTGTCCTACTATATCATCGAAGAACACAGTTCTATTCCAATTTTGCGAGCCATTCCAATGGATCCACAGGTTTACCCTTTTTTCTTATCTCGAAATGAAGGTTATCATCTCCTAAAGCGCTCTCACCCGCATATCCGATCTCCTCCCTCTCAGCTATATTCTCACCAACCTGAACCAGTATTTCGGATAGGTTCGCATACAAGGTATAATAACCGCCACGATGGTCGACCAGAACAACCAGACCATATCCAAGAAATTTCCCGGCATAGACTACTTTCCCATCTCCAACAGAGCAGACAGGTTGTCCATAGTTCGCCGATATGTCTATACCATTATTCATAGTGGAAGTATTGTACTTTGGATGTTTTATCTTTCCATATTTTGATACGACCTCACCCTCAATTGGCCATGCGAGTCTACCCTTCAATACTTCAAAAGGACTGAATTTTATCTCCTCCTCCATTGCTTCTTCTTTTGCTCTCTCAAGGGCGATGATCAAAGACTGAATCTTTTGTTCAGTCTCCCTTAACTCTGTCTCTAATTTCCTCTGTTTCTCTTTCTTTTTCCTGATCTCTGAAAGAAACTTTCCCTTCTCATTTCTATCCTTCTCTAAATTTTTCTTTTCTCTGTTTTTCTCTTCAGTAACCTCTGAAAGCTCAGAGAGTTTTTTTTCTGATTTTTCCTTTTCGATTGTTTGGGTTTTTTTGATTGAAAGCATCTCATCCAACAATTTCCTGTCCTGACTGGCGATCAGAATTAAATACTTTATCCTCTTATATGCTTGAGAGAAAGAATCTGAGAGAAGTATTGTTTCAAAAGAATAGAATTTCCCATACTTGTAAATATCTCTCAATCTTTTTTCAAAAATATCCCTCCTTTTTTGTAGTTTCTCTTGAAGCATTGAAAGATTATCCTCAACTTTTTCTATCTCCTTCTCAATTCTATTTTCTTTCCCTTTGAGTTCCTTAACGAGTTTTTTAGTGAGGTTCAACTCTTCATCCATAGATTCCAATTTACTCAAAATGCCGCTTTCTTTATTAGAAAGTTTCTCGCTCTTTTTTCTACACTCTTCTATTTTTGCCCTGATCTCATTTAACTTTTCTTCTTTCGCCTTTATCTGTTTATCGTAGTCTTGGGAGAAAGAGAGGTGCGGGACTAGAAACAGTAAAAGAGACAGTCGTTTCATTACAGTGAGCATAACTCCAACAAGTCATTATGTCAAGCAAAAAGAGACCACGAATTACACGAATCCCGCAAATAAAATTTATGTGCGGGAGAGTACCCTATTAAATTCCATCTGTCGAGGGAAAAAGGAGTCTTTATGTAAAATCAACTTGACATATTTATTGAATATAGTATTATTAATTACCTATGTCTTATCAATATTATCGTCCCCGTTGGTCGAAAACGGTTAAAAATTTAATCATCATCAATGGGATTCTATTTCTGGTTGGACTCATTGGAGGTTACAGGTTCTACCTTTTCTTTGGTCTCGTCCCAAAATTTGTCTGGAAAAACCTGATGTTGTGGCAACCCATAACCTATATGTTCCTTCATGGAGGATTTTTCCACATTCTCTTCAATATGTTCGCATTGTGGATGTTTGGAACAGAGATAGAGTATCTATGGGGAAAGAAAAAATTTTTGAAATATTATTTTATAACAGGTGTGGGTGCAGGTATTCTGACGGTCTTAACTTCTCCAAACTCAACCATTCCAACAGTGGGTGCCTCAGGGGCGATATATGGAATACTCTTAGCATACGGACTCCTCTTTCCTGATAGACCAATTTTGCTCTTCTTTATTATCCCGATTAAGGCGAAGCATGCAGTGATTCTCTTTGGAATAATTGAATTTTTTGCAGCTCTCTCACACACCTCTGGTGGAATTGCACATTTTGCCCATCTTGGAGGACTGCTTGTAGGGTTTGTATATCTGAAAGTTGATATTCGACACTACTTCCTCAGCCTCAAAGAGAAGCTAATAGAGCGCAAGACCTCGCAACAAAGGTGGAAGGTCTCAAAACTAAAGGAAGAAGTGGATAGAATTCTTGAGAAAATCTCAGAAGATGGTATAGATAGTTTGACAGAAGAAGAGAAGGAAACATTAGATCAGGCAAGCGATATCTTTGAAGATACCCCATGGTTACATTAGTAAAACTCTTGACAGGGGATTTCTTTATAGTATAATCCATCATATGCAAATATTTAAGATCGGGGTTATTGGTGGTTCGAAATGCAATTCAAAGATTCTTAGATTAGCAGAGGAAGTGGGGGAAGAGATCGCAAAACGTGGCGCTGTATTGATATGCGGCGGTCTCGGTGGAGTAATGGAAGCAGCGTGTAAGGGTGCGAAGAATAAGGGTGGAACTACTGTGGGTATACTGCCAGGAATAAAAAAGGAGAGTGCTAATCAGCATGTAGATATACCGATAGTTACAGGGCTTGGAGAAGCAAGAAATGTCATCATAGTACGTTCATCCGATGGGTTGATAGCAGTCGACGGTCGATATGGTACACTTTCCGAGATTGCATTTGCTTTAAGATTCGAAAAACCGTTAGTCGGTCTTCACACATGGAATGTGGACGAACATATAATAAAAGCAGAAACACCAGAAGAAGGAATAGAAAAACTTTTTGAAAAGATGAAAGGGAGGTAATATGGTTAAGCATATAACAGACGATAATTTCACCAAGGAGGTATTGGAATCCAAGATACCTGTATTGGTAGATTTCTGGGCACCATGGTGTGCACCCTGTCAGATGGCGGCACCTGTAGTTGAGGAGATCGCAAAGGATTATGCGGGGAAGGTGAAGGTGGCGAAGCTAAATATAGACGAGAATCAAGAGACCCCTGGTAAATATGGTATTATGAGTATTCCCACTATGTATGTTTTTAAAAATGGAGAGGTGGCAGAGCAGATAGTTGGATATGTGCCCAAGGATTATATAAAGGAAAAAATTGAAGCGGTTCTCAAGGTGTAGATGATATGTCTATCGCAGCCATTATAGGAATGCAGTGGGGTGATGAGGCAAAGGGCAAGATAGTAGACCTTCTTTCAGAAAAGGCAGATGTTATAGTGAGATTCCAGGGCGGACCCAATGCAGGGCATACCGTCTCATTCGATAATAAAACCTTCATTCTCCACCACATCCCTTCAGGAATTCTAAGAAAGAATAAACTCTGTATCATAGGAAACGGCGTTGTCATAGACCTTCCCGGTATAATCGATGAGATAGATGGGTTAAAAAGAGATGAGGTTGGGGTAGATGAGAACTTGCTCATAAGTGAAGGTGCTCATCTAATAATGCCCTACCACAAATTGCTCGATGGGGCGAGTGAGAAGACAAGGGGGAGAATGAAGATAGGAACTACAAAAAAGGGTATAGGACCTGTATATGCTGACAAACCTGCATACAAGGGAATCAGAATATGCGACCTTATGAACGAGAGAAGGTTTAAAGAAAAACTAAAATTCAATCTTGAAGAAAAGAATTATTTGCTTGAAAATCTTTACGATATCGAGCCGCTGAAATTGAATAGAGTTTACAAAGATTTTCTGAATTATCGCGACAAAATTAAAAAATATGTGAGCAATACAAGAGAGATAATAAAAAAACTGGTAGAAGAGAATAAAAACATCCTTTTAGAAGGTGCGCAGGGCACGATGTTAGATGTTGACCACGGAACATACCCGTATGTGACCGCATCGAATGCAAGTATTGCAGGAGTGTCTATGGGCATCGGTATTCCCCCAAAAAGGATAGACAGGATAATTGGAGTTGTAAAAGCATACACGACGAGGGTAGGTAAAGGACCGCTACCGACAGAAGATAAGGGAAGTGTTGGAGAGAGTTTGAGAAAAATTGGAAAAGAATATGGAGCGACAACTGGAAGACCGAGGAGATGCGGTTTTTTAGACTTGGTAGTTCTCAAACATACCTGTTGGCTCAACGGCGTAACCGATTTAGCAGTGACGAAATTGGATGTATTGGATAGATTTGAAGAGATTAAAGTGTGCACAGCATATAGATACAAGGGTAAACTGATGGGAGATTTTCCTACGGATACCGAGTTACTGAGTGGATGTGAACCTGTATACAGAACAGTGAAGGGTTGGATGGAAGACATATCTAATATAAAAGAGTATGTTAGACTGCCTGAAAGGACAAAAAGTTATCTAAAATTCATATCGGACTTTTTAAAAGTGGATATCTCAATAATTGGAACTGGAAAAAGAAGGGAAGAATCGATTGTCTTGAAAGATTTTTTTTGATGAATAAATTAGTTATCTTTTTTCTTTTGACCATTCTTATAACTGTTTTTTGTGAACAAGCCAAGAAGGAGAAAGAAGAGGTTGAAAAAACGGCTACTACAGTTATGACACTTCCAGCACGCACCAAGGTAAAAGTTGACCTGATAAACATTAGAAAGGCGATTCAATTTTATCAGGCAAAGCATGGGAGTTGGCCATCTTCAATCAAGGAACTGAAGTTGGATTTATATTATCCTGATGAGTACGAATATGATTCAACAACAAGAACGGTAAAAAGCAAATCCTACCCAAAACTTTGACTTTTAATATCAATGGGATCAAATTGAAGATAGGGACACAGATTTTTCCGCCCATACGGATCCGTAGGGATGTGGAAAGACCTGAAACCCGACCTACTTTTTCTTCTTCATCTCTTCTAACAGTTTTTCAACTATCTCTACCGTTCCTATTCCGTCTGCTTCAGCGTTGAAGTTGGTCACTATGCGGTGTCTGAGAACAGACTTTGCCACCGCATTTATATCATCAGGTGTAGGTGTATACCTCCCATCGAATATCGCTCTGGTCTTACTGCCAAGAATTAGATACTGGGATGCCCTCGGGCCTGCTCCCCATGATACCCAGTCATTGATGAATTTTGGTGCTGTATCATTTTTAGGCCTCGTCATCCTCACCATATTTACTGCGTATTGCACCATATAGTCTGCAACAGGCACCCTGCGCACAAGACGCTGCAGTTCAATTATTTCTTCTGCATTCAGTACCCTTTTCAAAGAAGCCTCATAAGCACTCGTAGTTGTGCTCACTATCTCCTCTTCTTCTTCAGGAGAAGGATAATCTATGTAGGTATTGAACATAAAGCGGTCAAGTTGAGCCTCGGGCAGAGGATAGGTTCCTTCGAGTTCTATCGGGTTCTGTGTCGCTAAAACGAAGAAAGGCAAATCCAGACTATAGGTCACCCCACCTGCTGTCACTTTGTATTCCTGCATTGCCTGAAGCAAGGCAGCCTGTGTCTTTGGAGGTGTGCGATTTATCTCATCGGCAAGGATTATGTTTGCAAAGATAGGGCCCTTCACAAATCGAAACTTCCTCCCACCTGTTTTCTTGTCTTCCTCTATTATATCTGTTCCTGTTATATCCGAAGGCATGAGGTCAGGTGTGAACTGTATGCGATTGAAACTCAATGAAAGAACATTTGACAACGTATTTATGAGTAAAGTTTTTGCGAGTCCTGGAACACCAACGATAAGACAGTGTCCATTTGCAAGTAAAGATATGAGCAACTCTTCGATAACTTGCTTTTGACCAACTATAACCTTCTCCACCTCTTTTAAAATTTTTGCCTTCGCCTCTTTCAACTTCTCAACCGTTTCAATATCATCTCTCTTTTTTGTCATACTACTCCTTCTTTTGTAAAAACAGTTACTCGTTTACGTTGATTGGTTACGATGCCCGTTTCGTCTGAGGGTTACGTAAATCGTCTTTTTGACGTAACCGACTGACGCTAAACGATACGGGCTTCGTTACCGTCAAACTTTTAACGACTCCGAATCTGCGTTCCATTTTTTAAAATGATTTACATATTACTCTTTTCAAATCTTGTTTTGCAGGAGTAACAGAGATAGTATTCGCCTTTATCCAACAGAAAATTTGCACCGCAGTTATTACATTTTTTTGAGACAGGAAGATTGCTCAATGTGAATTTACATTTTGGGTAATTGTTGCATGCATAGAATATCCTACCTCTTTTTGACCTCTTTTCAACGATCTCACCACCGCATCCCCTTTGAGGGCAGGGTACACCCACAGATATAGATTTTGTAAAAGTGCATTTTGGATAGTTGGAACAGGCTAAAAACCTTCCATATTTCCCTTTCTTTATTACGAGTCTGCCCCCACATACTTCACATACCTCTTCAGTTTGAATGTCTTCATCGGTCTTTTTTATATTTTTACATTCAGGATAACCAGAACAGGAGATGAACTTTCCATACTTTCCCCATTTGACTACCATAGGGTTACCACAGATTTCGCATATATCTCCTGTGGGACGCTGGAGTTCTGTTTTGATATTTTTCACATCCGATTTAACTTCCTCTACCATTTTACCGAAAGGTTCATAAAATCTGCGGAGAGTATCGATCCACCTCTCTTTGCCGTTTTCAATCTCGTCCAACTGGCTCTCCATCTCTGCTGTAAAACCCACATCGAATATGTGGTTGAATCTACTCACAACGAAATCATTTACCACAGAGCCGATGTCGGTAGGATGAAATTTTCCATCCAACTTCTCTACATAACCCCGTTTCTTTATTATACTCACAATGGGGGCATAGGTGCTCGGTCTTCCTATGCCACGATGTTCAAGTTCCTTTATCAAAGATGCCTCCGTATATCTTGGGGGCGGTTCGGTGAAATGCTGATTAGGTGTTACTCCCCCCAATTTCACTGATTCCCCAACATTCAATTCAGGTATGACATTTCCTTCTTTCTTCTCCTTTACAGGATAGACTTTGAGGAAACCCGGGAATTTGACCTCTGAACCTGTAGCCCTGAATAGATATTTCCCACCCTGGATATCCGCCCTATCTGCTGAGTAGACTGCCGCACTCATCTGCTGGGCACAGAACCTTCGCCATATGAGGTCGTAAAGTTTAAATTGGTCAGTAGTTATGTTTTTTTTTACTTCATTCGGTTCTCGTTCAACAGAGGTAGGACGAATGGCTTCGTGTGCACCCTGTGCTCCTGATCTGTCTTTATAAAATAGAACTTTTGGAGAGACATATTCTTTACCGTATCGCTTCTCGATAAATTTTCTCAAACCTCTATTTGCATTGGCTGCTACTCTGAACGAATCTGTTCGCATATAGGTGATGAGACCAACGCTGTCTTTTCCCTCAATTTCGACCCCCTCATATAACTGTTGTGCTACAGCCATGGTCTTGTTGGCGGAAAATCCCAATTTCGTTGATGCCTCCATCTGCAGTGTAGAAGTAATAAAAGGGGGTGGGGGGTGTCTATGCTTTTCCGAACGCTTGAAGTCGGAGATCTTGAATTCCAAATCTTTTATATTTTCACAAACTGCTCTTGCGTCATCGTCATTTTTAATGGTTGCTTTTTTACTGTCTATTTTCATAAGTTTTGCTTCAAAGCTCGTGTTCCCCTTCAAAAATTTAGCGATTATTGACCAATATTCTTCGGACACAAAATTTCTGATGCGTTCCTCCCTCTCGCATATCAATCTGAGTGCGACGCTTTGCACCCTTCCCGCAGACAGTCCTCGAGTAGCAGTAATGACCCTCCATAGAACAGGCGATACCATATATCCCACCATTCTGTCGAGAATGCGTCTCGCTTTCTGGGCATCAACCTTATTTCTATCCAGTTCTTTGAGATTTGCGAACCCTTCCTTAATACCATTCTCCGTTATCTCGGAAAGCAAGAGTCTGTGTAACACATTGTTTTTGTTTTTGATTTGCTCGGCAATATGGTATGCTATTGCCTCACCCTCTCTATCCGGGTCGGATGCCAGGTATATGTCTGATACCTTCTTTGCAGTTGCTTTTAAATCTTTCACAACAGACCCTTTACCTTTTATGATTTCATATTCGGGTTTAAAATTGTTGTTCACATCCACTGAAAATCTATTCTTGGGGAGGTCAACTACATGACCTTTTGTTGCCTTCACAATATATTTGTTGCTCAAGTATCTACTGATGGTCTTCGCCTTTTTGGGGGACTCGACTATAACCAGTGACTTCATATCAATGCACTATCTTATCCGTTTTGTCTTCATCCGTAAAAAGGTTATAATCCTCCTCTTTAAGTTGAAAAATCACCTTCATAGCAATTTTTTTCATCTCATCTACACCAATCTGGTCTTCGGCACTTAATAACGACTCCTCTATTATCTTCTCCATCTGCTCGTCGTCTATAATTTTGAGTGCCCTCAATTTCAATAGATGGCCGTATGCTTCAGGTAATATGAGCAAACTCTCAATGGTGTGAAGTATCCTTGCAGTAGAGAAATCTTCCATCTTGTGGAAAGGTCGATTATCCTTGGACTTGGAAGCGAATAGAAAGAAAGAGAGGGCTAGATTTATCTCATCCTCTGAATAGCCCTGGAGGAGAAGTTTGTCTTTTATCTTCTCCACACGCTTACCCTTAACGATATTCTCCGCTAAATAGGTAATGATCTCCAGTATCTTGTCAACCATCTCTACCCTCGCTCTCTTTTATAATTCTCATATCTACAAAAAGAGTGTAATAAATGGAATCTATTTGTCAAGATAAAAGCACGAAACCTCAGAAAAAGTCTCCCTAACCACCCATACGGATCCTTCGGACAATTTTCCCTTTCTCCTGTGTTTTAGTCTGTGTTAATCTGTGTAATCTGTGGTTTCAGTTCTATGGGTTCCTTTTTCCCTTGACATCTTGTTAGAAGTTTGTATAGTTAAAAATGGTGCTTGAGAAAGATAAGAAAAAGAAGGTAATAGGTAATTTTAAGATTAATGAAAAGGATTCTGGTTCGCCTGAAGTCCAAATTGCCCTTTTAACCGAACGTATAACTTATCTTACAGGACATCTGAAGATTCATAAGAAAGACCAGCATTCGAGAAGGGGTTTAATAAAACTTGTTGGGAAAAGACGCAGACATTTAGACTATTTAAAAGATAGAAATTTAGATAGATATAGGTCCATCTGCGAGAGATTGAGTTTGAGGAAATGAATTTCGAGTTAGAGGTAGGCAATAGAACCCTTTCCATAGAAACAGAGAAAGTAGCTAAACAGGCGAGTGGGGCAGTTACTGTAAGATATGGCGATACGGTGGTTTTAGTTACCGCCGTGTGTGGTGAACCGAGGGACACAGATTTTTTACCCCTTTTAGTCGAGTACAGAGAGCAAGCTTATGCCGCAGGAAAGATACCGGGCGGATTTTTCAAAAGGGAAGGGAGACCGTCCTCTAAAGAGATACTATCTGCCCGATTGATAGACCGACCTATAAGAACCCTATTCCCCGAACATTTTAGAAACGATGTTCAAATCGTTGCAATCGTTCTCTCTTTCGACCAGGCTAACGATGGTGATATTCTCGCTGTAATAGGAGCGAGTGCAGCACTCTCCATTTCAGAGATACCTTTCACAAAACCGATTGGATGCGTTAGAATAGGAAAGGTAAAAGGGGAGTTTGTTATAAATCCTACTGTCAAAGAATTAGATGAAAGTGAACTCGATTTAGTCATTGCAGGAACTAAGGACGCAGTTATAATGATGGAGGCGGGTGCGAAAGAGGTGAGTGAAGAAGCTATGATACAGGCGATAGAATTGGGACATAAGGAGATTATAAGAATCGTTGAACTTGGAGAAAGGGTTGTATCCCAGTGTGGTGTGCCAAAGCTCGAATACGAAGTGAATTCAGATAACAATTTGATTGAGAAGATAGAAAATCTGACCGCTTTTGAAGTTGAAAAAGCGAACCAGATTGCAGATAAGAGGGAGAGAAAAGAGGCATTCGAGAAAATTTTCGAATTGATAAAAAATGATATTGGTGAGGAGGTCTATTTTGAGAAAGAAAAAGAGGTGAAAGCCTCTGTAGAAGAGATTGCAAGAAGAGATATGAGGAAGGGAATAGTTGAAGAGGGAAAGAGGGTGGATGGTAGAGCGTCTGATGAGATAAGGTCTATCTCCTGTGAGGTAGGTTCCCTCCCAAGAACCCATGGTTCTGCACTCTTCACACGGGGTCAGACCCAGTGTTTGGTAGTCACTACCCTGGGGACATCTATGGATGAACAGATAATAGATGACCTCGAGGGCGCGACAAGAAAGTCTTTTATGTTGCACTATAACTTCCCACCTTTCTCCGTAGGCGAGGTGCGCCCTATAAGGGGTCCTGGTAGGAGAGAGATAGGACACGGAGCACTCGCAGAACGCGCTCTGGAAAATCTCATACCTTCTGATGAAGTATTCCCTTATACTATAAGGATAGTTTCTGATATTTTAGAATCGAACGGTTCCTCTTCGATGGCAACTATCTGCGGCTCTTCTCTATCTCTTATGGATGCGGGTATACCTATCAAAACTTCAGTAGCAGGCATTTCTATTGGATTGGTGAAAGAGAAGGATAAAGAGGTGCTGCTTTCTGATATAATCGGGTTGGAAGACCATTTCGGTGATATGGACTTCAAAGTTGCAGGAACAAGGGATGGGATAACTGCGATTCAACTCGATACAAAAATAGATGAGGTGAGTATAGATACACTCGAAAGAGCAATACAGAGGGCAAAAGAAGGGAGGGATTTCATCCTCGATGTTATGGATAAAACGATAGGTAGACCGAGGGATGAAATCTCTGTCTATGCCCCAAGAATTAGAGTCATAGATATACCAAAGGAGAAGATAGGTGAACTCATTGGACCTGGAGGCAAGACTATAAGAGGAATAATAGATACAACAGGTGCAAAAATAGATATAGATGATGTATCTGGTAAGGTAACCGTTGCCGCCGTTGATGCAGAATCGGGTGAACAGGCAGTGAAGATAATAGAGGAGATAATTCAGGATATAGAAGTGGGAAGAATATATGTCGCAAAGGTGAAAAAGATAACCAGTTTTGGTGCAATAGTAGACTTGCCTCATAAGAAAGAAGGTTTGATTCATATATCCCAGTTAGCACCATATAGAGTGAAGAATGTTCGAGATGTGGTGAAGGAAGGGGATGAAGTTGCTGTGAAGGTGAGAAGCATAGATGAACAGGGGAAGATCTCTCTATCGAGAAGGGATGCTGCTGGTAGTGAGAAACCTGATAGAAGAAATAATCGTTAACCAACCAGTTTTTGTCAAATGTATCTACGAATCAGATAGTAGACACAGATTTACACTGATGAACCCCGTAAGATGTTTACTATCTAACGGGATGAACACAGATTATAAATACAGTTATATTAGGGAAATAGAGATAAAAAGAAAGATATTCGATCAGTGAATATCTGTCCATTCCATACGGATGCTGGGCAACGGATCCTGAGATGGTGATCAGTGTCTGAATTAAAACAAATGTATAAAAGAGATGTTTTAGAGGATGGGATGAGGGTAGTTACCGAGATGATGGATTCGGTGAAGTCCATCAGTCTCGGAATATGGGTGAATGTTGGCTCTCGTGATGAATCGGCAGAGACGCACGGGATTTCTCATCTCATAGAGCATATGGTATTTAAGGGGACAGAGAAGCGAAGCACAAAGGATATAGCATTGACCATCGATGCTCTTGGAGGGAGTGCCGATGCATTCACTTCAAAAGAGTCAACCTGCTATTATGTGAAATTTCTTGACAAAGATATTGAGACCGCCCTCGATCTTTTACTCGATATACTGAACAATTCGAAATTTGACGAGGCTGAACTCAAAAAAGAAAAGAATGTTATAGAAGAGGAGATAAAAACATTCAATGACTCGCCTGATGAGTTTGTATTTGAACTATTTTTTAATGCGCTCTATCCAGGGCATCCAATGGCGAAGTCTATATTAGGAACAAAAGAGAGTATTAGATCTATGGATAGGAAGAGTATACTTACTTATATAAATAAGCAGTATACACTCGACCGTATAATAGTTGCAGCCGCTGGCAATGTTGACCATAATTACCTTGTCAGTCTGGTCAAAGATAGATTCAATTTTTCAAAAAATGGTAAAGGAAGAAGCAAGGAAAAATTTGCAAAACAGAAAAAATTCAATCTATCAGAAAAGAAAGGCATATCCCAGGCACATGTGATGGTGGGACTGAGAATCTTTCCATACGCAGATAGTAGAAGATATGCCCTTTTGGTCTTGAACGAACTGGTGGGCGGGGGTATGAGTTCCCGACTGTTCCAGAGAGTGAGGGAGCGAGAAGGGGTAGTATATACTATATACTCCTTTGCAGGTCTATACGAGGATACAGGAGTCTTTGGAATTTATTTTGCAACAGACCCAAAGAAGTCAAGAAAATCGTTAGGGATGATATACGATGAAATATCGAAATTTCACAAAGATGGAATAACAGAGAAGGAGTTGACTAACGCAAAATCTCATCTTTTGGGAAATTTGATGCTTTCTTTAGAGAGTACCTCGAGCAGAATGATACGACTTGCAAAGGAGGAGATGTATCTAAAAAGACATATAAGCTTAGACGAGACGATAAGTGCAATTGAGAATGTGAAAAAAGATGATGTTTTGCATCTTGGATGTGAAATTCTCAAAGTTGAAGATTTTTCTTCCAGTATAGTCAGACCGTCCAAAGGTATAAAAAAGTTTTTTTAACCTAATCTCCACAACCTCTTGACAAAAAGAGATATCTATTTAAAATAGATAGAAGATGCTAACTTATCTAAAAAGGGTAGGGAAAAAGTCAGCGATCTATGGATTTGGAGATTTTTTAGTCAGGGCGGCAGGTTTTTTCCTCATACCAATTTATACAAGATTTTTAAATCCCGCCGATTATGGTATCCTATCTTCTGCCCTTGTTCTTAGTTCCATTTTGAGTATCGTATACAGATTGGGATTAGATGGTGCGACTTGTCGATTTTATTTTGATTTTGAAGGCGAAGAAAGAAAGAGATATTTTGGGACGATATTTATATTCTGGGTGCTCTTTGCACTTGGCCTTACCCTCATCCTTCACAAAAATGGTGATTTTCTTTCAAAAATTTTTCGCAATATCCCATACGATCCATATCTGAAACTTGTCTTATGGATTACCTTCTTCTCTACTTTTTCTGCTATCCCTTTGGTTTTGTATAGGATGAGGGAGGAGGCTCATAGGTATATCTTCTTTCAGGTGTCAAATTTCATAGTCTTGACGATTTTCATCATATATTTTGTTGTCTATTTGAAAGAAGGTGCAATTGGAAGTTTAAAGGGTAGATTTCTCTGTTTTATATTATTTTTCTTTATATATATAATCCTTACCCTAAAAGAGATAAAATTCAGTTTTTCGGGTTCAAAACTTATAAACTCACTCAAATTTGGAGTTCCAATCGTGCCGCATTTATTTTTCCACTGGGTATTGGAACTGTCGGATAGAATTTTATTAGAGAGACTTTCCAATCTGCGAGAAGTAGGACTCTATTCTTTAGGATATAGACTTGGTGGTGCAATGAATTATGTGATAGGTGCGATAAACAAGGCATGGGTTCCTTTCTTTTATAATACAGATAAACAAAAAGGCGAGGAGGCAAAATATATTTTCTCAAATATGATTACTTACTGCCTCACCTTTATCATATTTGCAGGACTCTGTTTATCGGTTTTTAGCAAGGAAATACTGGTGATCATTGCAACACCGAAATATTACGAATCTTTTAAAATAATTCCGCTAATCGTCCTTGCGTGCATTTTCAGGGGTTTGTATAATTTTTCTGTAAATGTGATTTTTTTAAAGAAAAAGACTTCTTCTCTTCCTCTTATAACAGGAATTTCTGCTGGTGTTAACTTGGGATTGAATATAATTATGATACCAAAACTGGGTATACTTGGTGCTGCCTACTCAACGGTGTTGGGCTATCTTACATTATTTCTTTTGACTTATTTTTTTGCTAAAAAGTACTATAGTATTCCTCATCAATGGCAAAGGTTGGCTAAAGCAGGTCTTGCTGCTGGAGCTATATATTTTTTTGCAACCTACTTCTTCAAAAATTTTGCAATTTTGAAATTGCTCTTGCTATTGTCTTATCCTGTTATATTGTATTTAATTGGATTTTTCACTGCCGAAGAAAAGAACGGCATTAGTAGACTCATTCTAAGAGGATGAAACGCATAATCATTACGACAAATCCCAATAAGGGGATTCGATTTTCCCAAAAGTATAATAAAAAAATTCAGGTCATTGCAAAATGTGCAATGGAAAAGCAGTTTAGTGGTGTAAAATCCTGGGATACATACCTCGATGAGAAACTACATAGAGAGATCGACAAAGCAGTGGAAAAATTCGAAAACAGAATAGATAAATTTTTCGATAATTTTGAATTTAAACTGATATGGAATGCAATTCGTCATTACTTCCATAAATTCTCTACAAGAGTTATTTTGGGAAATTGTATGTCGCTTGAAGCCATATTGAAAAGGGAACGACCGGATGAGGTGATTGTAGTTGAGGATTTCTTTGCTAAATCGTGGTGGACTGGACAGGGAATGATTTTCCCTCTGTTGAAAAACATAATAGAAAACCAGGTGATAAAAATTACAACGAATACCCCACCCCTTCTATACAAAATACATAGAAGCCTATTTAAAACTTTTGTCCACATTTATTTTCTACACTTCTTCTTACACAAAATACTGCTCTATTCGAGGAAAATATTTATTTCAAGAAAGACCGAATCAATTCCTTCTAAATATAACATTTTAATTTTAGCAGATCGAAAGACTGCATACGACATGGCGAAGCCGGTTGTGGATGAACTGAACAGAGAAGGATGTACTGTCTATTTCTTAAAATATGGTCCTCTATCCAGAACCCTTCCTCTGCAAAATTTTGAATCTTTTCTTTCGTTTCAATCTATCCTGAAAACTGCAAAGACTTCTTTTAAGTGCTTTAGACACACCATCCCTTTTGTTTTCAATGAAGTTTTCAGAGCAAGATTTGAAACTCTATTTAACTATTTATTACCTGCAAATTCTTACTATTTTAATGTCGCTGACAGTTTGTTTCAAAGGATTAAAATTGACGGTGTCTTTCTGCCTACAGCAGGTCTTGTTTCAAACTGTATCGTTTCATCCGCATCTTTAAGGAAGATAAAAAGTTTCTTCTTGCCGCATGGGTTATTGGGGCAGAGTTTTTACACAGGTGTAGATTGTAAGAGATACTTTGCTTATGGGCAGTATCAATTAAAAATTTACGAAAAAAAGGTTCCAAAATCAAAGGTTACTATAGTTGGTTGTCCACTATATGATAAATTGATAAAAGGGGAGATTGGGTTATGGTCTAAGAAAGAATCTGAACAAGTTGTCGGGACAAAAGGAAAAAAATATATTTTAATCGCTTCCCAATTTATAGAACTTGGCTGGATTGAACCGCTGTTTAATGCGATCAAACAAGTTGGGGATATTCATTTAGTAGTTAAAGCACATCCATTAGAGAAATCTGTAAGGAGATATGAAAGATTGAGAAATAAAACAGGAGTGAATCTTTCGATTTTCAGGGATGTTCCTATAGCAAATCTGATAAAGCACTGCGACCTATTCATAACTCAGCACTCGACAACTGCTTTTGAGGCGATGATATTAAAAAAACCTGTCCTCATCATCAATTTAAGCGGCAAAAAAGACATTTATCCTTTTACCCAATACGGTGCTGCTTATGGTGTATACAAAGAGGAAGATATTTTACCAGGTATAAAAAAATTACTCTATGATAGAAAGTTCGTTAAAAAACAACTTGACCAGCAAAAGAAGTTTTTGCATAGTCATCTTGGACCACTCGATGGATTATCATCTGTAAGGGTGGTGAGAAATATATTAAAAAGTTTGGCTTATGAAAATCGCTCTAATATCGGGTCTTAACGCATTTGAAAATTTTTTCACAGATATTTTAGGTATTTCAAAGGAGGATTTTTTGACAAAATATGAGAAAGATTGGATTTTTGAATATGCGAAGATGTTGGAGACCTACGGTATAGAACTGGTTGTTTATTTCTTTTCAAAAAGGGCAAAGAGATTGGAGTTGAGAAAGCATTTGCCGTCTGGTTGTATGATAAAATTTATTCCTGTGAATCCCCTTTATAAAATTTTTTCTCATTTTCCAAAAAGCCACCCTTACTTACAATATATATCCTCGTCATCACCTGGTCTATTTTTTGATTTAAAGGAAGAACGACCATCGTTGATCTATTTGCAGGAATATGCAACAGGCAAGTACGATGTGGTTGCTTTATATTCTAAAATTTTAAATATCCCTCTTATTGGTGCCTATCAAGGTGGGAAAGAATACTTTTTCCAGAAACCCATTAAGAAAATCACCTATAAGATAGCAAAACATCTACTCTGTATAAACAGAGATGAGACAAAAAGGATGTTAAACAACTATCCATTTTTGAAAAATAGGTTGAGTTTTGTTCCAAACCCGATAGATTCAAATTTTTTCCACCAGATAGAAAAAAATGTGGCAAAAAAGAGACTCGATCTAAACTTGAAAAAGAGATATGTATTATTTGTGGGCAGACTTCACCGTTTCAAGAGAAGGAGCAGGAAAGGGGTTGATTTTTTAATTGAAACATTCCATGATGTTTCTAAATTGAGGGATGATGTAGAGTTAATAATTGTAGGTTCGGGTTCTGACGAGGCAAAGCATAAAACACGAGTTAGAAAGATGGGGTTAAAGAATGTAAGATTCGAAGGTTTAGTTTTTGATAGAAAGAAACTTTTGTATTACTATAACGCTTCTGAATTCATAGTTTTACCTTCACCTGTTGAGCCCTTCGGACAGGTCATCAGAGAAGCAATGGCTTGTGGGAAGACTGCCATAGGTTCCAATGTTGGAGGAATTAAAGATGTAATTGTTGACAGAATGAATGGTTTCTTATTACATTCAGGCGATGTAGAGGAGATGAAAGAAAAGATGCTTTTTCTCCTCGATAACCCTGAAATATGTCGAAATATGGGATTGAATGCAAGGAGAAAAATTAAAAAAGATTATACTTTTGAGTCCATCGGTAATAAACTGTTTCAAATTTTTAAACAGGCTGTTGAGAATTGATGGATATGTCAGTCATAATTCCAACATATAAGAGACCTGACTATCTAAAAAGGTGTTTTCTCTCTCTATTGAAACAGAGCTCTTTACCCGATGAGATAGTTCCTGTAGTTGTTTCAGATGATGTTCAAACAAAAAAGGTATGTCGGGATTTTGAGGAAAGGTTAAGAAAAATGAAAATCAGATTGCTCTGTAAATCTATAAATAATCCTTCGTTTATAAATGCTCTAAATTGCGGTCTGGCTTATGCCTCAGGCGACATAGTATGTTTTACAGATGATGATGCAGAACCATTTTTAGATTGGCTTGAGAAAATAAAACAGCATTTTAAGAATGAAAAGATTGCAGGGGTAGGCGGTAGGGTGGTGCTTCCATGGAAAAAGGATACCCTCAATAAGAGATGTTCAACCATAGGCAAAAAGACATGGTATGGGAAATTTGTAGGAAATCATCACCTAAAATTAGAACCTCAAAGAACTATAGAAGTTGACCATATTAGAGGGGTGAATATGGCTTTCAGAAGAAGTAGTCTTGAAGGATATTCTTTTGATGAGAAACTGTTAGAACCGTGGTGTTGTAACGAGATAGATCTATGTCTGCATTTAAAAAGTAGAGGATGGAAGATTGTATATGACCCATTGATTAAGGTAAACCACCGTTCTGCTCCACGGAAGATCAATATTCAAAGGGATAATGTCTTGGAGAATATATTCCCCTACTCACATAACTATACTTATATAATGCTTAAAAACTTGTCTTTTGCGAGCAAAGTTATTTTTGTAATGTACAATTTTTTAATAGGTCAAAGACATTCATTAGGATTGATAACCGCCTTTATAGACTCTCTGTTAAATAAAAGAATGTTATTGGGAAAAGAAGTATTTCTTTCCTATAGAGGGAAGATTGAAGGAACAAAAACATATTTAAGGCAAAGATGAAGATTGCACTCGTTGCTGATTATATATGGAAGAAGGGAGGAACATCCCTGTTTTTCTATCATCTCGCAAAATATTTCTCTCTGCGACATGATGTCCATCTGTTTGCAAATAAGGTCGATGAAGAAATACGGAAAAATGAAAACATAACCATCCATAAGATCTCCCCTTTTGTGCCTATAGAACTCTTCGAATGTTTCATTTTTTTTCTACTATGTAGTATTAAATTGAAAAAAGGCAAGTATGATATAATTCATACAGCCGGTACTGCTGCTTATGGTGCTAATATTATAAGCTGTCATCTTATACACTCAGCGTATGAAAAGTGTGTATTTAAAACTAAAAAGAGTAGACTGAAAGATATTTATCATTTCATATATACAAAATTAAATAGCCTTTTGGAGAAGTTAATTTTCAAAAGAAATCGCAACAGATTCATTGCTATTTCTCATAAAATTGAAAAAGAACTTGAGACTTTTGGTGTTCCTCAAGACAGGGTATCTTTGATATATAGAGGAGTAGATTTACAGGATTACAGGCAGGATAATAGGAAAAAAGTTAGAGAGAGACTAACTCGAACTCTTGGTTTAAACAAAGACAGTTTTTTAATCCTTTTTGCTGGAGATTTGACAAGACGAGGCAAGGGTTTAGACTATCTCCTCGCAAGCATTAAAAATATACACGATGAGACTGTGAAGTTACTGATTGCAGGAAATTTACGGCACAACATTTATGAGAAAAGAGTTAAAAAAATGGGACTTGGAGAGAGAGTTATTTTTCTTGGCTTCAAGGATGATTTGCCCGATATATATTCAGGTTGTAATCTGTTTGTCTTCCCCTCACTCTACGATGGTTTTGGGCTCGTTGTCATCGAAGCGATGGCAAGTGGACTCCCTGTCCTCGTCTCTAAATATGCAGGTGCATCTGAAATAATCGAAGATGGAAAGAATGGCGTAATTTTTAAAAATCCAAAAGATGTTGAATCTCTAAGTGAGATAATACTCGGATTGAAAAAAGACAGAAAGTTGAGAGAACGGCTTGGGAAGAATGCGAGGAAAAGTGTAATGAAATATGACTGGATAAATATGGCGAAAAAAGTGGAAGAGGTATATTTTACTGAATTTTCAAAAGAGGGGCATTATGGCAAATCTATTTAAAAACAAGTCCATACTCGTTACCGGCGGAACGGGATTTATAGGGAGCGAGATAGTGAGGAAAATGCTCGAGCATAATCCCGGAGTGGTCAGGGTATTTTCAAACGATGAGTCGAAACAGTTCGAACTGCAGCTCGAATTAGGAAATTATGAAAATCTGCGATTTTTAATAGGTGATGTGAGAGATAAAGAGAGACTGAATATGGCGATGGAGGACATCCAGATAGTTTTCCATACGGCTGCATTAAAACATGTGCCATTTTGTGAATATAACCCATTTGAGGCAGTGAAGACGAATGTCTATGGAACACAGAATGTTATAGAAACGGCATTGAAAAACAAAGTCGAGAAAGTCATTTTCATATCTACAGATAAGGCAACACAACCGTTTTCCACATTGGGAGCTTCAAAATTACTTGCAGAAAGATTGATTGGAGCGGCGAACTTTTATAAAGGGAAGAAGATAACAATATTTTCAACGGTTAGATTTGGGAATATAATCGGGTCGAGTGGTTCGATATTTGAGGTTATAGAAAAACAGATTTCAACAGGTGGACCCGCAACAGTAACGAATAAGGAAATGACAAGATTCGTGATGACGAAGGAACGGGCTTGTGAACTCTTATTCAAAACCGTTGGGATTGCAAAGGGCGGGGAGATTTTTATCTTCAAGATGGATAGCATAAAAATCGGTGATCTGGTAGAGGTTCTGGTTAAAAAACTTGCACCCCGATATGGATACACTCCTGAACGAATTCTGGTCAAAGAGACAGGTGAAAGACCAGGCGAGAAGATGCATGAACTTTTGATGACGGAAGAAGAGGCATCATACGCATTGGAGAAAGAGGATATGTTCATTATACAATCACCAATCATAGCATACAATGTGAAAGCAAAGAGGAGTGCAAGGAAAAGATATTCGTCGCTGGATACGAAATTACTCTCAAGTGCAGAGATAAGAAAAATCTGTAAGAATGCTCAGATTTAGACTGTCCCTATCCGTGTTTTTTCTCTTGATTGCATAGAGAGTGTTGAAAAAACCATCAATGAGTTTCGGCAGGGGTATTTGGTTCGCTTGCTCCTAACTTTACGCATGTCACTTAGTATCCGTATGTCTTTCATACTAAAAGAGTTAGCCAAAGCGATGAGTTTTGTGCCGAGGATTGCCGACGGATCTGCACTCACCAAAAACCCCTGCCTTCTTTATGAAAAAAGGTTTTTCAACACTCTCCATAGGAAAGTATATATTAAACCAGTATAAGCCACACTGAAGTCCTCAACCTGTTGAGGGTTTCCCCCATGTGTGTTTCCCAAACAAGCCTGTCCATACGGATCCTGCGGAGCGACAGGCCAGGGTTCGGGACTCCGAGTTCGTGTAATTTCGTGTATTTCGTGGGCTCTTTTCCCTTGACTTGGGTTAAATTTTATTCATAAATAAAGAGATTATGGACAATCACTTTAACTGGTATGCTATATATACGAAATGTCATCATGAGAGGAGAGTTAAAAGATTCCTTGAGATAAAGTCTTTAAATGCATTTTTACCTTTAAGAAAAGCACTGAGTAGAAGGAAGGATAGAATAAAGATAATCGAACTTCCCCTTTTTCCTGGGTATCTGTTCGTTGAATCAGACTCGAAATGGTTTGCTGAAATACTCAAAATTCCAGGGGTTGCCTATATATTGGGTTACAACGGTGTTCCTTCACCTGTGCCAGAAGAGGAGATAAACTCGGTTAAAATATTGGTTGATTCGAATGCTGAGATAGATTCTTCTTCATACATATCTGAAGGCGATTCAGTTATCATTATAGAGGGTCCATTTAAAGGTGTGAGCGGGAAGTTATTGAGCAATGATTGTTCTAAATATAAACTTGCGGTCTCCATTGAACTATTGAATCAAAGCGTTGTCGTTGATTTGCCGAAGGAAGCGATAGAAAAATATTTGTAGAAATAAAAAATGTAGGGAACAGGCATGCCTGTTCCCTACTTCTTCATCGATTACAATGTAATCGACAAGGGTGAGTTCTGCCTTTAAGGAGGATAAAATGCAAAAGATTACAAAAATTGTTTTAATTAACATTACAGTCTTAACATTCCTCACATCTTACACCTATTCTGGAATCTGGTTACAGACCGATTGGAGTGGAGGGGAAGGACAACTTTACTGGGCAGATTCTACTATGTACTGGTCAGGGTCAAAAATAAATGGTAAACTAAATATAGGCGTTTTGACTCTTGAAGCTCCCAATATAGATAGTTTAGTGAAAATATCAGAACTACCGAATGTTGAAGCGATTAACTGTCTCAGCCAGACTTTGAGCGGTGAGATATATGCCGGAACAGGATGGAATTCAGGAGATATCTTTAGATCGGTGGATAATGGTCTCACATGGGATACTACTACCATCAATTTGTCTTATATAACTACGGTCTACTGTATTGCAGAGGGGCAAAATGGTATATTGTATGCTGGAACAAACCGTGTCATATTAATTTCAGATGATAATGGTTTGACATGGGAGTTGCTTGCTGACATGTGGCCTTCAAATGCGATTCTATCCCTCATTCAGTGTTCAGTGGACCCTAATCTACTCTTCTCTGGACTCGGTTATTCTTCAGGGTATATGGCCAAGTCTACAGACGCTGGAAAATCCTGGAGTAGAACCTATTCGTCGGATAGTCGTGTTATATGCCTGCTCGAATCTTCGGATAATACAATCTACGCAGGCACAGGAAATAACTGGGGGCGGGTGTGGAAAACTACTAATTATGGAACTACTTGGGAACAGACTACAGAACCTCCTGGTGCAAAAACAATAAACTGTCTTGTAGAAGGATGGGATGGGTCTATCCTGGTTGGAACTGATACATCTGCTATCATTTATAAAAGCAGTGATGGTGGCTTTACATGGCTTTCTCTGGGAGATATTGAGCAAGGTCTGGCAGTTTATGATATTGCTCTGGGAAATGAGGACGCCATCTATATCGGGGTTCAATGCGATGATTACACTGGACATGCTTTTTCGTCCCAGAATGCTGGCACCACATGGGTAGATCAGGGTACTTTACCGGATGTGGCTTATGTATTATCCCTCCTTCGATTGAAGGACGGAACACTCCTCGTGGGAACACAGACCATTGGAGAAGTACCTGCTGCAATTTACAAAGGGGGTTACTTTCAAAATGGTGAACTCGTCTCTTCTGTTTATGATACAAAAACAACCAATGGAAGTACAAAATATGGGACTATAACATGGATTGATAGTCTAAATGGACAATTTTTAGGAATCAAGGCAAGGTCTTTTGATGATTCATCTATGAGTGATACTCTACCATGGGATAGTTGTGCTTATTTGATA
>JAUXAN010000050.1 GCA_030619885.1 bacterium
GAAACATCAAATAGTGTGATCCTTTGCAAGGATATGCAAGGATGCCACGTATAACAGATAGTTCTGATTCCTGTGTATCTTTTTATCAAAGGAGAAGAAAGATGCTTAAATGAGTAAAAAAAAGCTTGACACTTTACATAACAGATTGCCATGTCGCTTTGCTCCTCGCAATGACATTTTCGGTCACCCTCTTGACAAATTTCTGGTTTTGTGGTATATTTAACCTGATTATTCGTGTAACCTGCCCCGCACTTATGCATAAGTGCGGGGTGAATGTGATTCGTGGGCTCTTTTTCCTTGACGATTTTTTTTTTTTGTGTAGGATACAATCATGAAGATTCAGATACCATACGACCTCGAGTCTGATACCATGGATGCTGAGATTGATGAGGGGTCTTTAGTTGATGTGGTAGAACATAACAATTTATCCGCATCCCCTCCACGACAGGCATACCTCGATGCAGTGAAGAAGAATAACGATAGTATATTTAAAATTTTGAATGGCAAACGGAGCGTTGCAGTTATGGTAGATGACCATACTCGCCCTACCCAGCCGAAATTTGTTCTGCCAGAACTTTTGAATCTTATAGAAACTTCAGGTATAAAGGATGTGAAGATAATAGTCGCTCCGGGCTCCCACAATATACCAGAAGAGAGTTATTTTAAAGAGAAGATAGGTGGTGATATATACTCAAGTTATCCAATAATCTTTCACAACGCCTATTCAAAAGAGGATAATGTCTTTATAGGAGAAACCTTTTTTGGAACGCCGCTGTTCATAAATAGATGGGTCGTTTCTGCCGATGTGAAAATTTCGATCGGAACTATCTTCCCCTCATCACTTGCTGGCTTTACTGGCGGAGGTAAAATGATCCTTCCAGGTGTGGCAGGGGAGGAGAGCATAGATAAGAATCATTCCCTATTTTCCAAGCCTGAATGCAGATGGGGAAAAATCGATGGGAATCCCATGAGAGAAGATATTGATGAGGCATCGAAGATTGCAGGACTCGACTTAATAATAGATGCGGTGATGCTCCCGGATAAAAAGATCGTGAGTGTGAATGTTGGTGACCCTGTTATTGCATTCAAGGGAGGCGCAAAAATATCCTCCAAGATATATAAACGAAAACTCCCCAAAGGAAACATTGTCATCTGCGGATGTGGACTGACCGATGATATAGATTTTGTTAATTGTTCTAAATCCGTGGAGATAGGTGATGAGGTATGTGAAAACAATGGCGTTATAATTTTAGTTGCCAGATGTCGCCTGGGCATCCAGTGGGATGAGCTGTTGGAGGCATTGGAATTTGCAAAAAAAGGGAAATCGAAAAATGGTGAAGCCTTTGCCAATTTTTTTATTAGAAGATATTCTTCAGTATTTTTAGAGAGAACAAAAAAGGTTTTCTGGGTAACTGATAAAAAAAATGAGGGTGCAGCAAGGTCTCTGGGATTTTTCTATTTCCCTGACCTTCAATCTGCACTCGATGAAGCAGTGTCAGTGAACGGAGACAGAATGGTGGTATTACCCAGAGGGTCACTTTTGATGCCATGAATAAAACGCATTTAGAAAAAAAGATAGGAGAACTGTCTACTATCGTTGATGTTATTAAAACCCTGAGTTCTACGCTTGAATTGAGACAAGTTTTAAATATTATAATGAAGAAGATTGCCAGCCTTGTAAGTGCAGAGGCGTGGTCAATCCTTTTGATAGATGAAAGGACTCACGAGTTAGTATTCGAAGCAGCGACAGGGAAGAAGGGTCAGGAGCTGAAGAAGACCAGATTGAAACCAGGACAGGGCATCGCAGGATGGGTCACAGAGAATGGCAGACCCATCATAGTTCCAGATGTATCACAAGATGCTCGCTGGTTTAAAGGTTTGGACGAGAAGACCAAGTTCAAGACGAAATCGATTCTGTGTGCTCCCTTGATTACTAAAGGGAAGGTTTTGGGTGTAATCGAAGTGATAAATAAACTCGGTGGTGGTTCTTTTTCAAAAAAGGATATGGAAGTTATGTCCCCTTTAGTAGACCAGGCAGCAATAGCAATCGAAAATGCTTCTCTGTATGAAACCACACGCAAAAGGGTCGCTGAATTGACTGCCCTCTACGAGGTCGGTGCTGCGGTTACCTCAATCCTCAATATGGAAAAATTGTTGGCCAAAAGTGCGGCAGTAATTCAGAAAAACTTCAACTACTACTATGTATGTATCTTCTTACTTGAAGAAGATAATAAAGTTCTCATCCTTCGAGGCTACAAGGGAGAAAAAAGTATCACTCCAATAAATGTGAGAATCCCGCTCGATAAGGGAATCACATCTTTTGTAGTAAAAACAGGAAAACCAGCGGTTATTCCTGATGTGGAACTGGAACCAAAATACTTAAGAGGTATAGGGGGTGTAAGGTCGGAGATGGTTGTTCCGCTAAAGAGGGAAGGAAATATACTTGGTGTAATAGATATAGCAAGTAAAAATGTAGGTGAGTTTACATCAGAGCATCTGCGAACGATAGAACAACTCGCTACTCAACTCACCATCGCCATAGTGAATGCTCGGCTCTATAAGGAAGTGGGAGAATTGGCGATCACCGATGATTTGACAAAATTGTATAATTCGAGATATTGTAATCAATACCTTGAAGATGCAATAAAACGAGCAAAGAAATTGAAGAAGCCTCTATCTCTTATCTTCTTAGACCTCGATTATTTCAAAGATGTGTGTGACTCTTATGGGCATCTAACAGCGGGTGATACATTGCGACTCGCAGGTGAGAGGATTAAAGCCTCTGTGGGGGCGAAAGGGATAGTCGTAAGATTCGGTGGTGATGAGTATGTGGTGATACTTCCAGATATTGGAAGTAAGGAGGCATCTGAGATGGCAGAGAAGATAAGGCGGGATATTGAACAGAAGTCTTTCTCTCTTAGTAAGGGTATGACTGCAAAACTGACAGCAAGTTTCGGAGTTGCTACCTATCCAGATAATGCAAAGACAAAGGATGAACTGCTGCTCAAAGCGGATCAGTCGATGTATCGGGTCAAAGAAACAGGTAGGAACAGGGTAGTGGTTGCCAAATGAGATCGCATAATATAGAGAAACTGGAAAATCTCTCAAGCATGAGGTCACAAAAGTAGCTCGGAGTAGAAGATTTCTCTATCTTTACATATTAGATATAGATAATTTCATTTACACAGATTAGTTTTTAAAAGATACCTGTTTTTACTTGACAAGAAATTATTTTTTTGTAAACTTAAAATATGGAAGCAGAAAAATTCTGCCCTGTATGTCGATACGAGTATCGACCAGAAATTGAGATATGTCTGGATTGCGGTGCGAAACTCGTGGATGAATTGGAAAACCTATCAGAATTCAAAGAACTGGATCTGGTATCCGTTTATACAGCAAATAGTGAAACAGAAGCGAATATAATTAAATCGGTTCTTGAAGGGGATGGAATAGAATCTGTCTTTTCTTCAAATGCAGCGAGGTCTGTCCATCCCTTCACTATCAACGGACTTGGCAAAGTGAAAGTGATGGTGAACAAAAAAGATGCGGAAAGGGCAAAGGAATTGGTCAAAAATGTTTGATTTAAGTCTCATTTTTTAGCGAAATCAGGTCGATTTCTCTTGACAAATATTTTTTTAATCTTACAATGAATAATTTAAACCTGCCCATGTAGCTCAGTCGGTAGAGCACATCCTTGGTAAGGATGAGGTCACCGGTTCGATTCCGGTCGTGGGCTTCGGTTTTAGAAAAGGAGGTAATTTATGGGTAGACCTAAATTTGAAAGGAAGAAACCGCATGTTAATATTGGAACGATCGGACATGTAGACCATGGGAAGACTACCCTCACTTCTGCCATAACGCTTATTCAAGAGAAGAAGGGGTTTGCAAAATATGTTCCATTTGAGGATATTGACAAAGCACCTGAAGAGAAGGCAAGGGGAATAACGATACAGTTGTACCATGCGGAATATGAGACTGAGAAACGTCACTATGCGCATATAGACTGCCCTGGACATGCAGACTACGTTAAAAATATGATAACCGGTGCAGCTCAGATGGATGGTACGGTATTGGTCGTATCAGCAAAGGACAGTGTTATGCCACAAACCAGAGAGCATATACTTCTTGCAAGGCAGGTAAATGTTCCTTGCATAGTCGTCTTCATGAATATGACCGATCAGGTGGACGACCCAGAACTGTTAGACCTTGTAGAGGTAGAGGTAAGGGACCTGCTTACCCAGTATGAATTCCCAGGGGATAAAGTTCCAGTTATTAGAGGTTCAGCCTTAGAAGCGCTTAACTGCGGATGTGGGAAAGAGGACTGTCCGAAGTGCAAGCCTGTTTTAGAGATCCTCAATGCGATAGACAACTATATCCCTACACCTACAAGAGAAGTGGACAAACCGTTCTTGATGTCTGTTGAGGATATATTCTCAATAACGGGAAGGGGGACTGTTGGTACTGGTAGAGTGGAACGTGGGAAGATTAATCCAGGCGACCCTGTAGAGATAGTCGGAATAAAACCCACGAAGAAGACGGTGGCAACATCCCTTGAGATGTTCAGAAAAATATTGGATGATGCTCAGGCTGGTGATAATGTTGGTGTACTCTTAAGGGGAATTGAGAAAGATGAATTAGAGAGGGGTATGGTCATTGCCGCACCCGGAAGCATAACACCCCATACCAAGTTTAAAGGGCAGGTCTATGTTCTGAAAAAGGAGGAGGGTGGACGGCATACGCCTTTCTTTAATGGGTATCGCCCACAATTTTATTTCAGAACTACTGATGTTACAGGCGATGTCAAACTGCAAGAAGGTGTAGAGATGGTCATGCCAGGGGACAATGTGTTGTTAGATGTTGAATTGATTGTGCCAGTAGCGATGGAAAAAGAGCTGAGGTTTGCTATCCGCGAAGGTGGAAGAACGGTTGGTGCAGGAGTTGTGACAGAAGTAATTGAGTAGTAAAAATGAGGGTCCTCATCATCCTGGAATGTACAAAGTGTACAAGAAGGAATTACAGAATGACGAAGAATAAACAGAAACATCCTCAACGGGTAGAGTATAAGAAATATTGTCCCCACTGCAGGGCACATACGATACACAAAGAGACCAGATAGATAGCTGCGATTCAGATAGTAGACACAGATTTACATTGATGAACACAGATTATAAATATAGAGATAAAAAGAAAGATATTCGATCAGTGAGTATCTGTGATAATCAGTGTCTGAATTACAAAGATAGATGGTTTAATTTGAGGCCTGTAGCTCCAACTGGTTAGAGCACCGGACTCCAAATCCGGGGGTTGGGGGTTCGAATCCCTCCAGGCCTGAGGAGAATGTTCACAAAGGCTAAGAAATTTTTGAAAGAGGTAAAGATTGAATTCAGTAAGGTCTCATGGCCTTCAAAGGATGAATTGATAGGCTCGACCATTGTCGTTGTCGTGCTTTCTTTAATAATGGCTATTTTTATAGGTGTTGTGGACCACCTCTTTGCGCTGATAGTCTCTTTAATTTTAAGGTAGGTATGGAGAAAAAATGGTATGTTCTCCATTCGATGACTGGACAGGAGAAAAAGGTCAAGAAACTGATAGAACAGGCTATTAAAGAGAGAGAACTTTCTCACTACTTTGGAGGGACATTAATACCTGTAGAAAGGGTGTCGAGGGTTGTAGGTAATGAGAGGAAGATTATTGAGAAGGTAGTCTATCCTGGTTATATTTTGATAGAAATGGAATTGAATGAGACAACACTCGAACTCATCACATCAATTCCTGGAATAATGACCCTTTTAGGTTCGAAAACAGAACTACATAGCTTGACCCAGGAAGAGATTGAAAGAGTCTTCTCTTATACAGAAAAAGCAAAGATGGAAATGACAACAGAGGTTTCATTCAGAAAAGGCGATAATGTCAAGGTGATAGATGGACCATTTACAGATTTTACAGGGGTTGTGGATGAGATATATTCTGAAAGGGAAAAGTTAAAAGTTATGGTGACGATATTTGGAAGATCAACACCTGTTGAACTTGGTTTTGCACAGGTTCAGCCGATTTAAGATATGGCAAAAGAGATTATAGGTAAGATTAAACTCCAGATAAGCGCAGGAAATGCTACACCTGCACCACCTGTAGGTCCTGCTCTGGGACAGCATGGAATTAATATTACAGCATTCTGTAATTCGTTTAATCAACAGACAAAGGATAAAGAAGGACTCATCATCCCGGTGATAATCACAGTCTATAAAGATAGGACATACACATTCATTACTAAAACACCTCCTGCCTCGATTTTATTGAAAAGGGCAGTTGGTATAGCGAAGGCATCTGGAGAACCAAATAGAGATAAAGTAGGAACGGTTAAGAGGACACAGATAGAAGAGATAGCGCGTCAGAAACTCGTAGATTTGAATGCAAAGAACCTTGAATCAGCCTGCAAGATGATAGAAGGAACTGCCAGAAGTATGGGCATAGTGGTGGAGGATTGAATGGCACGAGGAAAGAGATATAGAAAGTTGAAAGAATCGTTTGATAGGTTAAAATCTTATCCAGTTGAAGAGGCTATATCATTAGTTAAAAAGGATGCGAACTCTAAATTTGATGAGACGGTCGAGATTTCGATTAGACTTGGAGTAGACCCAAAACGCTCTGAGCAGATGGTAAGAGGAACTTGTCTTCTTCCTTATGGAACAGGAAAAACGGTAAAAGTTTTAGTTCTAACGAAGGGAGCGGAAGCCGAGGCAAAGGAGGCGGGTGCCGATTTCGTCGGCGGAAGCGATTACATCGAAAAGATAAAATCGGGATGGTTAGAAGCAGATGTGGTGCTCGCCACCCCTGATATAATGAGCGAAGTTGCAAAGCTGGGAAAGATTTTAGGACCAAGAGGACTTATGCCAAATCCCAAAACTGATACAGTCACTACCGAACCTGCCAGAGCTGTTAAGGAAGTAAAAAAGGGCAAGATCGAATTTAAACTCGATAAGACTGGAAATATACATGCCCCATTAGGAAAGGTTTCATTTACAGAACAGAAGATGACTGAAAACCTGTTAGAGTTTGCAAAGGATGTTGTTAGAGCAAAACCTCCAACAGCGAAGGGACAGTATCTGAGGAGCGTTTATCTTTCTTCGACGATGGGTCCGCCCATCAAACTAAATCTTCAAGACCTTTTGGAGAGGATAAAATGAACAGCAGAGAAAAAAGAAACCACAGATTACACAGATTGAAACACAGGAGAAAAGGAGAAGTTATGAAAGGGAGAAATATCTTCTCCATTTCCTTCTTTCCCCCTTTCCCCTTAAATTTATACGCGGTTGGGGGACAGAATGATTAGGAAAGAAAAAGAGGATAAGAGGATAGAATGGGAGAATAAACTCCGGCGTGCACAAGGGATATATATCACGAATTTCAAAGGTCTCGATGTTGCGCAGATGGAAGATTTGAGAAGAAGATGCGATAGAGAGTCGATAGAATATAAAGTTATCCAGAATAGAATCGTCAAATTTGCAGCGATGGGAGCAGGGATTGAAAAATTGGTGAATTATCTTAAGGGTCCTGTTGGTCTCGCGCTCTCTTATTCCGACCCTGCAGCACCTGCAAAGGTATTGAAAGAATTTGCGAAAGGTAATACAAATTTCAAGATTTTGGGCGCATTGGTGGAGGATAGAGACTTGACAGCTGATTATATAGACGAATTAGCTGCACTTCCACCAAAGGACCTACTTGTTGCAAAATTCATAGCCGATTTAAAATCGCCCATTTCAAGTTTTACCATGTGTTTAAGCGGAATTTTGAAAAAATTTGTCTATTTATTAAACCAGATTGGAGAAAAGAAAGGAGGAAAAGATGCCAGCGAAGGCAAAGAAGAGTGCTAAAGAGACAGTCCTTGAGACAATAGAGAAAATGTCAGTGATTGAACTATCTGAACTCGTTAAAGCCCTTGAAGAGAAATTTGGGGTCTCTGCACAGATTCCTACTGTTCAGTCAGTTGCCCAGACTCCGGCAGGTGCACCTCCACCTCAAGCAGAGGAGAAAAAAGAGTTCGATGTAATTTTATCAGCGATAGGAGAAAAGAAGATACAGGTAATAAAAGAAGTGAGGGCAATAACAAATTTAGGACTCAAAGAGGCAAAGGATTTTGTCGAGGCTGCCCCGAAAACGGTAAAATCCGGTATACCTAAAGAGGAGGCGGATAAAATTAGAGAGAGACTCCAGACAGTTGGCGCAACCGTAGAGATAAAATAATCTCACAAATAGAGAATGGATACAAACCCAAATAATGCATAAAGAAAAATCCCAAATCTAAATGACCAGGGGTTGTTTAGAAAATGGAAATTAGGGAATTGAGAAATTCGGGTTTCGGTGTTCGGTTATCAGTTGGCGGTTTACAATTTCTATTTTCCAATTTCTCAATTTCGATTCCGCTTTGGGTTTTTGGATTTTGAGTTTCCGCTGAAAGCGGAAGGGAGGCCTAATTGGAAGTAAGAGATTTCTCGAAGATTGGTTCAACTTTACCCATACCGGACCTTCTTCAGGTACAGACTAATTCTTTTAAAAATTTCCTGCAGGCGGACACTCCATCTGAACTGAGGAAGAATACAGGCTTGCAAGCTGTGTTTAATAGAACATTTCCTATCGAAGATATTCATGACAAGTTCAGGCTCGAGTTCATTAACTATCGAGTGGCTAAACCAAGATATACGCCTTCAGAAGCTCAACAGAGAGGAGCAACCTATTCCGCTCCTTTAAAGGTTACTTTAAGACTCGTATCAAGGACAGAGGATGGAACAAAAGATGCTGTAGAACAGGAGATATTTCTCTGCGACATCCCCCTGATTTCAGAGAGAGGAACTTTTATAGTGAATGGAGTTGAACGGGTTATCGTTACCCAGCTCCATAGATCGCCTGGGGTATATTTTAGCGAAGATATACACCCAAGCGGCAAGAAGTTGCACACAGCACAGATATTGCCTTACAGGGGTGCGTGGATTCAATTTTTAATAGATGCTAGTGATATACTCGTCGTATCTTTAAATCGACGTCCTAAACTCCCTGTTACCAGCTTCCTATTAGCATTAGGCTACAGTAGAGAGGATATAATAAATATGTTCTATAAGACTGAAACAGTTAAGATTTCAAAGAAAGTTGTTGGTAGATATCTGGCACGCAATACTCTAAATATTTTGGCAGGAACAAAACTTACCGAAGAGAATGTTGCTCAATTGAGTGAGAAATTGAAGAAGATCGAAGTTGTGGTAGTAGGTGATCCGTTGGTATTGAATACTATCAGAAAAACCGGGGAATTGACGAATGATGAGGCAGTAGAAAAGGTATATGTCAGATTGAGAGCAACAACCCCACCGGATGTTGAATCTGCGAAGATATTTTTGAGAAGAATGTTTTTTGACCCGAGAATCTACGATATAGCAACAGTTGGAAGATACAAAATAAACAGCAAGCTCTCCTTAAACATATCATTAGATACCACAACCCTGACAGATGAAGATATTATTGAAACGATAAGATACATAATGAAGTTGAGAAGAGGAAAGGGTGGATTAGACGACATAGATCATCTGGGAAATAGAAGGTGCCGAACTGTAGGAGAACAACTTGAGAACCAGTTTAATATTGGTCTGAGCCGGATGGCGAGGAATATAAGGGAAAGGATGAGCCTTGCCGAACCCAAGGACCTCACTCCTGCCGATCTTGTCAATCCATGGATCGTCTACTCTGTCATTTTGAATTTCTTTTCAACTGCTCAACTATCTCAGTTTATGGAACAGACCAATCCTCTTGCGGAGCTGACACATAAGAGGAGATTGTCCTGCATAGGACCGGGTAGCCTTAGAAGGGAGACAGCGGGCTTCGAAGTTAGAGATGTCCATTACTCCCACTACGGGAGGATATGTCCTGTGGAGACCCCAGAAGGCCCAAATATTGGACTTATGACATCCCTCACAACTTACGCTACGATCGATGATTACGGTTTTATAGTTTCACCTTATAGGAAGGTAAAGAATAGTGTGGTCAAAAATGAGGTAGTATACTTGAACGCCTCTGAGGAAGATAAGTATATTATAGCACAGGCGAATGCTCCACTGGACAGTAAAGGTAGGTTCGCTCGCAACGTAGTTCTTTCAAGAGAAAAGGGGGATTTCCCTACGGTATCGCCATCCGATGTAGATTTTATGGATGTATCTCCAAAACAGATGGTAAGTCCTGCTACCTCTCTGATCCCCTTTTTAGAACACGATGATGCAAACCGTGCCTTGATGGGTGCAAATATGCAACGTCAGGCAGTCCCACTGCTCACCCAGGAATTTCCTCTCGTTTCAACAGGTATGGAGGAGAAGGTTGCAAAGGATTCTGGTGCGGTGATGTTTGCAGAAGAAGATGGGGTGGTTGAGAAGGTTACATCAGAGGAGATACGTATCAAACCTACAGGTAAGGATAAAGCTAAGGTTTATAAGTTGATTAAATTCAAAAGGACGAACCAGGATACCTGTATCAATCAACGTCCCATTGTAAAATTGGGTGAAAAGGTGAAAAAAGGGGATGTAATAGCTGATGGTTCAGCAACAGAAAATGGAGTTTTAGCGCTCGGAAAGAACATTTTAGTTGCCTTTATGCCATGGAAAGGATACAATTTCGAAGATGCTATAGTAGTGTCTGAAAACCTCTTAAAAAACGATACCCTTACCTCAATCTATATAAAAGAGTTCGAAACAGGAGTGAGGGAGACGAAGTTGGGACCAGAGGAGATTACACGGGAAATACCGAATGTAGCAGAAGATGCGCTCAAAAATCTCGATTCTGAAGGTATAGTTAGAATAGGTGCGAAAGTTGGACCGGATGATGTTCTGGTTGGCAAAGTAACCCCAAAGGGTGAAACCGCCCTTACCCCAGAAGAGAGACTCCTGCGAGCCATCTTTGGGGAGAAGGCGGCAGATGTGAAAGACTCTTCTCTAAGACTACCCGCAGGGACGAGTGGCGTTGTCATAGATGTGAGAATCTTATCGAGAAATATAGAAGATAAGTATTCAAAGGATGCGATAAGAACGAAGAAGAAAAAACTCAAAGATGAAGTAAAAAAGGAACAGAGAGAAATTATTGCCAACAGGAACAGAAAAATTTCCAAACTTTTGACAGGAAAGATTGTTGAAGATACCGTAAGGGATGAAAAAGGTGAGATTTTGATGAGAAAGAAGCAACAACTCACCTCATCCGCATTGAAGAAACTGGATTTTGAGAAACTTGAGATAAATAAGAATGTTTTCTCACCAGCTATCTATTCAGAGATCGTCTCCTCTATTGAAGAAGCAAGAGGGGCTATTTCCGAGTTGGAAGAACATTTAAATGTGGAGTTGGAAAAATTATCAAGAGGGGATGAATTACCCCATGGGGTGCAGAAGGTTGTTAAAGTTTATGTTGCTCAAAGGAGAGTACTTCAGGTTGGAGACAAATTAGCAGGCAGGCATGGTAATAAAGGTGTGATATCGAAGATAGCTCCAGAGGAAGATATGCCATTTCTTTCAGATGGAACACCAATCGATATTCTACTCAACCCCCTCTCTGTTCCATCGAGGATGAACGTAGGACAGATATTGGAAACCCATTTAGGATGGGCAGCCAAAAAATTGGGGGTTAGAATTATAACTCCGGTTTTTGAAGGAACAACGATAGATGAGACAAAAGCGATGCTCTCTGAAGCAGGTCTACCACCGACAGGTAAGACATATCTGCGTAGTGGTGATACTGGTGAAAGATATGAGTCGGATATCACGGTTGGTTATATATATACTATGAAACTTTCTCACATGGTAGAAGATAAGATCCATGCAAGGTCAACAGGTCCATATTCTCTGATAACCCAACAGCCACTTGGAGGCAAGGCACAGTTTGGGGGACAGAGATTTGGTGAAATGGAAGTATGGGCATTAGAGGCATACGGTGCGGCTTATACCCTTCAGGAACTTCTTACAGTTAAATCAGACGATGTGGTTGGAAGGTCCAAACTTTACGAAGCAATAATAAAAGGTGAACATCCACCACGACCAGGTATACCCGCATCCTTCGATGTATTGGTAAAAGAACTCAATGGACTCTGTATAGATGTTGAACTACTAAAAGAGGAGGTTTAATGAGGAGATTTGAAGAGACAGAACCGAGGCCGGATTTTAATGCTATACGCATAAAATTGGCTTCTCCAGAAACCATTCGCAGTTGGTCTTACGGAGAGGTATTGAAACCTGAAACGATAAATTATCGTACCCAGAAGCCTGAAAAAGAGGGGCTTTTCTGTGAAAGAATATTTGGTCCTACCAGAGATTTTGAATGCAATTGTGGGAAGTACAAAAGAATTAAATATAAAGGCGTAATATGCGATCGATGCGGAGTGGAGGTGACCCTGTCCAAAGTGAGGCGGGAAAGAATGGGACATATAGAACTCGCCACGCCGGTGGCACATGTCTGGTACTATCGTAGTATACCATCCAAGATTGGACTCGTACTGGATCTGAATCTAAGCAAGTTAAAGAAAGTCTTATACTACGAATCTTACATAGTCATAAACAGCGGCGACTCCCCGTTCAAAGTGAAGGAACTCTTATCAGAGAAAGATTATAAAGAGGCATCGCAAAGATATAATTTTGTTACAAAAACAGGGAGTGAATCGATAAAAGAACTCCTTTCGGAAATAGATATTGAGGAACTATCTGCCGATTTACGGTCGAGGATAAATGTGGAGACTTCCCGGGAAATGCAGAAGAAATTGCTTACCAGATTAAAGGTGGTGGAAGCGTTCAGGACATCGAGAGCACGACCCGAGTGGATGATACTCGAATGTGTTCCTATAGTTCCCCCTGATTTACGTCCTTTAGTTCCACTCGAAGGTGGAAGGTTTGCGACATCAGATTTGAATGATCTTTATAGAAGGGTAATTACCAGAAATAACAGATTGAAAAATTTAATGGAAGTTAAGGCACCCGAGATTATAATAAAAAATGAGAAGAGAATGCTTCAGGAATCTGTGGATGCCCTCCTCGACAATTCGAAGGCTACACACATTGTGAAGGGAAGGGGAAATAGACCCCTGAAGTCTTTATCCGATGCACTGAAAGGTAAACAGGGTAGATTCCGTCAGAATCTGCTCGGGAAGAGAGTCGACTACTCGGCAAGGTCTGTAATTGTCGTTGGTCCTGAGCTCAAATTTCATCAGTGCGGTATTCCGAAGACTATGGCTTTAGAACTTTTCAAACCATTTATAATAAGACGGTTGGAAGAAAAAGGGTTCGTGGCCACGATGAAAGGCGCCAAGAAATTGCTTGAATCTGCTACCCCTGAGGTATGGGATATATTAGAAGAGATAGTGCGCGAACACCCTATACTTTTAAACAGAGCTCCTACTCTCCACAGGCTGGGGATTCAGGCTTTTGAACCGAAATTGGTAGAAGAGAAAGCGATTCGACTCCACCCGATGGTCTGTGTACCCTTTGCAGCTGACTTCGATGGTGACCAGATGGCTGTACATGTCCCACTCTCTCCTGAAGCCCTCATAGAAACTTATCTTCTCACACTCTCTATGAATAATATACTCTCTCCAGCCAATGGTCTTCCACTCACAGCACCCACCCAGGACATAGTGATAGGATGTTACTACCTTACTAAAGAGAAAAAAGGCGGCAGAGGAAAAGGTAGATTTTTTGCATCTACTGAGGAGATTCTACACGCGGTTGAACAGAAAGTTGTAGATCTCCATTCTACAATAAATCTTAGTATGGATGGAAAGGTTATATCTACTACCCCGGGTAGGGTCATATTTAACGAAGCGGTGCCAGAAGAACTTGAATTTGTAAATGAGGTTATGGATAAAAAAAGATTGCAGAATTTAGTGGGCAGTTCGTTTAGAAAGATTGGCAGTCGTAGAACCTCTGAATTTTTGGATAGACTGAAAAGTATTGGTTTTGATTATGCAACCCGTGCTGGACTTACAATAGGTATAGATGATATGCTTATCCCAAAAGAGAAAGAGAACCTTGTAAACAAAACTTTCAAACAAGTCTCCGAAATACACAAACAATACAGAGATGGAGCAATAACAGATACGGAGAGATATAACAAAGTAATAGACGCATGGACTCAAGTTACAAACGAAGTAGCCGATATTTTGCTTGCGAGACTCCGAGACGACAGAGAGGGTTTCAATCCCGTCTATATGATGGCTACCTCAGGTGCACGAGGAAATATGGATCAGGTGAAGCAATTATCAGGTATGCGTGGGCTTATGTCAAGACCACAACGCAAGATAGCAGGCAGAATAGGTGAGATTATAGAGTCCCCCATAACATCGAATTTTAGGGAGGGGTTGACCGTTTTGGAGTATTTCATCTCAACACATGGGGGTAGGAAAGGTCTGGCTGATACTGCACTGAAAACATCGGATGCAGGCTATTTGACCCGACGGCTTGTAGATGCGGCTCAGGATGTTACCATAACCTGCGAAGATTGTGGAACAATTTTAGGACAGGAGACAACCGCTTTGAAGGAGGAAGAGGAGGTCATCGAATTCCTTGGCGAAAGACTGATAGGTAAGGTAGCTTTAGAAGATGTGGTTAATCCGCTCACTTCTGAGATCATCACAAAGGCAGGGGAAGAAATCGATGAGAGAGCTGTGGAGGAGATTGAGGGAGCCGGTATTGGAAGTGTGAAGATAAGGTCAGTTCTTACCTGCGAAGCGAGGAGGGGACTGTGTGCCAAATGTTATGGAAGAAATCTCTCTACAGGGAGGATAGCGGTAATCGGAGAAGCGGTTGGTATTATAGCCGCACAGAGCATTGGTGAACCTGGTACACAGCTTACTTTACGTACCTTTCATTTAGGAGGTACCGCCTCCAGAATAACCGAAGAGTCGAAAGCCGCTGTTAAATCAGAAGGTAATGTTAAATTCAAACGGGTTAGGCTTTGTGTGAGAAAAGATGGCGCCAGAATCGCTGTGTCGAAGAACGGGAAGATAGAATTTTCCACGCCCAAAGGGACAGTGACCTATAATGTTCCTTACGGTGCCAATATCAAGGTTGACTCCGAGAGCAAGGTTTCAAAAGGTGATGTTCTGTTCGAATGGGACCCTTATTCTATGGTGATAATTGCAGAACAGAGGGGCAAAATAAAATATGTCGATATTGCTGATGATGTCACGGTTAGAGAAGTAATGGATGAAAGGACAGGTTTAAGACAGAAGGTTATCGTCGAGCACAGGGAGAAGACACTCCATCCAACTATTATAATTCTCAACAAGAAGGGAGAACGGATTGGAGACTATCCCATACCAGTAGGTGCATATATTCTGGTTAGAGATGGAGAGGCTGTTTCACCCGGAGTTCTGCTTGCAAAGATGCCGAGAGAGATTGGAAAGACGAGAGACATTACAGGTGGGCTTCCAAGAGTTACAGAACTCTTTGAGGCGAGAAAGCCGAAGGATCACGCAGTGGTCACCGAGATAGATGGTGAAGTGCATTTTGGAAAAGCTGTAAAGGGAACGAAGACGGTGATCGTTGTTTCTCCTACAAAGGAGGAGAGGGTCTATCAGATTCCCTATGGAAAGCATCTCAGAGTTCAAGAGGGTGAAAAGGTGCGGGCTGGAGATAAACTATCAGAGGGTCCATCGAATCCTCACGACATATTGAGAATAAAGGGAGCAACTGCGGTTCAGGAATATCTTCTGAATGAAATCCAGTCGGTTTACAGGCTGCAGAATGTGAGGATTGATGACAAGCACATTGGGGTAATAGTGCGCCAGATGTTGAGGAGAGTAAGAATAGAAGAGCCGGGCGATACGAACTTCATAGAAGGAGACTCGGTAGATAGATGGGTGGTGAGAAAGGAGAACGAGGAAATAATAGCAAAGGGGGGCAAGCCAGCGACTTTCCAACCCATGCTCCTTGGGATAACAAAGTCTGCACTAACAACCCATTCATTCATCTCGGCAACGAGTTTCCAGGAGACTACAAGAATTTTATCGGAAGCAACACTTGCAGGGAAGAAAGATCCGCTTTTAGGATTGAAGGAAAATGTGATAATAGGCAATCTAATTCCAGCAGGGACCGGTTTGAGAAAATATGAGGATATAGAGATCGAAGAGGAGGAGGTCAAGAAAGAGGCGGT
>JAUXAN010000072.1 GCA_030619885.1 bacterium
TATCTTGACATTGGTATTCGTTTATATTAAATGGTTAAACTATGATTTCAGAGAGACTGCCCGAGAGTGAGTATACCTTCCTTACTACACTCCGTAGGTTGGGGGATAGGGTAGAGATGAAGAAGGTTATTGAACTCTCTAAGTTAAACCAGTCCCAGATAATGGCTGCCGCTGTCAAATTTTCCGATGAAGGGATGATTACAATAGAAGAGAAAGAAACTTTGGAACTTTCGCCGAGCAGAGAGGGTGAGAATCTGGCGGAAGGAAAATTTCCAGAGAGAGAAGCGATAGAGCTAATAAATCAAAGTGGCGGCAGTGTGACCTTCCAACAACTACCTTCGCTTCTTAAAATGAAAGATACAAGGAATGTCATAAAGTGGTTGATTAAAAAAGAATGGTGCATACGAGAGGGTTCGAACTTGCGTCTCACTTCAAATGGGAAGGATGCACTTTCAAATCTTGGCTACGATGAGAAAATAGTTTCATTCCTTTACGAACATGGTCCATCCAGAATAGAAGAGATTGAAGGAATACCTGAAGATGAGGTGATGAAATTTTTGAGTGAGAGAAAAGATGCGGTAAAGACGAAGAAAAGAGTATTAAGAAGATTAACTTTAACACCTAAAGGGCTAAAATTTGTTGAGAAAGCACAACCCTTAAAAGAGGTGACGGAACTGACCAGTGAACATTTGACCACAGGGAAGTGGAGAGAAGTATCTATCAAGAGATACGATGTGAGAATTCCAGTTTCGTTAGTCTATGCAGGCAAAACACATCCTTTTCGCAAGATAATAGATGAAGCGAGGAAGGCTTTCTTAGAGTTAGGATTCAAAGAAATTGCTTCTCCTTATGTAGAGTCTACCTTCTGGGATTTTGATGCACTCTTCCAACCGCAGGACCACCCTGCCAGAGAGATGCAGGATACATTTTATGTTAAAAGACCTGATAAGGCCAAACTTCCATCTGAGAAATGGATAAAGGAAGTAAAGAGAGCACACGAAAATGGCGGGGGGACAGGTTCAACCGGATGGGGTTACAGATGGAGTAAAGAAGAATCAGAGAGGGTTGTGCTGAGAACTCACACGACGGCAACGACGGTAAGATGGCTTGCACACCATCCGAACCCCCCTCAAAAGGTTTTCGCTATCGGGAAGGTCTTCCGAAGAGAGAAAACTACATTCAAGCATCTCCCAGAATTTTGCAATTGTGATGGAATCATCATTGATGAGAAGGCGACTTTGGCAAACCTTATAGGGACGCTTTCTGAATTTTACTCCAAGTTGGGATTGAAAGAATTGAAATTCCGCCCATCCTTTTTCCCTTATACAGAACCGAGTGTAGAGGTCTTTGGTAGACTTAAGGAGAGAGAAAATTGGATTGAACTTGGCGGTGCTGGAATCTTCAGACCAGAAGTAACCCTGCCGTTTGGATGCAAAGTTCCTGTGCTCGCATGGGGACTTGGACTGGATAGACTCGCAATGATAAGGTGTAAACTTGATGACATTCGTAAACTCTACTTCTGTGATATTAACTGGTTGAAAGAGGTACCGCTATGCCTGTAATAGGAATTTCCGTTGAAAAATTGATGGAACTCATTAGGAAAGAGATAGGGAAGGATGAGCTTCTTTCCTGTTTGGAGCAGTTGGGATGTGACATTGAGGGTTACACCAGGGTTTCAAGATATAAATGTGAAAAATGTGGAAACATCACAGAGATTCTACCCCAGGAGAGACTGCCTTTCGAATGCAGTATTTGTGGGAGTAAACTTTCAAGTCGAAGTATAGGAGAGACAGAGGTCGTCAGAATGGAACTTTTGCCAGTAAGACCCGATATGTTCGACGCAGGTGGACTGGCAAGGGCACTCAGAGGTTATTTGAATATAGAGACCGGACTCCCTACATTTAAGACAAAAGATTCCAAGTATAAAGTTACAGTTTTAAAAAACATTAAAGATATTCGACCTTTCATAGCGTGTAGTGTGATACGGAATCTAAATTTTACAGACGAGTTAGTAAAGATTATGATGAAACTGCAGGAGAATCTCCACTGGGCACTTGGAAGGGATAGGAGACGGGCATCCATCGGTGTCTATGACCTTGAAAGCATTAAACCCGATTTCACATACAAAGCAGTGGCGAAAGATGAACTGAAGTTTGTACCTCTTGGAATGGAAGGTTTGATGACCCCTTCGGAAATTTTTAGAACGCATCCCAAAGGGAAAGCATATTCGGAACTACTGGAAAATTTTAAAAAATGCCCAATCTTGTTAGATAGTAAAGGAACTGTCCTCTCTATTCCACCGATAATCAATTCAGAGTCTACGAAGGTAACTCTACAGACAAAAGACATATTCATAGATGTGACAGGTTTAGACCATAATACGGTGAATAAGACGCTTGCAATTATCGCAAGTTCCCTTTCAGAATTCGGTGGCAGAATCGAGACGATTGAGATAGACTATCCAGATGGGACCGATATTACCCCTGATTTGAAACCTACTCTTAAAAAACTTTCTCTTGATAGTTCTTCTAAAATGATAGGAACCAAACTTTCCGGGAGGAAGATTAAAAAATCTCTCGAACGGATGAGGTTTGGTGTAGTTGAGCACAAAAATTATTTCTCTGTGAAGGTCCCTCCATATAGAACCGATATTAAACATGAAGTGGATCTTGTAGAGGATGTTGCCATCGCTTACGGTTATCACAACATCACCCCTTCTTTGGTGCCTACAATGACCATCGGAGAAGAGAGGGGGATTGAAAAATCTTCAGACATTGTAAGGCAGACCCTCACAGGTCTTGGATTCTTCGAGATAATGACTTTGATGCTGACTAACACCGAGAGGCATTATAAACTGCTCAGGCTTGAAGAAGATGATTATGCGGAGGTGAAAAATCCCGTTAGTGTGGAACAGACGATAATGCGCACCCATCTACTTTCAGGGGTCTTGGAAACTTTGAAACTCAACATCTCCAGGGAACTCCCCCAGAGGATATTTGAGATTGGGGATGTGTGTGTTGTAGATGCAAAGACTGAGACGGGTGCTGTGGATATAAGAAAGGTAGCGGGTGGTATAATGGGTCCCAAGACAGGGTATGCAGAAATTCGTTCCTATGTAGAGGCTATCTTTAGAGAGACAAATTTAAAAGTCGATTTCGACTCTACAGATCATCCATCGTTCATTGAAGGAAGGGCAGCGCGTCTTATCTTAGATGGTATAAATGTGGGGATAGCGGGTGAAGTGCATCCTGAAGTATTAGAGAATTTCGGGATAACCCATCCAGTAACACTCTTTGAAATCAACCTATCAGAACTGACTTAAAACAAGACTTTTTAATCTAAAGTATAAACCACAGAGATCACAGAGACATCAGAAAGCGAACAAACGAACGCTTGTCCCCGTCGAAAATCCCTTTAATCGGCGAACTTTTGCTTAACGTGTTATATACGAAATAGATTCGTATATACTTCCAAAATAGAGATATATAATCTCTCTTGCTTACATACATACATCCTTTTAGGCGATGCGGTGTCGTCATTTTTTCTTTAATCTTTCAATCTCCTTTCTTATTTCTCCAATAACATCGGAGTTATGGATAATTTTCTTTTTTCCTTCCTTTATTGAAATGACATAGAATACTTTACCGCCATATTTGGCAGTAAACTTTTCATGCGTCTTTTTCTGGAATTCTAATTCATTAATAATTTGCGTAATGTAAGCATATCCCGCTGGTTTAATTTGGAGCCCAATATACTGCTCATTTACTTTGATAAAAAAATCCACATTGTATCTTCTGTCCCATTCATCTGGTGCGGGCTCTACTTTAACACCCAATGCCTGTTGCAACTGTCCATAGATAGTCTGTATCTCTGACTGATACCCGTCATAAGTTCGATCGATTACCAGGTTGATGATAAAATTGATACAGTCCTCTTCTGTTATACTCTCAATCTCTGCCTGACATACTTCTGTTATCTTTATGTATAGCCTTCTCCCAAGTTCTTCTAAATGTTTTTTGGAATAGGCATTTTTATAATAAAACTCCTCCCAGTCCCTCAAGTATTTAGGAAAGCATTTTCTTATCAATTCCGAAACTGGACCTACTTTGTTTTTCTTCGTCAGACCCCACCGCATATTTGCCTGATTTAGTATCCATTCTTTCGGCATTATTTTACCTCACCATACGACAAAAATTTTGATTTAAATTTGTAGTTAAATGCAGTGTCCACATCAACCAAGCCATTCTTGATCAAATGGGCATTTAAAAAAGTTTTATTTTGCAAATAAAGATAGCAAAGCAAATTGTTCTTCTCGTCATATTTTGTATTGTCAAACCTCAGAAATACTTTTTGACCCCGAGTTTTTTCTTTTAAAAACTGAATTGCCTCTCCATTTTTCTCGGGTCTTTCTTTCACTCCCAATAACCTAATTTTTAAGCCAGTATTTAAGATTAATATTCCAGGACTAATTATCTCTTTCACAGTATAATATGTTTCCCATTCTGAATGAGAATTATCTATTCTTGACCCAAATCTCAATTTTTTGGGGTCGATTTTTTTATCAAACTTTATCGGGTCATTAAAAATATAAGACATTTTTTTAATCTCTTCTCTAAAGTTTAGTTTTAGTTCCCCCTGTTTTATTATCTCAAATGTTGCATCACATTCGCTTCGCTCAGTGAAAGCTTGAAAAATAGTGCCTTGTTCCACACCAAGTTTTCCTTTTATAATTGGCAGGAAATCGTCATTTAATTCGTAGCCAATAGAGTTTCTATTCATATTTCTGGCAGCCAAAGAGGTTGTGCCACTTCCCAGAAAAGGATCAAGTACGGTGTCACCAACAAAACTAAACATCTTGATAAGACGTTTCGGTAATTCCTCAGGGAACATTGCCAGATGTTTGCCCTGTTTTTCACCGGAGAAATTCCAGTGCCCGGTAAAATATTGATTCCATTCTTCTTTGGTTAATTTCGATTGACCTTTAATATCCTTATTCACCCTTGGAGGATTTCCATATTTTTTCAAGATTAAAATAAATTCATAATCAAGCTTAAGGATTCCGCTTCTCGGGTATGGGAAAGAGCCCATTACTGTTGCCCCGCCAGTTGTATGGCAAGTAGTGACTTTCTGCCAGATAATGGCACCCATGTAATCAAAACCCACACTCTCGCAAAACTTAATTATCTCTGTTCTTATTGGAATAACCTTATATCTTCCATAATATACAGAACGAGCAAACTGATCGCCAATATTAATACACAAACGGCACCCTTTATGTAAAATCCTGTGACATTCATTCCAGACCAAATTGAGATTGTTAATGTACACTTCGTAATTGTCATTAAAACCTATCTGCTTTCCATCTCCGTAATCCTTCAGTTGCCAATAAGGTGGAGAAGTGACGATGAGATGGATTGATTCATCTGGAACCTCTTTCATTTGTCTTGAATCACCAATTATTATTTTGTGTAATGTCATCATATTACATCCTCAAATGGGCTTGAAAAGATTTTGGAGCCAGACTTGTTTTCAATATCAATCTGTGTGAAAAGCCTTGAAAATTTTTATTCATTATATTACAATTATAATATGAAAACATACTCTAATTATCGATATACATCTCTTCTGTGACCTATATGAAGAATAGTCACGGTCTTTGTAGTATCTTCAATTTCATAAATAATACGAAAATTACTGACTCTAACTCGCCAACCATCTCGTCCAATAAGTTTTCTGCAACCTGCTGGTCTCGGTTCTTTAGCAAGATTAAAAATAACTTTTTTTATCCGTTCATATACCTCAGGAGGAACTTGTGACAATTCTCTTTGAGCACGTCTCAGTATAAATACTGAATACTTCATCGAGATTTTTTCTCAATCTCTTTTATTGCTTGCTCAAAAGGAATAGATTTATCTCCTGATGACTTGGCGTTATCGTATGCTCGAATGGATTCAAGTTCTTCCAATGCTTTGAGAAGTTTTCGATAATTCTTTATATCAAGAAGCACACTAACCCGCTCACCCTTTTCGTTTATTACATATTTTTCATTAAGTGAAATCATCGTTTTTCCCTCCTTCTAAAATTGAAAAAACAATAAATGGTGTCAGCTCTCCCCAAGTTTTCATATTCCATAATCTTTAATATTATACCAATAAAAATAGCATTTTGTCAATACCCAACAATTGGAATTAGGCTTGAAGAGTTAAAAAAAATCGTAATGGGAGGGCATTTTTTGCTTGATACAGAGCCTTTAATATATGTTAGCCGAAGTATACACCCCTTATCACTTCTTTTTCGCGATCTTGCTTCCGAATATTATAAAGCCCAAACCAAAAAGAGCGATAAAGACGCCTGTAAGATAGGGATGTAGGAGATCGGGATAATATATGAGCCCCGGTCCAGTGACAATTAGAAGAATTCCTAACAGAATAAGAAAATAACTAGAAGCAGTTGAAGGAACTTTTACTTCGACAGGTTCTGCTTTAGTTTTTATGAAAGCCATTAAGAGAAAACCAATCCCCATCCCTATTGCTCCCCCGATGTCAGGGCGTTTGAAGGCTAGGCCGATACCTGCTCCAATAAACATGCAAGCAACAAAAATCAAGCCTGACATACTACCATCTCTCTTTTCTTCAGCCATAAAACCTCCTTCAATTTATATGCTGATTTAATGTTATAAAAAGCCCTGAAGTTGTCAATAATAA
>JAUXAN010000041.1 GCA_030619885.1 bacterium
GTGGGATTTAACCCATTTGATTTTCAAAGAGATGGACATGATAACACCTTCTTGAAAGGAAGTGTCTCATGATCCATAGAAGCTGTAAAGTAAAGGCATCAAAAACAACGCAAAAGTTGCATAAAATTCGGGAAAGCCCTAATTTTAATCCTTGACAAAGTTTTTCAAGGATAACATTAGGAAAAGTGAGTTGGTATGAAAAGAGTTATAAAGACTGATAAAGCCCCGAAACCCATAGGGCCATATTCTCAAGGGATCCTCGTAGGTAAACTTCTATTTATCTCCGGTCAAATACCCGTGGTTCCAGAAACAGGTGAACTGATTAAAGGGGATATTGAAAGGGAGACCGAACAAATTCTCAAAAACATAAAAGCCATCGTGGAAGAGACTGGTGGAGGAATGGACAACATAGTAAAGACGACCATTTACATAACTGATGTGGGTAATTTCTCTAAAGTGAATGAAACTTACGGGAAATTCTTCCAGAAAGAGCCACCTGCTCGCGCAACTGTGGTTTCAAATTTACCAAAAGGTGTAGATATAGAAATAGAAGCTATTGCAGTCCTGGAGTAAGAATTAAGATTTTCCTTCTTTCCTGCTGAGTAGGTTGTATAACTCTTAATGACAGCTCTTTCGCTTGAAAGCTTACCCATTCGGGTATCTATTGGGGATGCTTCTCGAAAGTTATTGATAATTTAAAAGGAAGTGTAAAAAAATGAAAAGGAGTCTTGAGTTTTTTCCAAAAGTTATACTGATATTTACTGTGTTTGGTTTATTCGCTATTCCAGATTCTGGTTTTGCACAAAATAAGGCCAACAAAATTGATGAATTAATGACGCTTTATCATGAATATGGGCAGTTTAACGGATCTGTGCTGGTTGCCGACCATGGAAAAGTAATCTTTAAAAAAGGATATGGTCTTGCTAACATGGAATGGAATATTCCAAACGAGTCAGATACAAAATTCAGAATCGGTTCTATTACAAAGCAGTTCACAGCTATGTTAATTATGCAATTAGTGGAAGAAGGAAAAGTAAAACTGAATGATAAAATAACCGATTACTTACCCGAATATCGGAAAGATACAGGTGATAAAGTCACCATTCACCATTTGTTAACGCATACATCCGGCATTCCCAACTATACTGGCCTTCCAGGGTTTTGGCAAGATTCCACACGTAATCACTATACGCTTGATTATATGGTAAAAAACTTTTGTAGCGGTGACTTGGAATTCGAGCCTGGCACAATTTTCAAATATAGTAATTCAGGCTATTATTTGTTGGGAGTTATCATTGAAAAAGTAACAGGTAAACGGTTTAAGGAAGTTTTGCAAGAGAGAATTCTTGAGCCCTTAAAAATGAATAATACGGGCATTGATAAGCATGATGTGATTTTAGAAAAGAGGTCGTCGGGCTACAATAAAGATATCAGCGGGTTCGTAAATTCCGAATACATTTTCATGCAAAATGCCTATGCGGCTGGAGCCATGTATTCTACCGTGGAAGATCTATATTTATGAGACCAGGCTTTATATACAGATAAATTACTTTCCAAAAAATATAAAAACCTGATGTTTAAACCTCATATCTCTTCTGATGGAGGGGGTTATGCTTACGGATGGAGTGTTGGAAAAGAACTGCTCGCGGATAGTAAAGATAGTCTTTTGGTTATACGGCACACTGGTGGAATTAAAGGATTTAACACTATAATTGCACGGCTTGTTGAAGACAAACACTTAATTATCCTATTTAACAATACGGGTCCAACAAAACTCAACGAAATGAGTCGCGGGATAATGAATATTCTTTATGATAAACCATACGATTTACCTAAAAAGTCTATCGCAGAAGCACTTGTTAAAACTATAATAGAAAAAGATGAGGAGTCAGCCATCAAGCAATATCATGACTTTAAGGAAAAATATTCAGATGATTACGATTTTGCTGAGACCGAATTGAATAATCTGGGTTATCAACTACTTGGAATGAAAAAAATCAAAGAAGCAATTGAAATTTTCAAATTGAATGTAGACGTTTTCCCGGAATCTTCTAATGTTTATGACAGTCTGGGAGAAGCTTATCTGATAAACGGAGATAAGGAACTTGCCATCAAAAACTATGAGAAATCTTTAGAGTTGAACCCTGATAATAAAAATGCTATTGAAATGTTAAAAAAACTTCAAGAAAAATAATGGAAACTTATTAAACTTGATGCACTTAACATAAAAGTTGAACATACAAGAAGAAAATGTTGTTAGATGGCTTTTAGAAGAAGAAAATCCTTCGGTTCGCTATTTTACTCTTAAAGACCTCTTAAAAAGAGGAACAGGAAACCCCGAGCTACAAGCTGCCAAGGCTGCGATCCCAACCTCAAAAGTAGTAACGAAGATATTCTCCAAGCAAGCCCCAAAAGGGTATTGGGAAGACCAAGTGAATCCTTACCATCCTAAATACAAGTCTTCTTACTGGCAGATAATGACACTGGGTCAGCTGGGGATGGACAGAAGTGATGAAAGAGTTAAAAAGGCTTGTGAATACATTTTTCAGTTTCAATTGGAAGAAGGTAGCTTTTCGAGCTATACTCCCAAGCGAGCATTAAAAGAATACAAATCCTTGCACGAACAAGGAAAGAACTTACCTCCGTCAAACGATTGGGTGCCTTCCGTAGTTTTTGAGCATCAATATTCGTGCCTTACTGGAAACATGGCAGCAGCGTTTATTAGAATCGGATACATGGATGACCCGCGACTCAGAAGGGCATTAGAATGGCTTGTAAAGATTCAGAACAAGGATGGTGGATGGCTCTGTCCGTACTGGAGGGCACACATTAAAGATACTCATGGATGCTTTTACGGAACAATTTGCCCATTAGAAGCCTTCAGCGAAGTTCCGAGGGGAAAATTAACAAAAGAAATGGAACAGTCAATAGAAAAAGGGGCAGAATTTCTCCTTATGCATCACCTCTTTAAGGCGGATCATCATAACTATAAGACTATCAAACAATCATGGCTAAAATTTGGTTTCCCATTGTTTTACGGATATGACATCTTAAGAGGGTTAGATGTTTTAACCAAACTGGGCTATACTGAAGATAAACGCTTAGACGACGCAGTGCAGGTTTTGTTGCAAAAGCGTGGTCCTGATAGAAAATGGATTCTTGAAAGTACTCCAACCGGTAGGATGCAAGCTAATATAGAAAAGAGAGGTAAACCAAGTAAATGGATCACTTTAATCGTCATGAGAGTGCTAAAACGGTTGCATAAATTTGATATTTATTGAATGGAATGATGGGGTCAAACCTTCCTATATATTATCTAGTTTTTTCATAGCAGATACTTGACAAAAATGCAAGATTATTGTATATTCTCTGCAGTGAGAAATATAAATCTTTCTACTCATATACTCGATAAAAGGGGAAAAAGGTGACAAGCTACTTTTATACAAAGAGGATATCGGGACGGTTCATTCATTATTCATAAAGTTGTAATTGTTTGAAAGTTAAAGCAAAAACAACTAATAATTAAGTATCTACAAAAACTAAAAAGCTTGACAAAAAATGAAAAAAGGATTAAAATAAAATTATGCCAAGACAAGCAAGATTTGATTACGAAGGTGCCTTTCATCATATAATGAGTCGTGGATTTAAGAGAGAAAAGATATTTGATGATGAAAAGGATTACAAGCATTATCTTGATTGTCTTGACTATTTCAAGAATTACGAGTATATATTAAAAAAAGAAAATATGAATAATGAATGAACCGTCCCCATCTATACCTCTCGTCCCCATCTATACCTCTCCCCATCTACCTCTATTGTCCCCATCTATTTCGTCGGCTCTGAAAGATATAGACTAACTTCGAAGGGCGGTGATGAATAGCGCTTCGAATTTTGGTTATTAGGATTTTAGTGCTTGTGATTTGCGGTTTTGGAAGTGGGGCTAAGAGTAACCCTTTGAGAATTGAATTTTAAGAGAGTCACTTTTGAAAGTGATGTGTAAGGTTAAGGAGGTATATGATGAGAAAAGACAAATTAGCCACCAATATAACTAGATTATGTAGAACTTTAAGATGTATACCCTTTTTAGTGGTAATAGCTACCACTTGGGGCTGGTTTGGTAGTCTGGTTGCAAAAACCTATGGTGTTCAACGTGAAGAAAGAGCAATGGTATTTGCCGATATTGACTTTGAGCCATTTTTCCCTGGAGGGATTTACGATGCAGCCATTCCAGAACCTGATAGTGTTCTTGGTTATCCATTAGGTTCGAAGCCTGTTAGTTACGATGAGATAATATGCTATCTTGAGCTTCTCTCCAAGGCTAGCCCACGTGTACAGCTTAAGAAATACGGGGAAACATATGAGGAACGTGTCCTTTATTACGCTATCATAAGCTCAGAGGATAATTTGGCGAGACTTGATGAGATCAAAAACTCTATTGCATGGCTTGCTGATCCACGCAAACTTCGTAGTAAAAAGGAAGCATCATCACTCATAGAACACACACCTGCTGTTGCCTGGCTTGCCTATTGTATTCATGGTGATGAGTTATCATCTACAGATGCAGCCTTACAGCTTGCATATCAGCTTGTTGCTGGTACTGATTCGCTCACCGAGAAGCTTAGAGAAGAGCTGGTAATCATCATCGACCCGCTTCAGAATCCAGATGGTAGGGAACGCTTCATATCGCAGATGAAACAATTAGCAGGTGTCTTACCTAACCCTGATCCTCAAAGCCTACAACATAGTGGATTTTGGCCATGGGGGCGTGGCAACCACTATCTATTTGACCTTAATCGTGACTGGTTTTCACTCGTACACCCAGAAACACGCGGTAAGGTCAAGGCGCTCCTTGAATGGAATCCTCAACTTTTTGTTGATTCTCACGAGATGGGTGCATTTAGTACCTATCTATTCTCTCCGCCAAGAGAGCCATTTAATCCGAATATCACCAAAACACTTAAGAAATGGTGGGAAATATTTGCACGTGATCAGGCCCATGCCTTCGACCGATATGGATGGAGCTACTACACACGGGAGTGGTACGAAGGATGGTATCCAGGATTCGGAAGTCATTGGGCCCTTTATACTGGTGCTATCGGTATTCTCTACGAGCAGGCAGGTGTGCAAGGTTCGCTGGTCAAACAGCAGGATGGATCGATGCTTACCTATCGAGAGTCGGTACATCACCATTTTGTTAGCTCAATGTCTAACTTAACCACAGCAGCCAATCAACGCAAAGCGTTTCTATGGGACTTCTATCGCGAAAAGAAAAGGGCAATAGAACATAAGACGATTCACTCCGCACGTGCCTTTATTTTCTTGCAAGGAAAGAATGCTGCCAGGACTAGTCGTTTCATAGAGACATTACTTCTTCAAGGTATTGAAGTTCAGGTTGCCGAAAAGGAGTTTGTGGCCAATGATCTTCATGACTACTGGGGCCGAACCCTAAAGGAAAAGAGGCTTCCGGTAGGTACTTATATCGTTCCACTTGATCAGCCAATGCGGCTGCTCATACAGGTGATACTCGAGTTTGATCCCAGGATGTCTGACTCCTTCCTGGTCGAAGAACGACACGAACTGGAAAAGAATAAACACTCTCGAATCTACGAGGTCACCGCCTGGTCTGTACCCTTAACCTATAATCTCGATGCTTACTGGACGGGAAAGAGAGTAAAGGTCAAGACAAAGCCAATTACACAAATCGAAACACCCCAAGGCAAGGTAATTCGTCCGAATCCTCAGTACGGCTATGTATTCGACTATACAAGCGATGCTGCTGTTCATGCACTTATCATGTTTCTTCAAAATGACTACAAAGTTCGAGTTGCAAATAAACCGTTTAAGATTGAAGGATTTGCATTTTCAAGGGGAAGTGTCTTACTCAGGAATCAAGGAAATCCTGAAGAGCTGCATAAATTCGTTCACAAAGTAGCTAAAGAAACTGGTATCATTATCCACGGTGTTAACACAGCGCTTAGTGATGAAGGTCCTGACCTCGGTGGTGGTCAATTTCAGCTACTTGAGTTACCCCGGATAGGAATCTTTGCTGGATCACCTATAGATTTCACGAGCTATGGAGCCATATGGCACCTCTTGGACCGTGAGAACCAATTCCGTTTTTCGTCACTGGACATCAACTCAATCCAGTGGTTAGACCTGGACAAGTACAACGTACTCGTATTTCCTCAGGTATGGGGAGGTCCGGAAGGGTATAAAAGGATAATAGGTAAGCAAGGGATAGCCAAACTAAAGACATGGATTGAGCAGGGCGGAACACTTATTGCCATTGGAACCGGTGCAGCATTTGCAGCCGATACATCAGTTGCACTAAGTAGTGTAAGGCTTCGTCGTCAAGTGCTCGATAAAATTGTTGAATATGAAGAGGCAGTCGAGCGTGAGCAAGCTGCCATCAAGCCTATTGTAGATAGCAAAACTGTATGGGGAGCCGTTCAAAAACCAAAGGAAAAGATACCGGAGGAAAAGAAGAAACATGAACTCAAAGAACTTAACAAGGAGGATGAAAGGCTTCGTCTATTTATGCCACGTGGCTCTATCTTTCGTGCAGATCTCGATCAAGAGCACTGGCTCACCAGTGGAATGAACGGTAAGGTTCCTGTAATCCTTTACACTGACTTTGCTTTCATGTCAAAAGATCCAGTTCAGACCGCAGCACGGCTGGCAGATGGAGAGAGCATTCGTCTGAGCGGTCTGGTTTGGCCAGAGGCACGTAGCCGGTGGGCAAGAACCGCATATCTCACACGTGAAGGTTTGGGCAAAGGACAGATCATTCTCTTTGCGGATGAGCCTAACTTCAGAGGGTACTTCCACGGCTCTAAGCGTCTTCTTGCAAACGCCCTAATACTAGGACCTGGTTTCGGGACACAGCGTACTGCTCCTTGGTAGATCGAATTCTGGCTTTGGTCATGGGGGGAGGACGTATGGGCGTATGGGGACGGTCCATTCATTATTCATAAAGTTGTAATTATTTGAAAGTTAAAGCAAAAACAACTAATAATTAAGTATCTACAAAAACTAAAAAGCTTGACAAAAAATGAAAAAGGATTAAAATAAAATTATGCCAAGACAAGCAAGATTTGATTACGAAAGTGCCTTTCATCATATAATGAGTCGTGGATTTAAGAGAGAAAAGATATTTGATGATGAAAAGGATTACAAGTATTATCTTGATTGTCTTGACTATTTCAAGAATTACGGATATAAAGTATTTGAATACTGTCTGATGCCGAATCATACCCATATTGCAATGCAGACGTTTAAGGTTCGGCTGCAAGATATATTAAGATCAATCAACACAAGATACGCATTGTACAGATCACGTAGGAGGAGGTTACCGGGTCCAATATTTCAGGGCAGGCCTAAATCCATATTGATAGAGAATACAGAGCAATTGAAGATAGTTGGACGGTACATATTGAGGAATCCGAAAAGGGCAGGGTTGTGTAAGAGGCTGGCTGGATATAAATGGAGCAGTTATGGTCTGATTGGTGCTAATGATACGCCTGATTGGCATGATAATAGTCTGATATTAAATGAGTTTTCTGAAGAAAGAGAAGAAGCGATAAACTTATACAAGAAATACATAGAGAAACCGCAGAAAGTAGATGAGAGAGATTATCCTTTAGATGTATTTGGTGGGATAGTAGCAGGGAGCAAAGAATTTTATGAGAAAATAATAAAGAAGTTCGGAAAAGACCGAAGAAGAAAAATTACTCACAACATCCCAAGAAAGATAGATTATGAAAGGATAATAAAAGAAATATCAATAGAAGAAGGCATTAGATTTGAAGATTTGTTATGGCGACATGATAAAAAAGCAATAGAGATAAAGCAAAAGATAGCATATATACTGAAAGAGATGTGTCACAAAAAAACCGCTGAGATAAAGAAATACCTAAAAATAAGCCAACCAACCTTAAGTCGATATGTTATAGAGGTGAAAAAGCATGCACGTGAAGACCAACACGAAGAATATAGCCTATTAAATGTAATACAAAAAGAAAATATGAATAATGAATGAACCGTCCCCATATTCCATATTCCCCCATATTCCATATTTTATTCGAATATTTTATCTAGTTTTTTCATAGCAGATACTTGACAAAAATGCAAGATTATTGTATATTCTCTGCAGTGAGAAATATAAATCTTTCTACTCATATACTCGGTCTTCTTATGCTTTTATTCTTGAACTCACCTTTAAACGGTGGCGAAGTCTGGGGGACAAGGTTTCCTGCACCATCTCCCGATGGAAAAAGGATCTCCTTTTCGTGTTACGGCGACATCTGGGTTGTTGATGCTGATGGTGGTAAGACAGAGAGATTAACGGTAAGTGAAGGATACGAGAGCAGGTCATTCTGGTCACCGGATGGGAAATGGATTGCATTTGAAACAGATAGATGGGGAAATGACGATGTATGTATTATTCCATCGGACGGCAGTAGTCCTCCCAAACGGCTTACTTACTATTCCACTTATGATATCCTTTATGGCTGGACGCCCGATGGAGATTATGTTCTGTTCGGTTCTTGGAGAAAAACCTTAAGACGCTCTCTTTACAGAGTATCAGTGAAAGGTGGACTCCCAGAGATGATTGCAAATTTCAATGCACGAGAGGTCTGTTTTCTTCCTCAAGGGGACAGATTCTTTTATGTAAGAGGTGGAGCACCCTGGTGGCGAAGGAGATATAAAGGAGGTGCAGACCAGGATATCTGGGTCAAAACATTGCCAAACGGCAAATCTCGTAGGATTACCGATTCTCCCGGAAGGGATGGATACCCAATGTATTCACAAATGGACAAAAAATTGTATTTTCTCAGTAACAGGGGAGAAGGTAATGTAAACAATATCTGGCGGATGGACCTTGAAGGTAAATCACCAGAACAGATAACTTATGAAAAGGAAGATGTCCATTTCCCGGAAATCTCCTGGGATGGGAGTCTGATTGCTTATGAATGCTTTGGATATATATATACTTACAATGTTCTTTCGGATGAAAAAAAGAAATTAAATATTACTATTTCCGAAGATTACAAGGAGAATCCTTTTCTCTTCAGGAAGTTTACCAAAGATGCATCTGAGTTTTCACTTTCACCGGATGAGAAAAAACTTGCTTTTATAGTTCACGGTGATATTTTTGTAATGGAATTAAAAGAGGATAACGAGCCGGGGAAGATCGCAAAACTGACCGATACCCCCTATCTGGAGAAACATATTTCATGGCATCCTGAAAAGGAGATGCTTATCTATTCATCCATGGAAGATGGTGACATGGATATCTACACCATAGAGCCCAGGGATGAAGAAAAGTTATATGATGACCTACTTTTTGAGAAAAGAAAGATTCTGGAGACAGAAGAAACAGAAATCAAACCGTTATTTTCTCCAGACGGCGAAAAGATTGCCTATTTTAAGAACAAAAGGGAACTCTATGTGATGAATAAGGGGGGAAAGAAGAGCAGGAAGCTATGTCCGGAGAATGATGTTCTATGGATTGACTGGTCTCCTGACAGTAAATGGATTACATTCAGCAGGACTACTCTCGGCTGGCGTGAGGACATTTTTATTGTTCCAGCAGATGGTAGTAAAGAACCTGTAAATATTTCAAATCATCCAAACGATGATTATAAACCTATGTGGAGTGCAGATGGGAGAAGGATTGCCTTTGCTTCAAGGGATCCAATGGAAAATCTATGGATGAAGTATGTATTTCTATTAGAGGAAGACGAAGAAAGGGATAAAGAATATTGGGAAAAAATGGAGTCTGATACATATACAGTAAAGGAAGAACTGACGGTGAATATTGATTTTGAAGATATAGAGGATAGGGTCCATATAGTAACAAAGGTATTAGGAGAGTACAATTATGTTGCACAGTCTCCTGACGGTAAGCAATTTGCCATCTATTCACATAACCAGGACAGTCATGATATCTGGACTGTCGATTGGCTTGGGAAAGAACTGAAAAGGGTTACTAAAAATGATGTTCATCCGAAACAGTTCTTTGTATCAAAGGATAAAAAGAAGATATTCTATCTTACAGAAGAAGGAAGAATTTTCAATGCTGACATTGCCTCCACACAGTCTTCTCCACTTGGTTTCAATGTGGAGATAGGAATAGATAGAAATGAGGAGATGGAACAGGTATTTAATGAGGCTTGGTGGGCACTAAAGGATGGATTTTACGATAGTGATTTCCATGGCGTTGACTGGAGGGCTATGTATGATAAATACAAAGACCTTGCTCTACGTATGCGAACCACACGAGGACTTCACAGTGTTATCGCAATGATGATCGGAGAATTGAATGCCTCACATCTCGGTATATGGAAGAGCGACGGTGTAAGGGAAACAACCGGAACTCTCGGAATAATTTATGATACGGCCCACAGGGGAGACGGAATCAGGATAAAGGATATAATTCCAGATTCACCAGTGAGCGAGAAAAAGGTAGGTATTCATAAGGGTGATATAATAACCCATATAAATGGCAAAAAGATAAAACAGGGAGAGAATTATTATGCATTCCTTCGCAACAAGAATAATAAGGATGTCATGCTTACAGTTCTTGAAAAAGGAAAGAAAAGGAATGTGAAGGTTAAGTTAAAGGACCCCAGGTCGATTTGGGATTTAGTGGACAAAAACTGGATAAAATCGAATAAGGAGTATGTCAAAGAGAGGAGTAATAACAGGGTTGGATATCTTTATATTGCCTCTATGGGAGGAGAGAACCTGAGAAAGTTTGAAAAAGATTTATATAAAGAGATGGATAAGGAAGCTCTTATCATAGACATACGGTATAACGGTGGAGGACGCATTCACGACGAACTTCTGAATATATTAAGAAGAACTGCCTATGCTTACTCTATTGAAAGGGGTGGAAGAAAGGAATATAGTTCCCTTTTTAGATGGGATAAGTCCACGGTTGTGCTTATCAATGAGTATTGTTACAGTGACGCAGAAATCTTTCCTGCCGCTTTCAAAGAACTCAAAATAGGAACACTTGTGGGAGTACCCACATATGGAGCGGTAATAGGCACAAACAATATAGAGCTTCTGGAAGGTTCTACATTCCGTGTTCCGGGAACAGGTTGGTATTTACTCACGGGCGAAAACCTTGAGAATACGCCAGTTGAACCCGATATCTATGTCGAGAACAGTCCTGAAGAGGATGATTCAAGCAGCGACCATCAACTTACAAAAGCAATAGATGTTCTTATGGAAGAGACAGGGAGATAGAGAAAATAATCATTTCAAATTGAAAAATGCAAAATTTAGAACTTTGAAGCCGATCCCAATTGTTGAGTTCGTCTGCAAAAAATACTTGACAAATTTTTTTATATTTTCTATTTTGATAATATGTTAAAAGCAGCTCTTGGAGAGTTTTCGACGGACGAGATACTATTTCTTCTTGCTCATCTCAAGAAAACAGGCAGACTCTCTTTGAAGATTTCTCCTGATAAAGAAGGTTCGATTTATATAAATGAAGGAAGTGCAGTTCACTCTACTTACAACAAATTTAAGGGTACGGAGGCGCTCTATTTTCTCTCTCTTTGGAAAGATGGTGAGATTGAATTTATTGCAGGTGAGACCACAAAAGAAAGAAGTATAAAAGAGAGCTCGTATGAAATTTTGGAGGAGATAGAGAGAAAGAAATCTGAGATGAAGGAATATGAAGAAAAACTCCCTCCATTCGATACGGTTTTGATGAGAACTCCGCAACCATCGAGTTCTTCTATAAATTTACGTCGGTCGGACTGCGCACTCTTGACACTGGTAAATGGAGAGAAAAGTATAGAGGAGATAGTTGAAGAGAGTAAGGTAGGGATACTCGATGTCTGTAAAGGACTTTCATGGCTGTTAAAGAAAGAGTTAGTTTTCGACCCGAAGGAAACAGGAAGGATATTGAGGGAGAAAGTTAGATTTTTGAACATATTTATTTGCGAATTTGGTAAAAAAGGGATGACTGTTTCGGATTGGAAAGAGAAGACACAACAAAAATTGACATCCATAGATAACCAGAAGATATTAAACAGATATTTGATTTTTGAATCTGATAAGGTAATCGTAGGGGCTGTTGATGAAAACGAACTTGCAAAAGGGTATATACTGAGGGTGTTTGAGGAGTTGTTTGAGAAGCTTTATGAAGATGCAAAAAAAGAATTTGGCGTCGCACTTGCTAAACATAAATACAAAACTGTAGTTGAGAAGTTTTCTAAAAAATGATGGATAAGAAAACAGAAGAACTTGCACAAAAGATTAAAAAGATAGAAAGGATCCAGTCGGTTTGTATAGTTAATAAAGAAGAGGGGTTGGTTTTTTTCAAATCACAGAACGCAACTGATATATTGACTAACGAGATAGCTTTTATGGTTCCTACAGACTCGATGTTGTCGAGTCGGTGCGATGCTTGCAGCAGGTCTACTATCCTTCCTTGCAGGTGGCATATATTACCCGTGGACGAGCAGATAAAATGGGAACAGTGATTCAAACGGTAGACACAGATTTACACTGATGAACCCCGTAAGATGTTTACTATCTAACGGGGTGAACACAGATTATAAACATAGAAATAGGATTATTGATAAATTTTGCAAGAAAAAACACCACGAATCACATTCGTGTTTTCAATGTGATGTCAAGGGTATTAAGATAAAAAGGGAAATATTTGATAAGTTAATATCTGTCCATTCCATACGGATGCTGCGCAACGGGTCATGAGATGATAATCAGTGTCTGAATTGCCAAAAAAAGTGAATTTTTACTTGACAAAATTCTTTTTTATATTAAATTTAATAAAAAAAGGGAGGTGGAATGTTGGTCGGTAGTAGTTTGTTGTTAGAAATGAGTTTAAAAAGGAGGTATAGATGAACTGGCTTACAAGAGAAGGAGGGATGATAGATTTATTCAATCGTGGTGGGTTCACTATGTGGGTACTTTTGATTCTATCCGTTATTGCGATAGCGTTCATCGTCGAGAGAATTCTAACTTTTTCAAAGACGAGGTTAAATCCCAAAAAATTTGCAAGCGATTTGAAGACCGAGATAACCGAAAAGGGAGCAGAAGCAGGGATAGTATTATGTAACGAAAACCCATCCCCGGTTGCCAAGATTCTTGCCCCTGCGATAGAGAAATATAGACATGGTAAAGCAGCGATGGAAGAGGCGATTGCGCGGGCAGGCACTACTGAACTGGCATTTCTTGATAGAGGGATGCTCGTGTTAGCATCGATCGCTACGGTAGCACCACTGGTGGGATTTCTTGGGACGGTTATAGGAATGATAAAGGCATTTGGAACTATACAGGCAGCGGGTGAGGTTAATCCTGCTGATGTTGCCGGTGGTATATCGGAAGCGCTCATAACCACGGCAACAGGTCTACTCATAGCAGCACCAGTGGCTATATTCCATGCTTTTTTCACCTCGAAGATAAATTCTTACCAGAGGGATATGGAAGATGGAGCAAACGAACTGGTGGAATTTTTACTCGTAGAGAAGGAGAAGAAATGATATTCAGACAGAGACCGAAACCTGAAGCGGAGATCCCCACGGCGAGTATGGCAGATATCGCCTTTCTTCTGATAATATTCTTTATGGTCTCTACTACCCTGCTTGAAGAAAAAGGGTTGTCGATGGTGCTGCCAGAACCGGGGGAGGAGACGAAGATCAGGCCTGAAAATATTACCCATGTGCTGTTAGACAATACAGGGAGGATAAAGATAGATGGTGTCTACTACGACCTTTCCAGTGTGAGAAAAGTGATTGAGGATAAACTTGCTGCCAAACCAGGTACTCTGATAGTATCTTTCAATATCCAACCTGAATGCAGGTATGGGACTATGATAGATGTATTTGATGAACTGAGACTCGCAGATGCGAGGAAGATATCTCTGGTTCCACCGAAGGGGGCAAAATGAGATGGCGAGGTAAGAGAGGAGAAAGGGCGAGTATCCCGACGGCGAGTATGGCAGATATCGCCTTTCTCCTGATAATATTCTTTATGGTTACTACAATATTCAGGGCAGAGAAGGGGATAAAGATAGAACTCCCCTATGCTATGAAGACGGAGAGGCTTCCCAAGAGAGATGTATCAAGGATATGGGTCTCTCAGCGTGGTGAAATGTCCATAGATGACAAATTTGTATCGCTCAGTGAGATAGCGGCGATAATGTCTAACAAGGCTATTGACAATCCCGATATGATCACTCAGATAAAGACCGACCGGAGGGCGAAATACGGAGATGTAGCATACATATTAGAGGAACTGAAGAAAGCGAGGGCATTAAGGGTCTCTCTGGCAACCAAAGAGGAAGAATAGATATATTGGAGGTGAATGGATATGATTGTGGATTTAAAAGAATCTTATCCTTACTATATCCGACTTGCGGTAATAGCATCGCTCGTTCTTCACATTCTCTGGTTCGTTGCTGCGCCTGCATTCACACCCTCACCATATGTACCGAGGAAATCAGAGGTAGTAGAGATAGAAGAGTACAAACCTGAAGAACTCTCGTCTGTAGAGGAACCAGAACAGATTGAGCGTCCTAAATTACCTGTTGAGGCGGAATCGGAGGCAGAGGTGGAGGAGGAGACAGTTGAGGATATGGTTGGACTCGATGCGGTCGAGAAACTTCCACCACCACCAGATCTGAGTCGTTATGTCTATATACCTCATGAGGTCGCTCCCCAGCCGAAACCTGGATTTTTCGTGCACCCGAAATACCCCGAAATTGCAAAAAAGGCAGGTATTGAAGGTCGTGTTATCCTACATCTTTTTATAGATACCGAAGGAAATGTGTTGAAGGTGCTTGTGGCAAAGTCATTGGAAGAGTCACTCGACAATTCAGCAATGGAAGCAGCTTACAAGTGGAAGTTCAGTCCTGCACTCCAGAGAGATAAACCGGTAGCGGTATGGGCATCGAGGGTTGTGATATTCCGTTTGAGGGATTGAATATTAAAAATTGAATATCAAAAAAGGGAGGAAATTATGAAAAGGATAATAATTTCCTCTATCTTCCTTTTAATAACAACCAACTTCGTCTTCGCTCAGACTACAGGGAAGATACTTGGAAAGATAATAGATAAGAAGACTGGCGAGCCACTTCCTTTTGTGAACATCAATTCTCCTTTTCCCTTGATTTAAATCTGTGTTAATCTGTCCATAAGGATCCTGATATGTAATCTGTGGTTTTCTAGGTTGTTACGGTATCATGTTGTTAATTGATTCCGCATTTCCCCTTATACTCCGGTATAAAATACAGAATAGTGAAACGAGTAGTGAGATTATACAGGCGAAAAAAGTGGATTCTTTTAACCAGTCCGTTCTGATTCCACCATGGGCAACCTGTTGCAAGCTCAAGACAGAATGTGTAACAAAAATCATAAGAAATGTGAGAAAGAAGACCTTTAAAGTGTAATAGATACTCTGTTTACCTTCGACTACAGCAAGTTTAATCTTTCCACAACACCTGTCAAATTTCTTCTCTATCTCTTTCATAGAACCTCTCCGTTTATCAGCGGTTCGATTTTCTCCTTGAATATTTTTCCCCACCGATATTTCATCACGACCTTTCTGAATAGCTTAGAAGCCCCATTTTTTGAGAGAAATTTAACGATTTTAAAAGCAATTTTCTCCGGGTCTTCATTCAAAGCGAAATAGTTTACATCGTTCTCACCCAATTCTGTTATCGGCTCAATCTTTGAAGTGAAGATGGGAAGTTTCACAAGCCCTGCCTCAAGGAGAGGCAGTCCAAAACCCTCCCTGGTGCTCGGTAGAAATAGTATATCAGATATTTTATATAATCCTTTTAAGGTCTGACTGTCAACCTTAAGCCCCTCTTCATACAAAAATATAACATTGTGCTCAACCCCAAGTCTCTTTGTTAGCCTTTTTAAACTTTTGTAATATTCCACAGATACAACATTGTGGGGGTCAGGGGGTCCTGTAATCACAAAATAGACTATTTTGCCCATTTTTTTTAATCTGGATACAACTTCTATTCCGAGTTCGATGTTCTTCCTTTTTATAACCCTTGCAGGAAATAACATCACACAGTCCGCATCAAAAAGACTGTATTTATCAATCAGAGATTTCATCTTTTCATTCAGGCTAAAAAAAAATGTCTCCTCTACACCATCTGGAATTACTGTGATAGAGGAGCGTGGTAAAGAAAGTAGCTTGGATAGTCCACTCTGACGCAAGGAAGATATCGTGACATATCGAATATTTGAAATAGGCTTCTTCAGTAAAGACCATGGATATGTTTTCAAATCGCCTACACAATAGTTCGGGTCAGTTGGTGTTATATCATGGCACCAGAAGATAAACTGTTTTGTTGACGATTCGATGGTTTCATGGAGCGCAGCGGTGGCAGGAAGATTGAAATGGACTGAAAGAAGATTATGTATTATTACAACATCCGTGTCTGAAATCGCTTTTTTGAGTTTTCTCTTGATGTTCTCCTTAAATCTATCGAATGTGGGTGTCAGGTTTCCTTCATCGAGTTCTTTCCGTATCCTTCTGTTCTGTGGGTGAAGACCATCGAGTTCTGGTATCAGAGAAAGTTTAACTTTAGGATGGAATTTCTTTCCACTGCCAACGATAATTCTCACTCTGTATCCTTGTTTTAGAAAACATCTGCTGTGGGCTTCTATTATGAATTCAACCCCTCCAATTACAGGTGGTCCCGAGAAATGGAGAATTCCAATCCTTTTCATAGTCCACGTTTTTTTCTATAGGCGTCTACGGTTATCATCGGTGGCCTCTCCACTTCACGAATCTCAAATTCCTTAAAATTGCGTTTTCCATTCTTTTCTACCATCTGTTTGAAAAGGACGGGAATCTCATCTGAAATCTTTAGTCTACCAAGCGCTTCTGCACGGTTCATGAATGTCTGGAGTATCCCGTATGACATCCTTCCCAGACCCAGAATACCCTGATTGCGATGAACCCTTCTGTCCATATCAACCTGTGCAATTGCATCGAGTCCGAACTTGTTAAAAATATCTATCAAGAGTCCTGTTTCAACCCCATATCCTATGAAGAAAGGAACGCCTTCCAAGATTTTTCTTCTACTCGCATACTCTCCTGACAGGGGCTGAACCAGTCCTGAAAGTTTTGGAAAGAACGCATTGAAGAGCGGTCTTACCAATATCTGGGTTACCCTTCCTCCACCAGAAGGGAAGGTCTTTATTCCTCTTGTAATTGGTCTTCGATAAAATGCCTTCACATAACCTATCTCTTCATTTTCAAGCAGAGGGCCAACAAGTCCGTACACGAATTTTGGGTGGATGTTTTTAATATCGGCATCTATATAGACTATGATATCCCCTTTGAGAACATAGAGTGCTTTCCACAGATTCTCCCCCTTGCCTTTATAAGAACCCATATCGGGCAAGATCTCCTCTGATAGGTAGACATCCGCTTTAAACCTATTAGAAATTTCTCTTGTATCGTCTGAAGACCCTGAATCGATCACTGCAAGTTCATCTACCAGTTTATGCCGTTCCATCAATTCAGATTTTATCAATACGATCTCCTTTGCAATGGTGTTTTCCTCGTTTAATGTAGGAAGCGCGACACTTATTTTTAATCCCTGTTCTTTCTTCAATGCAACCAATCTCTCGATGTCTGAAAATTGAGAATGGTGAAAGGTGTTATGTTCATACCATGTTTCCATACCTGCCTCTATTAAATAAAAATTTCTCTCTTATCGAGAGACAATGCGAGTAGAATAATCTGCTCAAGTCCAAGAATGATAGGTTCTATCTCTATATACTCGTCTACAAGGTGTTGGTTCACACCATTTGTAATTCCAACTGTTATTGATGGGATACCCATACTCAAAGGAACGCTCCCCTCAAATCCTGTAACTCCATACGATGTCTCGATACCTAAAAATTTGTGAATTTTTATTGCTGTCTTCACCATAGGATGGTTCTTTGGTATTCCTCCTATAGGGCATCTTGAGAGTTCCTCCATATCCAGCCGTACCCCGTTATACTCTGCATTATAAATAACCTCGCTAACTTCGTGATGGAGTCTGAGAAGCGGTTCCCTCTGTTCTGAAGAGATCTCTACACCGAGACTACAATTCGGTGCAACCGTATTGTAAGCTATTCCCCCTTCAATAACGCCTAAATTGAGAGTAGTCTTGGGTTCTATAGGCAGACCTATGGAGAGGAGTTGGTTTATAACTTTGTTCATTACAACGATAGCATTCGACCTACCAAACTCGGTGAGGCTCTCACCGCCTTTAACCTGAGAATTTATACGGAGTCTAATCTTTCCCACTGAAACAAATCCGAGCCTTCCCAGTCCATGCCCCTCTACAGGAATTACATAATCCACTTCATTCTTGTAAGTTTCCATCAATCCTCTCATCCCGTAAAAATCGGTCTCCCCTCTAACTGTGGCTGCAAAGATAAGATCATTATCCGTATCAATTTTCGCTTCATCCAAAATCTTTGAGAGTGCAAGCATAGATGCGATACCCAGACTGTCATCGCCTACTCCAGGGCCATAAACCCTCTCAGCTGTTATTCTGACCGTATGGTCAATCTTCTCATGAAATACAGTATCGAGGTGTGCAGTAAAGATTGTCTTTCTATTTCCTCTGCCTTTTCTCACCCCGATCAGATTTCCAAAATTGTCCCTCTGTAGGGTATGAAAGTTCATTCTCTTCATTAAGGTAAGGAGTCTTCTTCTTTTTTCCCCTTCTTTATCAGAAGGGGCAGGTATTTCCGAGAGGGTGACTATGTCGGAGAGTATGCGAATTACCCATTTTTTTGCGAGTCTCAAAGATTTCGAAACCTTCTTATCTTCGAGCGGTCTTTTCACATAAACAGTATATCAAATCTCAAACCCCTGTCAAGTCAAAAGAAACCACAGATTGCACAGATTAACACAGATTTTAATTCTTTCCTACATGTTCATAGGGATCGGTAGATGTGTTAACCCAGCGGAGACGCTTTAGAGTGTTTATGCTTTCATTATAGATAAAGTCAAAAAGGGTGGCTGTTCACTCGGTTTTGCTCTGCGCTTTTGGTTTTTTTGCCCCATACAAAGATCTGCTGCGTTTTCTCCCTTCCACCCCAGCAGTGTCTAATACACCCCTTATAATATGGTACCTAACACCGGGAAGGTCTTTCACCCTTCCACCCCTTATTAAAACTATCGAATGCTCCTGCAGATTATGTCCTTCACCCGGGATATAGGATGTAACTTCATATCCATTGGTTAGTCGCACTCTCGCTACTTTACGCAAGGCTGAATTCGGTTTCTTTGGGGTAGTAGTATAGACCCGTATGCAGACCCCTTTGCGCTGTGGACATTGATTAAGGGCTTTACTCTTCGATTTGTGAACTGGTTTTTTCCTTCCCTTTCTTACCAGTTGATTTATTGTCGGCATATTCCTCCTTTTTAATCGGTTTCGTTATACATATTTATAATTTATAGTCAAGAGAAAAGAAGCCCACGAATCACACGAATAATAAACGGTAGCGCAGGGTTTTTCCATACGGATCTGCGATAGACCCTGCTTTTTATATCTTGTCTATACGAATCCCATAAAGGTCTGTGACCATAGGGATAAAGCAAGGCTTCAGTCTTGCAAAGAAACTTCTATCTTTGTAAATTCTATTCTTATTTTGCCTTCATGGCTTGAAACCTTAATACTTTTAGGCATCGGTAAACCATCGTATTCTATGTATCTTTTAAAATTGAATTTGAAGTATTCTTCATGTTCTTTATCAAAAATTTCGATATAATCTACAGTGGTTTCTTCTTCCCTTATTTTTATCGAGTAACTATTTTTTTTACTCTTCAGTTTTAAATAGTAGTATTCATTACTTTTGGTCATATCTTCTATATGTGCATTCTTTGGTAAGATAGGTATCCCAATAATAAAATTTTTAAAATCCTTTCCCTTTGATAAGTTTAGACCAGGAATGTAAATATCTTCCCAATTTGTAAAAGTTCCAAGATGAATTTTAAACGGACTGAAAAAATCTACCGAGATAGAATCTTCTTCTTTGATATATTTCAAATCGAAATAGAAGAAAAACTTTTGATTTTTCCAGTATACATATAACCTTCCATAACTTCGCAGTCTTTTTATACTCTTCGCTCTATCGGTTAAGGTATGTGATAGACTTTGAAAAATTTCTTCTTTTTCGAATATCGGTTTAACTATCTCTCTTTTTGCACAGTTCAAGATGAGGGAGAGGGTAATTGCCATAATCCAGAGCGCAGGGAACAGGCATGCCTGTTCCCTGCTTCTGTGTTTATCCCCGGTGTTCCGTGTTATTTTTCTTGACAAGAGGATTCTGTTTTTCATAATATTAACTACTCGGGGCGTGGCGCAGCCAGGTTAGCGCGCTCCTTTGGGGTGGGAGAGGTCGGTGGTTCAAATCCACTCGCCCCGAGCAATCTTATCTCTCTTATTTTCAGGGTTATCTTTTTTTTCCCCATAAATTCATCTTTATCAATTGTAAATAGAATTTTTAAATTTGGGGTCGCAATCTCAATCTTCGATAAAAAGTCACCCAGCCCAAATCCTATGCAACTCATTATCTTCCCTTTCTGTCTCAATTTAATTTTTAGATGTCCATTCCCTACGATTGATGGGGAGCCGACTGCGTCTACACCTTCTGTGAGGAATAGGGGTGTTGGGTTAGAAGGACCATAGGGGGCAAAGTATTTTAATATTTCAACGAGTTTCTCATCTATTGCTTCAAAATCGATATGACAGTCTGCAACGACCTTCGGTTTCAAATCATCTTCATTGAGGAGATTCTCTACAGTTTCATTCATAGCGGCTCTGAATTCTTCTATCTTATTTCTATTCACATTCAAACCTGCTGCCTGGGCGTGACCACCAAAACTGACTAAATATTCGCCACACTTTTTTAAAGCGTTATATAGATGGAGGGGAGGGATGCTCCTTGCCGAACCCTTACCTATTTCCCCCTTCAATGCTATCAGCATCGCAGGTCTGTAATATTTTTCAACAATCTTTGAGGCGCATATCCCTATTACCCCCTCATGCCAGTCTTCCTGTGCCAATACTATGACCTTCTCTTTATTCAAGTCTATCTCCTTTTTAATCACAGAAATCGCATCCTCAAGGGTTTTCTTCTCAATTTCCTGCCTCTCCTTATTTTCTGCGTTTAAAGATTCTGCCAGTTTTTGGGCTTTATCTTTATCTTCAGTTATCAAGATTTCAACCGAAGGTTTCGCATGACTCATCCTCCCTTTCGCATTCAACCGAGGTGCCAGTCCGTATGTTACATCGTAAGTATTCAATCTTTTTCCCTTCAATCCTGCTACTTCTAAAAGCGATATTATTCCCTGTTTTCTGCTCTGTTCTATCCTTTCCATTCCTAACTTTGCAAAGATTCTATTTTCGGAAACGAGGGGAACTACATCAGCCATAGTCCCGAGTGCTACAAGGTCAAGATGTTCTTCAAGCACATCTTTAGATAAACCTTTTTTCTCACACAGCGCTTGTGCAAGTTTAAACGCCACACCAACGCCCGATAGTTCTTTGAATGGATAGGCATCAATATTTTTCTTGGGATTGAGGGTTGCAAAGCTATGGGGCAAGGTCTCTGTGGTCTCATGGTGGTCTACTACGACTACATCCATACCGAGACTATTAGCGAGTTCTATCTCCTCAAAATCAGTAATTCCGCAGTCAATAGTAATGAGCAAGTTCGTTCCAATTTCGTGTGCATATCTCACCCCCTTCTTTGATAGACCATAGCCTTCTTCGATTCTGTGAGGGATATAAAAACTTGCATCACCACCAAGCCTATTCAAAATTCTATACAGTAATGAGACACCGCTAACGCCGTCCACATCATAATCTCCATAGAGTGTGATCTTTTCTTTTTCAGCGATTGCTGATAAGACTCTATCCGCAGCCTTCTCCATATCGTGCATAAGGAAAGGGTCGAATAGATTTTTAAAATCGGGTCTCAAAAATGTAACTATCTCTTTTTTGCTTTTATATCCACGATTGATGAGGAGATTTATCACAACTTCGGGAAGTTCTATCTCCTTTGATATTCGAGAAGTGAGTTCATTTTCAGGAGACTTTTTTACTAAAATGATACTTTCCATAGATATTGATATAGTTGTGTATATATTTAGTTGCTTTTGAAAGAATGTCAAGTTCCTTCTTCATTCAATCTCCCTCCAATTATTCTTGATAATCTTCTTGACAAAGTTCCAATGGGTGGATACCATGTACCTACTTCGGTCAATTTTTAGACATTTTTTACTTGACAAATCTTTGATATACCTTACAATAATATATTAGGAGGGTTAGTAAAGGGAGGAAATGATGGGCTATCCTCGTTTTTTTATTCACCTATACTTTCACCAAACCACATTTAGTTTTGTCAAGAGTCAAGACTTGATACTATGTATCAAAAAGGAGGTGATATAGGAAAATTATGACATCTACAGGGAGGTATATACGAACCTGGTTCAGATACACCCCCATGTAATAAATATAAGGAGGAATGGGAATAAGAAGCCCGACAGATATGATTTGAGTTTCGTATTATACGGCTTTGATAAGCCATATAAATACGCAAGTGGTTATGTAATGATTAAGAGCTAAGTACTGATAGTTAAAGTGCTTAGCAAAAGCAAAAATAATTTATTAAATGGAGGATTATATGGTTAAACAAAGCAGTAATCGTAATTTTATTAGTACAGATAAACCTAGGTTATGCGTTTAAATCATTAATTAAAAAGTTTAGGAGGGTAAGATGAAGCAAAAGAATCTATTTTTAAGCTGCTGTGTTATTTCATTAATATTATTTATCTATGGCTGCACAAAGGAACCTGATAATGTTGCTATCTCATCAGACGGAGTCAAAATCAGTTTCGATATGAAGGGAGAGGGTGAACCGGCACTCGTTTTTGTTCATGGCTGGAGTAATAACAGGAGTATCTGGGATACACAGGTTTCTCATTTTTCAGAAAAATATAAAGTAATAGCGGTCGACCTTGCCGGTTTTGGAAAATCTGGCAATAACCGTAATAAGTGGACTACAGCATCATTTGGTGAAGATGTTACCGCTGTTATTAAGAAACTTAACCTTAATCAGGTTGTGCTTGTAGGTTTTTCTATAGGCGGGCCTGTTATTATTGAAACTGCAAAGAGAGTGCCCGATCATATTACCGGACTGGTGCTGGTGGATATTTTACAAAATATCGAAATGAAGTATCCTCCAGAAGTTATTAGTTATATGGATAGTGTTTATATGGATTTG
>JAUXAN010000022.1 GCA_030619885.1 bacterium
TAATCGGTTACGATGCCCGTTTTTATCTTCTGGTAACGTAGTATGGTTAAGGCTACAATGCCCGCCCCGTTAGAAGTGCTTGTTTTCTAACGGGGCCCGTTTCGTCTGATGGCTAAGTAAATCGTCTTTTAACGTATCCGATAAACGATGCGTGTTTCCTAACCGTAACCTTTAAATTACAATACGGGCTTCGTTACCGTTAAACTCTTGACGGAATTTTGCATTTCTCTGTGGTTTATTTTTTTCTTGACTTTTAGCTTCTTCTTTAGTATTTTTTATATATGGTTCGGATCAATGTTATTCAAAAACTCGTTTACCCCACCCCCTCTAAGATTATCCTCCTTTTGATAGATGGGCTTGGAGATATACCTTCAGAAGAAGGGGGTAAGACACCCCTCGAGGCGGCATCCATACCCAATATGGATGAACTCACTAAAAAGGGAATATGCGGGCTTATGGACCCTATCTCTACTGGAATAACCCCGGGCAGTGGCCCCTCCCATCTGGCACTGTTCGGTTATGACCCGTTTAAATACGACATAGGTAGGGGTGTTCTTGAGGCGTTGGGTATAGGACTTGGTATGACCAAAAAGGATGTTGCTACACGAGCAAATTTCGCCACAATAAATGAAGAAGGCATAATTACTGACCGAAGGGCAGGCAGGATATCATCAGAGAAATGTAGAGAATTATGCGAACTCCTGCAAGCTCGAATTAAGAGTATAGATGATGTCGAAATAGTGATTAAACCTAGTAAGGAGCACCGCTTCGTCGTCTTATTCAGAGGAGAAGGGCTCTCTGATAGAATTTCTGACACAGACCCACAAAAAGATGGTCATCCACCAAAAGAGCCAAAATCTCTTCACACTGAAGCGAAAAAGACAGAGAAAATAGTAACTGAATTCACAAAAAGGTCAGCAGAACTTCTCAAGTCGCATCACCCGTCAAATTTTGTTTTACTGCGTGGTTTTGCAAAGTATCCAGATATTCCATATATGAATAAATTGTTTAAAATTAGACCTGCTGCTATAGCGACCTACCCTATGTATAAAGGGCTCGCCCGTCTGGTTGGAATGGAAATAATAGAGTGTGGAGAGACACATAAAGAAGAGATCAAGTCTCTGAAAGAGAATTATCCAAAGTATGACTTCTTCTATGTGCATATAAAAGAGACGGACAAAGCAGGTGAGGATGGGAATTTCAGTTCAAAGACTGAGGTGCTTGAAGAGGTGGACAGATATATACCTGAAATTCTGAAATTGAAACCGGAGTGTTTTGTCATTACCGGTGACCATTCGACACCCTGCAAACTGAAATCACACTCATGGCACCCAAATCCACTTATATTGTATTCTCAATATTGCGGAGCGGATGGGGTAGAAAAATTCTGTGAGCGAGAGTGTGTAAAAGGAGGGTTGGGAAGACTGGACGCCACAGAATTGATGCCGCTTATGCTCGCAAATGCACTGAAACTCAAAAAATACGGTGCTTAAAAAAGTTATCCTTTTTTGTTTGCTGTTCGGTTTCTTCAGGATTTTCTCCTGTGGATACCACAGTAAACCTCTTGGAAAGGTTTATTACGGGAAGGCATCGTGGTATGGTAAAGAATTTCACGGAAAAAAAACTGCATCGGGTGAAATTTTCGATATGTATAAACTCACCGCTGCGCATCGAACACTTCCTCTGGGAAGTAGAGTGCGTGTAAAAAATTTAGAAAATGGAAAGACTGTGGTAGTGCGTATAAACGACCGTGGACCATTTAAAGAAGGCAGAATTATAGACTTATCTTATCAGGCTGCTAAAAAAATAGGCATGCTCAAAAAGGGAATGGTTGAAGTTAGAATAGATGTCATACCCGGAAAAGAACGATAGAAACTGAATCCTTCTATGGATTTGTTACATCTAATTAAATGAGCCGCTATAGTGATGATGTCCTGGTAGAGAAAGCGCAGTCGGATGACCTTAATGCTTTTGATAAGTTAGTGAGTAGATATGAGGAAAAGATCTATAACCTTGCATATCGGATACTTAGAAACAGAGAAGATCCCGAAGATGTCCTTCAGGAGACATTCATTTCGGTTTTCAAATCGCTTAAAAAGTTCAAACGGAAGTCGGCTTTTTCTACCTGGGTGTATAGAATAGCAACGAATGCTGCTCTTATGAAACTAAGGAAGAAAAAATTGGAGACTGTATCCCTTGATGCTCCCTTGAAGATAAGCGAAAATGAAATAAAACGGGAGACAGTCGATTGGTCAAAAAATCCAGGCAAAATATTTAAGACACAGAGATTGAGAGAAATTATGGAACAGGCGATCGAATTACTTCCATACCACTATAAAACAGTCTTCTTGTTGAGAGATGAAGAAGGACTCTCAACTGATGAAGTGGCGAAGGTATTGAATATTTCCGTCTCGGCTGTTAAATCGAGACTCCATAGAGCAAGGTTGTCTCTACGCGAGAAATTGACTAAATACTTTTCTACAGGCTCGTTTGAGAAACCAAAGGAAGTGTAATATGGAATGTAAAGATTTAATCTTTTTCCTTTCAGATTATATAGATGGTGAACTCAATCCCAAAATTTGTGCCGAGTTAGACCAGCACCTCAATAAATGTGAATCCTGCAGGATAGTTTTCAACACCTTTGAAAAAACGATTTATCTGTTCAAAGAAATTGAACCACACAAGCTACCAGACGGTGTCCATAACAGACTGCATAAGGTGATTAAAGAATCCTGGGAGACTAAAATGCGAATCCATCTCAAAACTTTTGCATCTAACAAAATGGAAATAAAAAATAAAAAGAAGGAGGTAGAAACTATGTCTCCAATAAGAAGGTATCACCCTTTAGCAGAGATTTCAAAAATTGAAGATATGTTCGACCGCTATCTCAACCAGTTCTTTCGTGACTTCTTCCCTAAACGTATGGTAAGAGGAGAACTCGCCAGAGTCGAATGGACACCAGCAGTTGACATTGTTGATAAAGGAACCCATTTCCTTTTGAGAAGCGAACTCCCTGGTCTAAAAAGAGAAGATATCAGCATTTCTGTGACCACTGACAGTATAGATATCAGCGGTGAAACGAAAAGAAGCGAGGAAGAGAAAAAGGAAAACTACTACAAATGCGAACGGTATTATGGGTCATTCTCCAGATCGCTTCAGATTCCTGCAGATGTTGTTCCAGATAAGGTTGAGGCATCTTTGAAAGATGGTATCCTCGAAGTGAAACTGCCTAAGAAAGAAGTTAAGAAAGTGAAAGCTATTGATGTGAAGGTTAAATAATCAACTTTCTCTTTCCTTAACAAAAAGTCTGGGCAGAGGTATTCTGCCCAGACTTGATATTTTCTGGGGATCTCCGTCCTATTTTGCATCACTACCTTTTTGCATTTTGGACAGACCCACTTCCTCTTTTTGTGGAAACTTCTCTTTTGTTCTCTCATCGGTGCTTTACATCTTGGACAGATCATATTCTATTTGTTACAATTCAGCCACGGATTACACGGATTGAGTAAAACTTCTTTGAAATCGGTAAAATCTGTTTAAATCTGTCCATACGGATCCATAGATGCAATCCGTGTTATCAATTACAAAATCTGCTCTATACTTTTTGTTCAGCTTCTTTCCTCTATACTCAATTTCTATTGGCACTTGATTTTGGAAAGGTACGTTTTTTGGACCTAACTCCTTATGAATCTTAATTACTATACCTATCATTTTGCAAGTCAGTCCTTTGTAAATTAGTTTTAAATTGCCTGCTTTTAGTATCCTTTTAGTATCAAACGATTTCACTGATTGCTAATCTGTGAAATCCGTGGCTTCTTTTTATTTGTTGACTTTTTCATGGATGTGGCTCACATACTTGATTATATTACTCTGGTCCAATGGGTCTATTTTTGTGAAGATGACACCAACTTCATACTTGTTTAGAGTTTTTTCTTCAAGTCTTGTTGTCTTACCTATAGCTTTTATCTTACGTCTCGTACCAGGAATTTTAATGGATATCTCAATGAGACTCCCGATGGGTATTAATTCATCACATTCAAATAGGATGCCGCCACCGCTTATGTTTCTCGTTTCACTTTTTTCATATTCTGCTTCTGTCAAAATGTGGTAGGTGACTTCGCACCGGGCATCGATACGGAAAAATTTTCTCTTTTCCTCATAGAAAAGATATACCCTGTTCTTGCCATCATTTTTTGCCTGATACAGAGCAATGTCAGATTTTTTGACCAACCCTTCAGGAGTATCATCATCTATTCCAAAACTGGAAATTCCACCTGAAATGGTTAAGGAAATCTCAGCCTTTATATCCTCAACGACAAATTTAGTTGTTTGAATCATTTTTCTAACCCTCTCTGCAACTGCCAGTGCACCTGAACCCGGTGTCTCAGGAAATATTATTGCGAATTCCTCTCCACCGTATCTACATACATAATCTACCTTACGTATATTTTTTTCAAGTATGTCCGCGATTTGAGCGAGAACCCTATCACCAAAGAGATGTCCGAACTTATCATTACATCTTTTGAAATCGTCTATATCGAGCATCAACACAGAGAGATCGAGATTATATCTTTTTGCACGCAGCGTTTCTCTATAAAGAGTTTCTGTGAAAAATCGTTTGTTATAGAGATGAGTTAACTCGTCGGTAATGACCGAAGTTGAGAGTTTATCAAAAATCTCTATCTCAATTATTTTCGGATTTTTGAGCATTTTATTCTTGTGTATGAAATAGTCAAGCATAGCAACGCGTAACCCCACATCCCGTTTTAACCTTTTGCTCAACAGAGCCTTCTGTTCGAGTATTTTATTCCAGTGTTCATTGGCTTCATCGGCATTAAAATCAAGGTTGGTGAAAATTTTGAGCAGGTCGCGGTATATCATTTTACTATTTTTCTTATATTTTTTCTTTATCTTCTCTGTTATTCTTTCCACATTTACACTATTCTCACCCAACGACTTGATTATTCTATCAATTATATCTCTATCGCTTTTCATAAGCTTTATTATAACAGGAATGTATAAATCTTGTCAATAGTTTTCTGAGTGTAAATAGTTTACCCAGCACCTTTGCAAAGGTGCTGGGTTTACCTGCGTATCTGTATTATAGATGGGTCGATTAGATTTTGCCAGTCAGCGCGTGTAGGTTCTTGAATTACAGATGAATAGACGAGTTCATAGTTGCCAACCCCCTTTAAATCTACAAATATGAACTGCTTCCCACCGCCAGAATAATACAACCAGCTCTCATAAGCTTTGTATGGAAACTGCAAGGGCTGTCTATCTATTTCATCAGGGGGGCCATATTTTATGTAAATCTTTCCCATTTCGGAGTCCCTTCCCTTAACTAATGGGGTAGAGAATTTCTTATCCACCTCTTTTATCATCTCTGCAAATTCGGTAAGGAACTCGTTTTCTTCTGTCCCAGGAATGGGGTCGTTCTTTTTCCAGAAATGGTATCGGTATTCCTCTTTTCCATTGTCAGAAAGACTGTTATAGAATTTTAAATCCTTCTCTGAAAGAAGATATTCTATCATATTATAGTATTCTGCCAGTTCAGGCTGCGGTTGAATTCTGAATGGTGTTATCTTGAAATTCCTCTCTTTCTGGACGCTGTGTTTTGTTTCTAAATCTGTGACTTCGATCTTTAATATATAATCATCCCTGCGCAGTCCCACTACATTTATTGCACCAGCCTCTACAGCAGATTCTCCTGGTTTTTCCACAATCTTTTCAGGAAGCGACTTTACAAATTTCTTATTTTTCTTGAATATCGAATACTTCACGGCAAAACTCCCAGGGAAAGATAAATTGTATATTTCACAATATGAATATAGAAGTGGGCGAAATAGATTATATTCTCTCGCGGCATTCGGAACTACTTTCAACCCATTCTTGTAGAACTTGCCCTTAGTAGAGGTAGACTCGATACTGAAAGCAAGTTCAATATCACTCATTGTGAGTCCTTCTTCTTCAAAGGAGGGTACATCCACAGTTTCATTCACAATACCCTTTTTGCCTGAATTTAAATCTTCAACTTTGAAGTATAACCGATAGGAATCAGGTGAAAGAAATAACTGCATTTCATCCACGACCTTCATCTGTCTCTTCTCTGCATCCTGGTAAGAAGGGATGATACATTTCGTATTCCATCTATCTTCAACGACTTTTTTACCAGAACCGTCCTTCACTTCAAGAAAGAATTCAATCGGAGCAACGAATCCTTCTTCTACCTCTTCGTAGGTCAATGTTATATAAGGGATCTCATAGTAGACCTCAGCACAGGTGAGAGTATCTTTTACTCTGAAAAATGCAAAATCGATTACGAAATCAATCTCTCCTGTGCTTTCAAAAGGCATCAGTAGAAAATTTAATATAATCAAAAGATTCATCTTTTACCTCATATATTTTGGAGATACCAATATATACTCGCCCCAGCCGTGTTCATCAACGAAGACAAATTTTAATTTTCTGGTGTAGTAATACCAGACCTCATAGGGCATAGTATTGATTTCATAAGGATGTCTTTCTACTTCGTCGGGTTCTCCATATTTTATATATATCCTGCCTCTATCAGTTTTTGCCCCTTTTTTGAAAGCATAACCGAAATGCTCGTTGGCATATCGCACCCTTCTCAAATACTTATCTTTCAATTCGTTCGCCTCTGTAGATGGTGTTGGGTCCTTCGTCTTCCAGAACTCTTTGAGTGTTTCTTCCCTCTTTTCAGGCGGTGCTTCTTTCAGTTTCTTCATATCTTCGAAAGATGCTATATATTCAAGAACTGAGATTAAATCGAAATATTCTTCATCAGAAAAGAAAGGGGGCGACTCGATAAAAAAGGTGCAAGTCCTTGTGACCGTATCATTTGAAGATGAAACTGCTATCAGAAGTGTATATTCTCCTCCCTTCAATCCATGGATGTCTATACTTTTTACAGTAGATACATCAAGAGCCATTATCTCCTTTTTTAATATAGACTGTTTCTTTTCATCTTCTATAAATGCTTCTATACTCAAATCTTCTGAATCCGGATTATAGATATCAAAAAGAAATTGGAGAGTATCATCCTCACTGCTATATCTTTTACCCACATTCATACGGTTGTCTTTTAAGAAAAGAATATCGCTTATATATAATCTTCCTGTCAGTTTTGAAACTTTAATATCCGTTTTTATACTACCTCTTTTGGTCGAATTCAAATCCTTCACCAATACTTTCAGAGAATATTCTCCTTCGGATAGCTTGATTTCCACCTTATCTCTTATGTAGAGTGTCTCTGATAGTGTTTCTTCATATCTGCTGCAAACAAACTTTCTTTCCCATACATCCCCGGTTATTTGATTGCCCTTCTTATCATAGATTATTGCGCTGATTCTATAGGTGGTTACGAAACTGTCATTATTAACTATGTATTGTAATTGGTTGGACGGTATCTCGTAGTAGACCTTCTCTATTGGTGTATCCGCATAGGAGGTTATGGACTGAATTGAAAAATCTATCTCGCCCTTTTTCAGTTCTCTACATACCAGTCGGGATTGAACAAAAAGATAGAGAATAAAAAATAGCACAAGTCTTACCTTATCCATTGATGAGTTCCTCTGCTATCTGCACTGCATTCAGTGCTGCACCTTTTCTTATATTGTCTGTTACTATCCACAAATTTATCCCGTTTGGAACTGAATCGTCTCTGCGGATACGACCAACAGCGACCTCGTCTCTTTCATACATATATAGCGGAATTGGATAGTTTTGCTCATAGAGAAGAACGCCAGGAGAACTGCGCAGAATTTCCTTACACCCTTTAATTGTAAAGGGATGTACGAACTCTATGTTTACGGACTCACTGTGAGAGTAAAAGACAGGAACCCTCACAGCAGTAGCGGTTATTTTGAGCTTTGAGCCGATGATTTTCTGTGTTTCTTTGATGAGTTTTTCTTCCTCCAATGTATAACCATTATCTCCAAAAGTACCAATCTGCGGCAGTAGATTGAACCCAATCGGGTATGGGAAAACCGATGATTTGCTTCTGTATCTAATGTACAGCGTCCTGTCATACGACCCGTAAGGGTGGAAAGTTTCAAGAAATTCTTTACTCTGAGTTTCGAGTTCTTTAACTGCTTTATATCCTTTACCTGAAACAGATTGGTAAGTAGATACTACCACTCTCTTTATTTTGAATCTTTTATGCAGAGGTGCGAGCACCAACACAAGTTGAATTGTCGAACAGTTAGGATTTGCTATGATGCCTCTATTCTTTTTTATCATATCGCCATTCACCTCTGGGACTATGAGAGGAACTTCCGGAGAGAGTCTGAAATGGCTTGAATTGTCTATCACCACTGCTCCATTGTGAACAAATAGAGGGACAATTTTTTTACTCACCTCACTGCCTGCAGAGAAGAGTGCTATATCTGTCCCATTGAGATTGGAAGAAAAGAGGTCTTCTACCAGTACTCTTTTCCCTCTAAATAAGAGATAGCTGCCCGCTGATTTTTTTGATGCGAATAGTCTTATTGTGCCTACTGGAAAGTTTCTCTCTTCGACTGTTTTGAGCATATTTCTACCTACCAGTCCTGTTGCTCCTACAATTGCTATGTTATGTTCTTTCATCTCACAGATTAAACCTTTTAACCAGTGCTTTAACTGCCTTATCCACACTCGCTTTTTCTAAAAGACAGGTAATTCTCATCTCGGAGGTAGTTATAGATTCAATATGCACTCCTATCTTTGAGAATGTTTCAAATACTTTCGCCAGAATCTTACCGCTTGAGCCTATACCAGTTCCAATGAGGGAAATCTGTCCCAAATCTGTTCGTTCCTCCAATTTCTTTCCGTTGAATCTCATTAAGGCAGATTTGAGTAATTTCCGTGCTAAGAATAGATCTGCGCTATCAACAATAAAGGAAAGGTCGCACAGTCGTTTTCTTGTACCGTGAAAGAAAAATTTCACAGGAATCCCCTCTTTAGCCAACTCCGCCACTATTTGAGAAAAACAATGTGGAGTTCTTGGAACATCGAACAGAGTAACAGATGCAATCTTTTTATCAAAAGTAACTGCCCTCACTTCTGTTATTTCTATTGAATCTAAATTTTTAATCACCGTTTTTGACTTCTTCCCATTGAGCGATTTAATATTCACTGTTATGTTAGATTTCTCAGCGATCTCAACCGCCCTTTGATGAACCACCTTTGCACCAAGACTTGATAACTCGAGCATCTCCTTGTATGAAATGGCAGGAATCAGCTTTGAATTTGGCAGAATTTTCGGGTCGACTGAATGGACACCATCCACATCCTTGTAAAGGTCACAATTTTTTGCACCCAGGATCAGGGCGAGTGCAAGTGCGGTAATATCCGAACCACCCCTTCCGAGCGTTGTTACCTCTTTCGATTCACTAACCCCCTGAAATCCTGCAATTATCACTATCTTTCCTGCTTCTAATTCCTGTTTGACTCTATAAGGTCTTATATTCAAAATCTTAGCTTTAGTATGTTTCGTATCGGTGATGATACCACTCTGGGAGCCTGTAAAGGAGATAGCCTCATACCCTAAGGAATTTATTGCTATTGAGAGAAGTGACATAGAGATTCGTTCACCCGAAGTTAGAAGCATATCCAGTTCTCTTTTATTAGGCTCTGGATCAATCTTATTAGCCATTGAGATAAGTTTTGAGGTAGTATCCCCCATCGCAGAGACAATAACGACTATATCTTCGCCTCTTCTTTTATCATCCGCTATCAAACGTGCAACTTTTTTAATCTTCTGAGGAGTTTCGAGACACTTACCACCAAACTTTTTAATCAAAATTCCCATAGTTTTTAATATACTAAACAATCAAAATATGTCAAGGGCATAAAAATTTTTTTCAAAAAAGTGATAAAAAAGTCTTGACAAGAAAAGTAACAAGTGTAAAGTAAAAGTGATAAATTAAATGGGGGTGAGAATATGAAAGGAAGCAGAGTTCTTTTAAGTGTGTTTTTAATTCTGCTTTTGATTGGTAACTCATACGCTGCTGGTAAATGGTATGATCACTATGAAAAAGGTCTGAAACTGATGAAGCAGGGAAAATGGAGGTTGGCGATAGTCCAGTTTAAAAAGGCGATAGCACAACAAGGTGAGGATAATTCACATATACGGACTTACGGTATGCACTTCATCAAGTATTTCCCACATAGAGAGATGGGGATAGCGCTCTACAAACTTGGACGTATGGGAGAAGCAGCGACACAGTTGGACATATCTTTGGCGCAGTCTTATTCAGAGAGGGCAGCCAAATACAGGAAGATAATAGGTGAAGGTGTGGTTCCAGCAAAACCAAAGCCACCGCCAAAACCTCCTGAAGAGGTTACTCCGCCATCCCCCCCACCACCAGAGACGCCTGTACCCACACCTATGGGAGCACCCAAAGTGGGTGAGAGGATGCGTATAGCGGTTCTGCCATTCCAGAGTAAAGGTGCGGCTAAGGATTTGGGCGAGATAGTGCTCGATAAGATGATAACCTCTTTGGTGAATCTAAAGAGGTTCAATGTTATGGAAAGGGCAGAATTGGAGAAAATTATCGAGGAACAGAAATTAGGAATGACAGGTGTGCTTGATGCCTCGACCGCAGCGGAGATAGGTAAAGGTATTGGACTGGATGGAATAATCCTTGGGAGTGTGACCGCTACGAAGAGTTCGGTGGGGATTGATGCTCGGGTTATAGATACGGAGACTGCATCCATAGTCACTTCCAAAGATGCCTATTCAACATCGAGAAATATTCAGGATATAAAGACGATGGTGGATGATGTGGTTATGAAGATATATTCTGACTTGCCCATACTTGATGGTTATGTGATCAAAGTTGAAGATGAGAATTTTTACATAGATATTGGCTCATTGAAGGGTATGAGAAAGGGGATGAAATGCACCATATACAGAGAGGGAGAAGTAATAAAGCATCCAATTTCAGGCGAGATACTGGGTAAGAAGATAGACGAACTTGGTGAGGCGGTTACCACTGAGGTTTTTGAGAAGATGGCATGCTGCAGGATTGTGAAGACATCTGGAATAAGTGAAATTAAGATAGGAGACAAATTGGTAACGAAATGAAGAAGTAGGTGGAAGAAAAAAAATAATGAGACACGGGATTCTCGATTATCACTATTTTTCCCGTGTTTATCCGTCCATTTCAGAGATGTCAACATCCGTTGTGCTCCGTGTGTTTATTTGCGGTTATCCACGTCTAAAAGGGGGTGGGAAAACTAAAAATAATATTTAGTTATTAACAAAAACAACAAGGATCCAGGATCGAGCATCCCATACGGGTCGTATGACCAGGATCCAGTAAGGGAGGAAAAAATGAAGAAATATATAGTTGTTCTATTTACCTTATTTTTAGTCTTGGGCTTGCATGCTCAAGAAAGTTTTAATCTGAAAGGCGCAGGTGCAAGGGCGTTGGGTATGGGTGGTGCGTTCATTGCTGTATGTGATGATGCCACCGCATCCTCATGGAACCCTGCAGGATTGACCCAGTTGAAAAGTCCTGAGGCTGCTTTCTCTTGTCTTTTTAATAAGACAAAATATGAGTATGACGTAGAGGATTTTGAAGAGACCGATATGTCCCACTTCGCTTTCAATTTTGGCAGTCTCGCTATGCCCCTTGTCGTTGCAGAAAAGAATCTGGTTGTAGCCATTGCATATCAGAGACATATAGATTTATATTTCAAGGATGAATATGAATGGGCTGAAGGTTCGGATTACGATGAATATACCGAGGAAACTACTGGAGGGATAGATGCTATCTCACCTGCTGTTGGGATTCAACTTACCGACCAGATTGCGGCAGGGATTACTTTCAATCTATGGAGAGGCGGACCGAAGACCGAAAAGGATGAGGAAATTCACTATGACTATGCGTTTTATGATGGATGGCTCGTTGATGATTACAATTACACATACGAAGGTGAAAGTGAAATGAAGTTTCCAGGATTTAACGCAATTCTCGGTGTATTGGTTGACTTCCCTCAAGTTAAGATAGGTGGAATAATAAGAACACCCGTTACTTTCTCGCGAGAAAAAGATAGTACATATTCTTGGAATGAATCTTTCTACTATCTAGGGACATTGTATGAAGGGAGTGGTGATGACACTGGGGCTTGGGAGAGTGAACTGAAGTTTCCTATGATGATGGGGATTGGTATAGCGGCTCAACCGACACCAAATTTGACAATTGCGTTCGACTATGATATGAGACCATATTCTAAGGCTGAAAAACAATATACAGTCACCGGTGAATACTACGATCCGGAATGGGAAGATTGCAATGAGATAAGATTGGGAATGGAATATCTCTTTATTGGACCAAACAGCGTGTTTCCAGTAAGATTCGGTTACAGAACAGACCCGAAATTCTACACAGATGCCGAAGATGAACAGGTAGTAGGAAGAGTATTCTCATTTGGAGCAGGTTTGGTTATGGGAAATTTTATGATAGACGGCGCCCTCGAATATGGCTCTGCTACAGCAGATTGGGGTGTAGTAGAAGAGACCGAGACATCTTTAAACTTCATTATCTCTGCCGTGGCACATTTCTGATAGGAAACAGGGTCTAAAGACCCTGTTCTACCTCTGTGAATGCAAAAAGAGGGGCGGTCTTCAGAACTTATTGACAACTAAAGAGTTAGCCGCAAAATTCGCAAAATTTTTGAATGAGATTACGGAGTCTGTTCCGAGCCATTAGATTGCCACGCCCCAATAGGTAGTAAACATCTAACGGAGCTCGCAATGACAAAAAGGCAACTCTCGGTCAGCCTGTTGCCAAATTTCTGGTTTTTATGGCATATTCAGTCTGATTATTCGTGTATTTTGTGGGTTTCTTTTTTGACTTGACAGAGTTACCGAGAGTTGATATAATTGTTGAAAGAGATATGAAATTTGGGTTTCATATATCTATTTCGGGTGGGTTTTCAAAGGTCGTTGAGAGAGCAAAAGTAAGAAGATGTGAGACCCTGCAACTTTTTTCAAGAAACCCACGCGGATGGAAGTGTACACCTTTGAATCAAAAAGAGGTAGATACATTTAAAAAGGATATTGAACTATCAGGAATAAATCCTATCTTCGTCCATATGCCCTATCTGCCAAATCTTGCATCACAGAAGAAAGAACTCTATAAAAATTCTATCTCTTCTCTTTGTGAAGGCCTCAAAAGGACGGAAAGGCTCGGTGCACCATTTCTCATTATGCATGTGGGCAGCCGTCTGGATGCACCCGAGCCTGTTGCACTCGATAGTATTACTAAAGGAATAAACGAATCTTTCAATAGGGTGAAAAACAAGGTCATTCTTCTTTTAGAAAATACAGCAGGGATGGGTTCTGAGGTCGGGTCTAAATTTGAACAGATAAAGAAAATTTTCGAACAGGCAGATGATAAAAGTCGTATGGGCGTATGTCTCGATACTGCACATACTTATGAGGCGGGATATGACCTTGCGAGTGAAGATGGACTGGAACGCACACTCGACGAATTCGATAAATTGATTGGATTGAATAAACTACACCTTTTACATCTGAATGATTCAAAGACTACACTTAACTCACACAAAGATAGACACTGGCACATAGGTGAAGGGTATATAGGAATCGAAGGATTTAGAAGGATAATAAATCATCCACTGCTTGTGCATCTGCCTGGCATTATGGAGACACCAAGAAAAGATACAAAAGAAGACGAAAGAAATATGAAAGTTGTAAGAAATCTCAGAAAAGTATGACAAATTTCTTGCTACTCCTTTTTGTAGTGAATACACTCCCTTTCCAGACAGCAAGGGTTGAGTTCAGCTGTTACACAAAAAATGGGATTGACTATTTTTACAGGGCAAAAAGAGAAATTAGCATCGATGCGGTAAGGTTGAAAGACCTCATCCTCAATCTTGGGGTGAGTGAAGAAAACATCCTTACAGAAGGGTATCACCCTTTTCAGGTAAAGCACACCCTCGACTACATATTCAGGATGGATTTCACCCATTACAGTATTGGTCTGGTATATACTCACATCTGCAATCATAGCGTAGATAGAGAAGAGGGAAATGAGATGCAGTGGAATGTATTCGGTTTAAAACTGATGAATGATGCCTTTTCTATATCGAGTGGAAAGGTTATGGGACCTATGTGGGCATCATCTACACACCAATGTGAATACGCGTGGGTGAATGAAGTTTCCTTGAGAAAACATATCTTTCAGCAAAGCTCCATAACCCCTTTTATTTTCTGTAAGATTTACAATCCAATTGATACCAGAGCCAAATTCAACTTCACTGTGGAACTGGGCAGTGTGGTTCATCTTAAATGGATAGACTTGACACTCTTTTCAGAGTGGATGCAACTCTATGATGTCGAAGAAGCGAACGGTGAAAGGACTGTTCTTTCATCTGTGGGTTTGCGGATTGAAGATGCGAAAGAAGATAGATCTTCAGGGACGCTTGAGCTAGAGGCAAGTTATGGTGCTTATCTCAAAAATAGAAATTTTGACTGGGACAGTGATATAAGTCTGAATTTGAATTTAGCAGAAGTAGGAAATTTGCAATTTTTCTTAAACACCAACACCTCTACAGTCAGTCCCAAAGGAAGGCAGATACCGAGGTATATATATTATTCGATAGAGCCAGGTGTCAGATATAGGATGAGGAACTGGTTCATTGAATTTTCTATGGCTAAAAACAGTAGACACGATGGCGACCTCTATGATGGGTATACAGAATATGCACTCTTGCCAATGGTGAGGATAGGGAGTGGTATAATCAACGATAGGCTTTTTAACTGGGAACTTACTTACGGTAACAATCTCAGACATTTAGATTATGAGTGGATTACAAACGGTGCATTGAGGTTCAATTTGCAAGGTAGGGGAAAGAGAACCTTTTACACTATGTTTGGACACCAGTGGTTTGGAGGTATAATCTCTATCGGTGAATATGAGATTGAAGTTGGAACGGAATCTGAATCGTTATACAACTTCTCAATATTCGTTCGACATCAAAAGAGATACAATGTAGAAAGATTTGGAACAGTTGGAGAAGAGCAGAATCTCATTGGTATAGGTTTCAAAAATCCTTCTCCCTTCCACCGTATAATCAACAATTTTTAATTTTTCCCCTTTTTCTCTTGACAATATTTTTTGTGAATGTATATTTCTTATAGAAGGGAGAAGAGATGAAACACGGGAGGGAAACTTCCAGACAGAAGATTGTAGATTTCTTCAGTGAACACCACTATTTTTTTAATTTGACACCAAAAGAAAAGGCCTATTTAGCAAATCTCTGTTCAATTAAAAAGTATAAAAAAGACCAGGTAGTCTTTCAGGAAGGAGATATTGGCGATGCCCTCCATATCGTGAAAAAGGGCAATGTGAAGATATTTAAGACAGGTTTTTTAGGTGATGAAGCAATCGCAATGATGCCAGAAGGAGAGATATACGGTGAGATGTCGCTCATCGATTCTTATCCTCGTTCAGCAAACGCTAAAGCAGCGGTTGATACCGAAGTGCTAATAATAAAGAAAGAAAAATTCGAACTTTTAAAAAAAGAGAACCCCAGGTTAGCCATCAAATTGATGGCTCTTCTCTTAAAACTTCTCAGTCTTAGACTCAGAAGCACGACTTTAAAAGCATTACTCCGACTTTAGATATGCATATTGACGAATTATTGAATATAATGGTTAAAAATGGAGCTTCAGACCTCCATCTCAAAGTAGGAAGTCCTCCACTGTTTAGAATTCACGGCGAGCTTCTACCACTTGACAGCCCAGCACTCACCACTGAAGATGTGAGGAGCTTGGTCGGTCAGATGGCAAATGATGAGCAGAAGCGAAGATTCGATAAAGCGAGGGAACTCGACTTGGCTTACAACCTCGAGGGGGTTGCCCGTTTCAGGGTCAATGTCTTTTTGCAGAGAATGAATGTTGGGGCGGTTATTCGCCTCATCCCTCTGAATATCAAGTTAATCGATGATTTGGGATTTCCACCGGTACTCAAAACCCTTGCCTTGAAACCAAGAGGACTTGTCTTAGTAACAGGACCCACAGGATGCGGTAAATCGACCACCCTTGCTGCGATGACTGAACATATTAATAACAATCGTCGGTGTCATATTATGACCATAGAAGACCCTATTGAGTTTGTTCATCAGGATAAAAAGAGTGTTATAAACCAGCGGGAGTTAGGTTCTGATACGCTCACTTATGTTGAAGCATTAAAACATGTTCTCAGACAGGATCCCGATGTGATTTTGATTGGGGAGATGCGAGATTTTGATACAATCGCACTTGCTATCACTGCCGCCGAAACAGGGCATCTGGTCTTCTCAACCTTACATACCGTAGGTTCGTCTCAGACAATCGACCGTATCATAGATGCCTATCCACCTCATCAACAGCAGCAGATTCGCAACCAGCTATCTACAGTTTTAGAAGGCGTCGTCTCTCAAGTCCTTCTGCCAACCGCTGATGGTAAGGGAAGGGTTGCTGCATTGGATATTATGGTATCCACCGCAGCGGTCAGAAATTTGATCAGAGATAATAAAACATATCAAATTTCCAGTGTTATACAGACCGGTGCTGCCCAGGGTATGCAGACCCTGGACGCTTCTTTGAAAATACTATATCAAAAAGGACTAATCACTTACGAGGAAGCATTGACGAAATGCACCAATCCTGAGGCATTCAAGAAACTGGCCACTCATGGCTGAAAAGTCACCCCTTCTCCAGAAAATCCCTTCTGTACATGAAATTTTAAAACATCAAAAACTTAAATCATTACTTTTAGATTACAACCGTTCATTTGTCGTAGATGTTGTCAACGATGTTTTAGGAAATATCAGAAAAGATATAGCCTCTTCCCAGAATCGAAGAGTGGACCTTTCCACAGGATACATCTCATCGAAGGTGTGTGAAACCATTGACAAGATAATGAAACCATCTCTTGTAAGGGTGATCAATGCGACTGGGGTTATCCTCCACACAGGACTGGGGAGAGCAATTCTTGATGAGAATGCATTGGAGTCTTTAAAAGAGATCGGAGGCAATTATTGTAATTTAGAGATAGATGCAGAAAGCGGCAAGCGAGGGAGAAGAGAGACTCATCTACGAAATTTGATTTGCACTCTAAGCAACGGTGAGGATGCCTTTGTAGTAAACAACAATGCCGCAGGGGTTATGCTCTCTTTAAATACACTCGCTTTAGGCAGGGAGGTTATCGTAGCAAGAGGAGAGTTGGTGGAAATCGGTGGTTCGTTTAGAATGCCGGAGATTATGAAAAAAAGCGGATGCAAACTCGTGGAGGTGGGAACAACCAACAGGGTGACGGTGGATGATTATCGCAGGGCTGCAGGTGAAAATACAGCATTACTATTAAAAGTTCACACCAGTAATTATAGAATTGTCGGATTTAGTAAAGATGTGTCCTTGAAAGAGTTGGTAAAATTAGGAGATGATTTGAATTTACCGGTGATGTATGATGTTGGAAGTGGCGCTCTACTTCCGGAGATAAAAAAAGAGCCATTGATTGGTGAGAGCGTAGCTACTGGTGTTTCTATCATTAGTTTCAGCGCAGACAAATTGTTGGGAGGTCCACAGGGGGGGATCATTATTGGCAAGAAACATTATATAGAGGAGATGAGGAAAAATCCGTTTGCGAGGGCGGTTAGAATAGGGAAATTGACTATCGCTGCTTTAGAATCAACACTGAAGGGGTATCTGACCAGAGAGAGACTAAATCCTACCCTCCAGATGCTGTCCCGACCACTCGATGATATACATAACGATGCAGTTCATCTGGCAAAACATTTAAAAGCTACTCTGAAAGGGAGTTTTGAAGTAGAGGTTATTGACGGTTATTCAAAGAGCGGCGGTGGTGCATTGCCACTCGAGGAGCTGCCCACTAAATTGGTAGCAATCAAACCCATCAAAGGGTTTGTTGAAAAATTGGCAAAGAGTCTGCGTTTGAGTGCCCCCTCCGTTATCGGACGTATAGCAAACAACAGATTGTTGCTTGACCTTCGAACGGTTAAAAAAGATGCGATAGAAGAAATAGTGGAAACTTTCAAAAAAATCGCGAAAAGTTAACTGGCTTGATTACAAAACATATCATTATAGGCACCGCAGGGCATATAGACCACGGTAAGACGAAACTTACAGAAGCACTCACCGGAGTGAATACAGACCGTTTACCAGAAGAAAAACAGAGAGAGATGTCTATAGACCTGGGTTTCGCACCGTTTGATCTGGCAGAGGAACTGAAAGCGAGTATAGTGGATGTGCCCGGCCATGAAAGATTTATCAAAAATATGGCTGCAGGCGTCAGCGGTATAGATATGGTGCTTTTCTGTGTTGCGGCTGATGATGGAGTTATGCCTCAGACTATCGAACATCTCCAGATTCTGGACCTGCTCGGAGTTACCTGCGGTATAATCGCTCTGACCAAGATAGACCTCGTATCCAAGGATAGAATAGATAGGGTTGTAGAAGAGATAAAAACTTTAACAAGGGGTGCATTCCTTGCAGATGCCCCTATAATTGGTGTCTCTGCAGTTACCAAAGATGGTATTGAAGCTTTCAAAGAGGCAATCATTGAAATAGCAGAGAAAGTTCCACCTCGCAGTGAGAATGGGATATTCAGACTGCCCATAGATAGAATTTTTACAATGTCGGGATTCGGTACAGTCATTACCGGAACTCTAATTTCAGGAAAACTTGTAACCGGTTCTTCTGTAAAAATTTTACCTCCAAATATAAGGGCACGCGTGAGGAATATTCAGGTGCACAATAGACCAGTAAATGAGGCGGTGGCAGGACAGCGTACGGCATTGAATTTGAAAGATGTGGACAAATCCGATATACAGAGAGGGGATCTTGTCACTACTCCAAAGTTGCTCGAAGCGACCACTCAAATCAATGCTAAATTGAAATTGCTCGGGACTGTTAAAAAACCATTGAAGGACAGGACAAGAATCAGATTTCATAGTGGAACGAGTGAGATAATGGCAAGGGTCGCCTTGATAGGTACTTCAGAATTGGAGCCGGGAAAGTCCTGTTTTGTCCAGATCCAACTTGAGAAACCCACTGTAGTTTTGAGGAAAGACAGATTCATCATCAGAACTTATTCGCCCCAGATAACCATCGGCGGCGGTACTATATTGGATGGTTATCCAAAGCAGTACAGAGCAAGACTTGAAGAAAACTTTAAATCTGAACTAGAAATAATGGAAAGTAAGGATGAGTCGAGGGTCATTGAACATATCTTAGTTAATAAAAAATCATATATAAAATCCATAGATGAACTGGTAAAATTGGTGAATATATCACCAAAAGCAGCAGAGAATATTATAGAGAGACTCTATCAGGATAAAAAAGTAGAAAAACTCGGCAGAAAGATGGTGGTTCACACCGAGATATTGGAGCTATTTAAAGAGAAGATAAGGAAAACATTGGACGACTTTTTCAAAGGCCAACTTTATGTATCAAAAACTAATTTGAGGACTCTGTTTCAAAAGGAGATTGACTCACGGATTTTTGAAACCATTCTAAAAGAACTGAAAGATGCAGGCATTATCAGTATCAAGGAAGACAGGATAGAGATAGTATCGCATAAGGACGAGTTAAAAGGGACGATACTGCACATCGAAAATTTATACAAAGAATCTCTCTTCAGCCCACCTGACTTAAAAGAAGTAACAAAGAGGTCGGGAATAAAAGGAGAGACAGTAAGTGATATTTACGCCGATTTATTAAAATCTAATATCTTAGTGGAGGTAGCCAGAGGAATAACATTTCACCACTCAGCGATCGACTCTGCAATAAACAAACTGAGAGATTATCAAAAAGAGATAACTGTGAGTGAATTCAGACAACTACTTGGGACAAGCAGGAAATATGCCGTCCCATTATTAGAATACCTTGATAGGATAGGAATCACGCACAGAGAAGGGGATGTAAGAGTGTTAAGTAAAAAGTCCAAAAAATCTGTAGATTAGAACAAACGAACGCCTGCCCCCATTACCAAATACCCCATCTTCTGGCTTCTTTTCACAGTCAGATGGGAGAGTGTTTTTTCTAAAAATAGATGTTTTTTATTTGACAAATGTATTATAAATTATACAATATATAATAGGTATAGAGTTATAGGTAAAGTTGGAGCCCGGCAATTCTACCAGCAATTTTATATCAACAAAGGAGGAAAAAATGAAAAAAGCTAAGGGAGGAAAATACAGCCACAAGGTGCTGCCTGTAAGGCTGACACCTGAGGCAGAAAAGGAGTTAGAACGGTTATGCGAGGAAACTCAGAGACCAAAGTCATACTTTTTGCGAAAGGCTGTAGAAGAGTTTTTAGAAAAGGAAGCACTTTACAGAATGGCTTTGGAGCGATGGGAAAACAGAGACGATCGCATAATCACTGCCGAGGAAATGCATGAAAGACTCGGAATATAGAATTCTTTATAAGTCAAGTGTAGAAAGGGATTTTAAGAGAATTGACATAAGTGAGAGAAGAAGGGTTGTGGAGAAAATAGAATCACAATTGTTACAGGATCCCTACAAAGGAAAACCGTTAAAAGGAGAATATAAAGGCTTCTGGAGTACTCGGATAGGAGAGTATCGAGTAGTATATAAAATCATTCAAAAAGATGTGGTCATCGTAGCTGTGAAACACAGGAAAGAGGTTTATAAATAAATATCTCTAAATAGAGAGATCTAAAAAAGTATGATTCTTATAAAAAGCCAAAATTTTTTGCTTTAAAATGAACGGGTCACCAATGATAGCTTTCTCGAATTCGGAGTTTTTCAAAGACCTGTTTAAAATTTTTTAGTTCCTCTGCTATTCATCTTTGGTTTAATTTCCTTGGCATATGGTGTAGACACATTGCTTATGTAATGGACTCCAAGGAGACAGGTGAAGATGCAGATATTCTTGCAGGCAATGACCTTATTCAAAAATATAATATAAAGCTGGATCTTAAAAGAGAGCGTATTATTTTAGACAAGGCGAGTCTTAAAAGAGCTCAGATGGTAAGATAATTAGATAAGATCCCCCCATCTTTCCTAATTTAGTCTGCTGCATTATCTCTTATGTCTTTGTGTCAAGGTCTGACCCTAAAGATAATGACGATATTGTGAATAATGAATGAACCATTTCCAATACCCAACATTTCAAAAATTCGAATTTGTGAACAGGTGGTGTGAATAAAATTCACAAGAGACTTCGGATGGCTGACCCTCTGATTCCCAGAAAGTGGACAAACGACTTTTCTCGCTTTCGTGCGAAAGCGAGAAAGATGAACTGTGGTTGACAAAGTGAACGAATGACCCCAAATTGTCGCTTGACATTTTTGTATTTTTAGATTATGATTGTAATACAAAATGGAAGTAATATTCCGTTGGGGACGGTGCTTGACTCTGTGACTTTAACAAGGGGATAGGCTACTTTAAAGAGGTTTTAATCAGAACCGGTCTCTTTTGAGGAAATGGTCTCTTTTGAGGAAATGTCAGTATTTTTTAGTTCAAACCCACCTTCTTTTTTTACCAATTTCTTTATTCTTTCTTCAGCCTGATTCAGTTTTTCTCTGCATACCACTGCGAGCCTCCTTCCTTCTTCATATAATTCGAGCAGTCTATCTAGTTCTACATCAGGGCTCTCCATCTGTCTTACTATCTCTTCCAATTTTCTGAACGCTTCTTCAAATTTATTCTCACCCATATTCAGATATCTCCCTTCATAATACTGCTTCCAATGACCAGTCGCTGTATCTGGTTCGTTCCTTCATATATCTGGGTTATCTTGGCATCCCGCATCATCTTCTCCACAGGATAGTCACGCATATATCCATAACCACCGAAGATTTGAACGGCATCCGTTGTTACCCGCATACACATATCAGATGCGAACACCTTCGTCATAGAGGAGACTTTCCCAACATTCTTCGCACCCGAATCGATCCATCTTGACACAGCGTAAACGAATGCCCTTGCCGCCTCAATCTGGGTTGCCATATCGGCAAGCATAAATTGTATCGCCTGGAAATTTATTATCGTCTTTCCAAACTGTACCCTCTCTCTTGCATGTCTTGCCGCTTCCTCATAAGCGCCCTGGGCTATACCAACCGCCTGTGCTCCGATACAGGGTCTCGTCTTTTCGAATAGCCTCATTGCGGTTAAAAAGCCTCTTCCTTCTTTACCTAACAGGTTCTCTTTTGGAACTCTGCAGTTTTCGAACAACAATTCTGATGTCGCAGATGCCCTTATGCCCATCTTGTTTTCCTCTTTTCCAAAGGTAAAGCCTGAGGTCCCTTTCTCCACTATGAATGCAGAGAGCCCCCTTGCCCCCTTTTTGGGATTGGTACTTGCGATTATTGTGTATATATCTGCAACGCCACCGTTTGTTATGAATTGCTTGGTTCCGTTAAGAATGTAACTGTCTCCATCCAATACAGCTGTTGTCTGCACATTACTCGCATCGCTACCCGCATTCGCCTCTGTCAATCCGAAGGCAGCCAATTTTTCACCAGATGCAATGGATGGAAGATACTTCTTTTTCTGTTCGGGATTACCAGCGATGAGAATTGGATATGTTCCAAGTCCACTCCCTGCGTATGATACCGCGACACCTGAACATGCCCTTGAAAGTTCTTCCACTGCAATGCAGAAATCGAGTATACCGCCTCCTAACCCCTCATACTCCTCTGGAACGAATATTGAGAATAGACCAATCTTAGCTATCTCCTGCATAATTTCGTGAGAGAATTCGGCTTTTTCATCGAGTTCTGCACGAATAGGTACGATTTTTTCCTCAGCAATCTTTCTTGCAAGTTTTTTTATCTGTTTCTGTTCATCGGACAGAAAATAATTCATAAGACCTCCTTTATAAGGGCAACCTCGCAGATGGAGAGATGGATAGATCCGAGGTTTCACCCATTTTTATATGAACATAGCCACACGAAGCAATCATTGCTGCATTATCACTACAGAGTTCCATTGAAGGGAAGTATGCTTTCAGTCCACTGTTTTCAAATTTCTTTCTCAGTGTCTTATTCCTTGCTACACCCCCTACTACTAATATCTTATCTATTTTTAACTCTGTAGATGCCCGGACAGTTTTATCAACTAAGGAATCACAGGCTGCATCTTGGAAACTTGCTGCAATATCTTTCAAATGTTCTTTTTTTTTCTTCTCGCCTATCTTCTCAATATAGTAAAGGACAGAAGTCTTCAACCCACTATAAGAAAAATTGTATCCGGCTATGTTCGCCCTTGGAAACTTCACATACTGTGGATCGCCCCCTTTTGCAAGTTCTTCTATCTCCTGCCCGCCTGGATATTTCAGTCCGAGGAGTTTTGCCACTTTATCAAATGCCTCTCCACACGCATCATCTAAGGTTCCACCAAGTCGTCTATATTTACACTTTTTTTCAACGAAGACCAATTCGGTGTGTCCACCTGAGGCGATCAGACTGATTAAAGGTGGTTTCAAGTCTCTATGTGTCAGAAAGTTTGCGAAGATATGACCTTCAAGATGGTTCACGCCTATTAAGGGAACTTTGAGTGAATAAGCGAGAGATTTAGCAATTGAAACACCTACGAGAAGTGCTCCAATCAACCCGGGTCCAATGGTTACCGCTATTCCATCAATGTCCGAGAAATTCAGCCCTGCCACTTTCAGTGTTTCCTCAATTACAGGAACGATCAGTTTTATATGAGCACGGGATGCGAGTTCTGGAACCACTCCACCATATCGAGTATGAATAAATTGAGAAGATATAATATTCGATAATATCTCTTGCCCGTCTTTGACTGCTGAACAGGCGGTCTCATCACACGATGTCTCTATACCCATGATATACATCATTCAATTCTTACTTCAAATCGTTCAGGAGATGCGTCTATCAGATTTATATTCTCAGGCAATCTGATCCTTGCAAGGAGAAGATATTCCCCTTTCGTGTATCCTTTCAAATTCAATTCCACACCTATCATCTCTTTTTTCAAACTTTTCATATCGCTCTCTGCACCAGAAAGAACGAGTTTTATTAGTCTGGGAGTAATCGTAACATTACGATATTTTGGACGATTTATGATTTTGATGGGCAGATCGGTATAAGTTGAAGCGACCATTCTCTCAATCGTTACACCGACTAATACAGATTCGGGTTCTATATTAAATCCCTCTCCTTGAGGGAGAACGAGTTTAGTGAATATTTCAAAAGGTCGTTCCTTCTCTGCAAGATCAACTGCTTCCGTCTCGACTAATTTTACCTTTTTGAGAAGACTCCTCCCGCCTGACAATTCAATTTGGGATGGCTTGATTTTTTCTTCTGTTTTTGTGTATCCATCCTTGGGTAAATTTTTGAAAATTGGCTTGACTCTTACTGACTTTTTACTCTTCTTATCGAATTGCATCTCGAGTTTCGGGGTTGAAATGACTCGGGTAACTTTCAGTTCCTCTGGAAATCGAAACAGTCTCTTATCTATAGTGAATGTATATTCCCCCCTTCTCAGATTGCCAGGATTGAGTATATAGGGTTCTCGGTCATTTGAAAGATTGTATTTTAGAATCTGTTTGCCTTTACCACTTAATTCGATTACTAAATTTTTTGGGATAGGGCTAATGAGAACCACATCTTCAGGAAAATTTACAACCAGAGGCACCTTGGTTTTTATTGAATAGGTCTTTTCGGTAGCCACATGAAGCCATAAGATGAGTGCAATTATCAAAGAAAATATTTTCGGTTTTACATCTTTTGTAAAAGACTTCACAGATTTTCCCCCTATCCCCTTAAATTAATTTTCAAGCCTGTGCTTCACCCTTTTCAAACAGGTCGAGAAATCTGTCTTCATATAGTTCGAATAGATTCCACTTGTCAAGCTCTTCTTTTAATATATAAGCCTTTTTCTTATCTAACTTCGCCTCACGGAAAAGTCTTTCAATCTTTTTTCTCACATAACCGGGAATCTCTTCCTCTTTTGAAGCATCAGGAAAATCCTCTTCTTTCGCAGCTGATATCTGTCCTTTTACGCTTTCTTCAAGTTTTTCCATCTCCATTTCTATATTTTGGATCGACTGGTTCAATTCCTCTGTATTCACTCTCACATTGAGTATTCTGGCAAAAACTTCTACCAATGACTTGGAGGCTTTGGGGTATGGGATATTCATTGCATAGAGGGGCATCGTTGCTAAAAGACATGCGGCTTCTATCTCTCTCTGTTTTGCCAATCCTGGGAGCAATCCATTCAATCCAGATATCTGACCACTCTCCATTATTTTTAAACCGTATTTGCTAAAAAGAATATTACTTAAAGATTTTTTATTTGCTACTACATAAACCTTCGATGGTTCTTCGTAACTTATTGGCAATGGAAAGGCTGCACCGGTAAAAATTCTTTTAACATTGTATCTCTGGGCAAAATCAAGAATGTCGTTCACGAGGGTGATGCTATGTTTATCCTTTAACTGATTTTCCGCTTCAAATATAATCAATCCAAGGTCTCTTTGGCAATAGAACAAATTTTTAGGGGCTCGTGGCATTTCTGTTATTCCGTCTTTGACCACAACCATATCAGGTATTACAAATTCACTTACATCAATCTCGGCGAACAAGGTAGTTTCCAGTTTTTTTCTCAAATAGTCTATCGCTCTGAGTCCGACATTTCCCATTCCAGGCCATGCTGCCAGTAGAGTTGGATTTTTTACATTTATTTTCCGATATATGTTTATGCTCATCATATTAAACTATAATAAATAAATGTAAAGTGTCAACTCTAAAACCTCCTTTTTCTTCCCAAATTCTCCTTTTCTCCTGTGCTTTACTCTGTGTTAATCTGTGTCTATTTGTGGTTAGTTTCCGTAATCTCTGTCCATACGGATCTTGAGATGGTTTCTGTGGTTTGTATTTACTTGACATAAGTTTAGAATTGTCTATCTTATCCCAGATGCGGTTCAGTGAACATATCAAAAGATATATTTTACATCTCAGACTCTTCTCAGAGAATGCCCGACTCTTCTTGATTGGTAGTTTTTTTATAGGGATAGGGTTCTCGGGTTTCTACCTGTTGTTTAATCTGTATCTAAAAGAACTCGGGTTTGGTGAGTCTTTAATAGGCAACATTCTTTCCTTAACTACAATTGGCTCTGTAGTGGTTACTATTCCAGCTGCTCTAATAGTGCGGCAGTTGGAGATCAAAAAAATACTCATCCTATCGACGCCTCTTTTAATTGCAGGATATTTCATACAGGCGACAGTCCCTATTTACAAGTATATACTATTATCTGGGATATTCAGGGGAGCAGTAGCCACATTCCCATGGGTTGCCGCAGCACCATTTTTTATGCAGAACAGTACGCCCAAAGAGCGACCTTATATTTTCAGTATGAACTTTGCCCTTATGCTTGCAGCAGGCGTTATCGGAAGTGTAGTTGGAGGCTATCTGCCTGAAATTTTCTTAAGGATAGATGTATCTATGGTTAGTGGATATCGCTGGGGATTAGTTACACTCTTATTTTTTGTAGCACTTGCTATCTTCCCTTATCTTCTTTTGAAAAAACCTCAACAGGCAGTAGAAAAAACATCTTTCTTTAAAATATCCTCCTCAAAATTACTGCTTTTTAAACTTTCTTTTCCATCTCTGGTCGTAGGTTTAGGGGCTGGTTTAAGTATTCCCTTCCTCAATCTCTATTTCAGAGATAGATTTTCCCTGCCACCGGGAACGATTGGTATCCTATTTGGCTGCTCCCAATTTCTGATGGTCACAGGGGTATTAGCCAGTCCGCCCCTTGCACAGCGATATGGAAAAATCAAAACGGTCGTTATGACCCAGATTATTTCTGTTCCATTTTTATTCATTCTGGGTATCACGCATAACCTCTATTTGGCGATAATCTCTTTTCTCGTCAGGGCAGCTCTGATGAATATGGCTCAACCTATGGTCACTAACTTTGCGATGGAAATGGTGAAAGAAGAAGACCATTCGATAACCAATGGTCTTTTGACAATAGCATGGACTGCAGCATGGGGGGTCAGTGCAAATTTTGGCGGACGGTTAATTGAAAAGTATTCTTACTTACTCCCATTTGTGATTACTCTGATACTCTACATCTTTTCAAGTCTTCTCTATTCAGTATTCTTTCTACGAACTGAGAAAAAATAATCTATTCCCACTCTATAGTTGCAGGTGGTTTGTGGGTGATGTCGTAAACGACTCTTGTAACATCGGAAAGTTCATTTGTTATTCTCGTTGAAATCTTTTCCAAGATTTGATAGGAAATATTTGCAAAACTCGCAGTCATCGCCTCTTTGCTTTGAACTGCCCTTACGGCAACTGTATAGCCATAAGCCCTCGCATCCCCCTTCACCCCGGTAGTCTTCGTATCGGTCAGAATTCCAAAATATTGCCACATATTCCTGTCCAGTCTGCGCTTTTCAATCTCTTCTGTTATAATCGCATCCGCTTCTTGCAATATTTCAATCTTTTTTGGGGTTACCTCACCAACGATTCTAACTGCCAGACCTGGTCCGGGGAATGGTTGTCGGGACACGATTTTTTCTGGTAGCTCCAACTTCTTTCCTATTTTTCTAACCTCATCCTTGTAAAGGTCTCGTAGGGGTTCTATGACCTTTTTAAATTTCATCTTTGTTGGTAAACCGCCTACATTGTGATGGGTTTTTATCCTGTCAGAATGTTTTCTATACCCGGACTCAATCCTGTCTGGATAGATTGTTCCCTGCAGCAAATATTCTGCTCCAACCCTCTTTGCAACTTTTTCAAAGGTTCTTATGAATTCTTCTCCTATGCTCTTTCTTTTAGACTCGGGGTCGATTATTCCTTTCAGTTTTTTTAAAAATTTCTTGTGTTCGTTTAGAGCGACAAAATGTATGTCGAATTCTTGGAATAAATTTTTGATAGATTCTACTTCTCCTTTGCGCATAAATCCGTGGTCTACGAAGACTGCGGTAAGATTTTTCCCGATAGATTTTGATGCTAATACGGTGGCAACGCTCGAATCGATCCCACCACTTAAGGCAACGATTACCTTTTTATCGTTTGCTTCAGATTTGATCTCCCCTACAGCATTATCTATGAAATCTTCCATTCTCCAGTTTGGCTCGCATTTACATACTCTGAAGACAAAGTTTTTGAACACTTCCATACCCTTTTCTGTATGAACAACCTCAGGATGCCACTGGATACCGTATAATGGCCTTGCCCGATCTTTGAATGCAGCTATTGGACAGTTTTCTGTGTGAGCGAGAATCTCATATTCTTTGGGCAAAGATAGAACCGTATCACCGTGACTCATCCAGACTCGCTCCTTTTTATTCAAATTTTTTAACACATCAACGGGTTTATCTATAAACGCATAGGTCGTTCCGTATTCCTTTTTCTTAATGGGCATTATCTTACCGCCTGAAACATGGGCTATCAACTGATGCCCATAGCATAGTCCCATAATTGGGATATTCAAATCCAGGATCTCTTTTCTGAATTTTGGAGAGTTTCGTGCATAGACACTCAGAGGGCCGCCAGATAATATCATTCCTTTGATATGGAAGTTTTTTCCTAACTCTTCAATATCTGCCGGGGATATGTCAAATCGCACCACTTCTGAATAGACATTCAATTCTCTCACTCTTTTTCCTATAAGATGGCAATACTGTCCACCAAAATCGAGAACGAGAATTGTATCGAGTTTCATAATAGAGATGTGATAATATACCTCTTAACAAGGCATCTCCTCCTTGTCAACATAAAAGCAGGCACGCTCTCCACACTCTTCATACTCTATCAAGATTCTAACGGAGAAGCGTGCCTGTAGTGGATTTGCTCTACCTTAGCGCCTCAAAGCTATGTTACGCCGTTACCACTTGAAGAATTTACTTTGGAACCGAGAGCCCCGAGGCTAACTTTACAGACGCCCTCAGTTTAAAAGGTTCAGGCATCTTACGTCCACCCATCATCTCCCTATCTAATTCGGGCGTTTCGAATCCTATGTTAATTGATTTGCTCGTATCGGTTCCGATGGCATACGGGTGCTGTTTGTTTTGAGTTAGCGGGACTTTTAGTTCGTAGACAAGATATCCAGTTGAGTTACCCACCTTAACATTGATCCCTTGTGTTTCAGCGACTATCACTGACATTCTAACACTTTCTTCTTTACCGGGACCGAGAATTTCCATTTCTTTTTGTAACTCTGCAAACATTTTCTCGAGTTTCTCTGGATCCTCCTTACCACCTCTGTTCATCACAGGCATACCCATATCTTTCACTCCAAGAGGAAAGTGAATCCCGAATGTTTTGCCTTCTAAACTCGTTTTTAGGTAAAGTGCGAGAAAATTTTTTCTGTTTAGCAACCCATGACTATTCATATCTTAATGCTTCAACAGGGTCAAGCTTTGATGCCTTATTGGCTGGATACATACCAAAGAAAACACCTATACCTGCAGCAAAGAAGAATGCTAACAATATCGAGCTTAAAGTAACGACTGATTGACCACCGCCACCAAAGAAACGTCTGGGTCCAAAAGTACCTGCGCCAACCATCATATTACCTAATGTATTGGCAAAGATGACACCCAAAAGTATTCCAATTACTCCACCAGCAAGGGTAAGTACTACTGACTCTATTAAAAATTGTGCCAATATATCTCTTCGTTTTGCACCCACTGCCTTTCTTATACCAATTTCTCTTGTCCTCTCGGTTACCGAAACTAACATTATGTTCATTATACCAATGCCACCAACAATTAACGATATTGCAGCAATGCCTGCAAGCATAAGCTTGAATGTACTTGCAGTTTGCTCTATGGTTTGACGAAATTCCTCAGTGCTTCTTACTCTAAAATCTACTACCTTATTATGTCTCACAGTGAGTAATGCTCCAACTTGTTTGGTAGTAGTATCTGTAACTTCAGAGCTTTTGGCTTGCACAAAAATTGTCTGCACCTTATCATCTCCTGTAAACCTTTTTTGAGCTGTAGTGAATGGTATAAGTATCTGGTCATCGAAATCTTCCCAACCCACCCGTCCTTTTTCTTTCAGAATGCCAATTACTGTAAATCTTTCGTTCCTTACTTTGATATCTTTGCCAACAGGATGCTCGTTCCCAAATAGTTCTTCCTTAACTGTCTTGCCAATTACACAAACCTTTGCCCATGAATCAAGTTCTTCTTGGTCAAAAAATCTTCCATCATCCATTTCAAGATTCCTTATAGTCTGATATGATGGAGAGGTTCCCAAAAGCCGTGTATCCCAGTATTTATCAAGATACCTGACTCTCTCTTTTGTTCTAATTTGAGGTGCTACCTGATTTACTGTTGAAATCTTCTCCCCAATAGCGATTGCATCCTCATAAGTTAGACCTTTAGATCTTCCTCTCCACTCCAATGCCTCCTCTTTGCTTTCTGGACGTCTTGGAAAGACCATTAAAACATTTGATCCCAATTTCTGAATTTGTGATGTAATTTGCCGTTTTGCACCCTCACCTACTCCTAACATGCCAATAACAGCAGCCACACCTATAACAACACCCAATACTGTAAGAAATGAGCGCATCTTATTAGTCAAAAGTCCCTTGCATCCAGATGCGAATCCAGGGACGAGACTTGCTATAAGGCTGGTTTTTTTATTAATTTTATCTGGTGTGCTTACTTTATACTCTACTGCTTTTCTTCGAGTTTTTTCTTGCTCTACTTGCCCATCTTTTATTTGTATTATTCTACCTGCGTATTTTGCAACTTCTGGATCATGGGTCACTATAATGATGGTCTTGCCCTGTTCGTGCAGCTTCTTGAATATCGACAAAATCTCCTTACCAGATTGTGAATCCAAGTTACCAGTTGGCTCGTCAGCGAGTATTATTGAAGGATTATTTACAAGTGCTCTGGCAATAGCTACTCTCTGTTGCTCACCACCAGATAGCTCATTAGGATAATGATGTGCACGCTCTTTAAGACCGACAGCTTCCAATGCCCCCATGGCTCTTTTTTTTCGCTCCCTGTTACCTATACCAGCGTAAAGCAATGGAAGTTCTACATTTCCCAGTGCCGTTGTTCGTGCTAATAAATTAAATGTCTGAAACACAAATCCAATTTGCTCATTTCGGATTTCAGACAAGTAATTATCATCAAGATTATCGGTGAGCTGACCATTCAAGTTATAACTTCCAGAGGTTGGTTTTGAAAGGCAGCCAAGTATATCCATCAAGGTAGTCTTACCCGATCCGGAGGGCCCCATGATTGATACGAATTCACCTCTATCAATTTTTAATGAGAGATCTCTCAATGCTTTGACTTCAATCTTACCTGTGCTGTAAGTTTTAGTCAAGTTATTTGCTTTTATCAGTGTAGCCATACTTTTTTTAAACCATTTTTATTTAGCCACAAAGACACAGGGGCACTAAGATAATTAGAAAATTAAAGTAAAAATTCATCCTTCATGTCTTGGTGACTTTGGCAGACACTCACCTCTACATTGGGTGTCCTCTGCCTCTGAATCTTCCTGACTCTTCAGGAAGTCTCCGTTCGAATCGTGTTATAAGTAATTTATCACCTTCTTTTAATCCCTCTTTTATTTCAACTTTTACATCATCTTCAAGTCCTGTTACTACTGGTTGAGGGACTGATTTTCCATTCTTTATTAATATCACCATTGTACGGCCATCTTTCTCTGTAATAGTCTCCTTGGGAACGCAAAGCACATCTTCTGCCCTTCCGATGATAATGTCCAGGTCTGCAGTCATACCAGGTTTGATCAATTCGTTAAGATCCAAAATTTCTACCTCTACTGGATACACCACAATATTTCCTTCAATAGTTCCTGCTGGTGCTATTTTTTTTACTACTCCCCGGAATACTTTACCCCTTATAGCATCAAATCCAATATTTGCTGTTTGTTCTACCCTTACTTTGACAACATCTACCTCGTTTATGTCAGTCTTTACAATCATCTTACTTAAGTCAGCTATCGTCATAAGGACAGTACCACCGCCACCAAATGCTTGAGTTCCTGAAGTAATCATCTCGCCTTCTTCAACATTTAGATTGATAACGACTCCTGAGATAGGTGAGGTGACGATTATATTGTAAAAGGCCTTTGATGCAAGACTTTGCGCCTTTATTGGTTCAGTTCCTCCCAAAACAAGCCATAGCTGTTTTTCTGACAGTTCGTACTGTATCTTACTACTTTTATATGATTTCTCTGCATCCTCAACATCCTTTTTTGCAATAAATCCTTTCTCGTAGAGTTCTCTCTTGCGCTCTAAATTTCTTTCTGCATCTTCTAAATCGAGTTTTGCACGCTCAAGTGATGCTCTTACCTGTGCTACCTGTCGAGCTTGTGATGACTCCTGCTGCACTAATGCTAACTTGTCACCAGCTTTGACACTATCTCCCTCCTCTACAAAAAACTTCTTTACTTTACCTGCTAATTCTGACTTTATATTAACAGTGGTTACCGGCTCTACTTTACCGCTTTCAGTTATTTTAACAAGTATAGTGCCTTTTTCAACCAGTACAGTTCTAAATGTTTGTTCCTTTGTATTCTTATTTCTCAAAATTGATTTGAGAACAATTAATCCTATTATTACGATTACTATTATTCCAACAATAGCGAATAGCTTCCTTTTCATTAAAATCCTCCATTTGCGGAGGCTAAAGACTGGAGCTACTAAGTCATACATTTTCATTAAACAACTCCTTTGACATTAATTTTGCATTTTCAATTAATAAGGTAACTGTCCCATAGTTTTTTCAAGTGAAGCTTTAGATAAGAGATAACCATATATTGCTTTTGTGTGATTTATTTTGCTATTTGACAGTGCTACGCCAGCATCGATAACTTCGGTTATTGGAGCAACTCCAGTCTTATATCTTCCCAGTGCCGCATTGTAACTTTCCTCTGTACTTTCGACTTGTTTTTCGGTCAGGTCTATCTTTTTGAATGCGGTAACTAAATTAAGGTATGCTAATTTTACTTCCAAGTTTATTTCCTTCTCCAAATCCGCATAATTGAGATTATCTTCATTCAAATCTATTTTTGCTACCTGAATAGCTCTCCCTTTTACTCCACCATCAAATATTGGAAAGCTTAGTTCAATTCCTACACGCCAATCAGTATTCTCATTCCAATTCGCTTGATTAATAGGAAGTCCGGCAAACGCAAATTTATCCGCATAAACATTATAACTGCCCGTAATTGTAAAGGTAGGCAATCTATCTATCTGTGCGAGTCTCAAATTATTTTTTTTAATTGAAAGGCTTGCCTTTTGTTGTATGAGTTCAGAGCGGGTTTCGAGAGCCTCATTAAGACAATTATCGAAATTAGGGGGTTCTTCTTTAATAAACTCAACTGGCTTAATTTTAGTAGGATTGTCCAAACTAATCCCCATCACATTGTTTAGCTCAGCATGTGCAAGTTTTAGATCACCTCCAGACTGCAGTGAATCAACTTCAGCATTCGCAACATCTACTTCAGCCTTCAATATATCAGATTTTGGCACAAGTCCCAGATCAAATTGAACTTTAGCAAATTCCAGATGCTTTCTCTTCTGAGCCAGACTCTCCTTTTTGAGTTTTAAAAGTTCTGAGGCTTCGAGTAAATTATAATACTTCCTGATAATATCAAGAATTAGCGTAATCTCAGTAAGATGATAGCCCTCTTTTGCTGAAGACAATGCTGCCCTGGACTTTGCAACATTTATAAAAGTTCTGCCACTGGTAAAGGGAGTTATAGATGCAGAGATAGATAAACTATAGTGATTTTCATTCCACTCAAGCCTGTCATAGATATCGTTAAGATTGTATCCCCCAGAGAGGTGAAACTCTGGCAAGAATCCCGATTTGGCGTCTTTCAAGTTAATATTAGCTTTAGTTACATTTCCTTCAGCTATAGCGATTTCGTCCGAGTTTTTTAATGCAATCTCTATGCATCGTTCAAGAGTTAACGAATCTTCAGACAAAGTTGCCAATGTATGGTTATTAGGTGCTGTTGAGTATCCGAATGTTGGAGTTGTCAATTCTATTATTGTACAAACTATAAAGATGCTGGCTATCATAATATATTCGCCAGTCCGCCTCTTTTCTGATTCAGGTCGCAATAAATTCATGATCCCTCATAGTTACAAAAATTTCACAAAATACCAATTCGTAGATTGACTATACAACGCAGGCACGCTCTCCACAGTTCTCATACTTGTTTAAGATTTTGGAAAAAGCGTGCCCACAGTTGATTTACTCTACCTTAATCCCGTCTCCTGCGCTCTATTCTTCTATGCTTTTTTATATCTCTTATTATCTCTTTCATATGCCGTTCGAACTTTTCCTGGAAGATTATGAACCTTGCCTGTTGAGGTATCGTCAGAATCTTCTTTATCTCCGCTCTCGTTTTGTCTTTCTCCTTTTCGAACTCTTTTCTGATTCCCTCAATCTCGCCTATCTTCTTCTTCAATTCTTTTTCACTCACTTTTTCAGATTCTAATAGATGACGCATCTCTTTAATCGCATCCGCCCTCTTTTTATGAAACTCCTCTTTTGTATCATCGAGCCTATTCAATTTCGGCAAGAATTTTGCCAGTTGCTCTTCCGATAGATCGAGTTCTTCGGTCAGTTTCCATATCCGTATCGCATGTATCATCTTCTTCGGTTTTCCTCTTTCTAATGGCGGTGGTTCAGGTGGTGGATGTGCTGCAACAATTACAGGAAGAAATAAAAGAGGAAACAGAATCTTCTTCATACTATCACCCCCTTTTTAACATTTTTTCTAATCTCTTACAGAAAGCAGTTCTTTCCTCTTCTTCCATCTCATCGATTAGAATAGATATATCCTTATTTTCAATCTCCCTCTCTTCCAACAGGATTTCCATCTCTATGGCATCCTTTTCAATCTTTTCATTTACCAAGTTTTCAATGATTACACTCTCTATAAACTCTACCGTTTCTATATTCGGTTCTCTATTTCTGAAATAAAAAATACTTATAATGAACAGAATGGAAAGTGAGACTGCAAAGACAGGGACGAGTTTGAACGAAAACCGTTTCTCTTTTCTTGCTTCTATCCTCTCTCTCACATTTGGCAGAAAGTTGACCAAGAACTTTTCGGATAGGCGTGGAACCCTGGCCCTTTTTGTTAAAGAGATGGTTTTCTTTAAACTATTCAATTCTGCACTACATTTAATACAAAGTCTAAGATGTTCATCGATTGTCTCTTTTTCAAAATTTTTCAGTTCGTCTTCAATATAGTCCACGAATCTTTTTTTAACTTTTCTGCACTTCATATGGACCTCCTTTTCTGTAGGGAACAGGCATGCCTGTTCCCTACTCCACTGAGTGGAGCGAGTAGTTCCCTTAGTTTAAAAACTGCCTGATGGTAGTTCGACTTAACTGTTCCTAATGACTTGCCCATAATCTCGGCGATTTCTTTATGCTGTAGATTCTCATAGTTTCTCATAACGAAGACAGCCCTCTGTTTTGGTGGAAGAGTGTTGATTGCCTTCTCTATTTGAATCGATAAATACTTTTTCTTCAGTTCTTTTTCCGGATTTGAACTGTCTGCTACAGTTTCTGGTTTCAATTCTTCAAATTTGATCTTTTTCTTCTTGGTGAAATTTATACACATATTGCAGGCAATCCTGTATATCCAGGTAAAAAGGGAAGACTTTCCTTTGAAATCCTTCAATTTCAAATAGACCTTCACGAAGACCTCCTGAGAGAGATCTTTTGCATCTTCTTCATTTCCAACCATTCTGTAACATAGATAATATATCTTCTTTTGATATTTTCTGACGATTTCATTGAAATCCCTATCCTCCATACTATTTTCTATTAGTGATATGTAAGCCTTTCTAAAAACATACCTTTGAGCCACGGATTACACAGATTAAAGCACAGGAGAAAATCCACGGGATGCTGTGCAGGAGAATTCATGAAAGGGGGAAATATTTTTCTCTTTTCTCCATTTTCTTCTTTCCCCTTAAACTTATATCTCGTGGTTCCATTCTTTATTACTCCTATTATGTTAGACAAGAAAGTTTAGAAAAGGTTTAAACCCCGTTAGATGTTTACTATCTAACGGGGCAAACCCAGATTATGTATTAAACACCCCTACGGGTCGTATGACCGAAAATCACTGAAATAACAAGTCCCTACGGATCCCATACGGGTCTACGACCGTATGAAAAATACAAAATTTGTAAAAATAGCTCCTGTCCCCATTTTTAGAATGTATTAGGCAAAGTTCGGTCTGATTTTTGTCTCTCGGTTCTTTTTTGCTTTTTTTTCTAATTCTTTCAGATCGTATTCTTTCTCTGCTAATCTAACCCTAATCTCATGAAGTCCAGCCATCATATCATCTACTTCGCCTCTTGAATTTGTAAATTCCTTAGCAATACTTTCACGAACTTCTACTTGATAAAACTCACTAAAATAAGGCATATAAATTACCTCCTTAAAGCATTGATAGCTCAACGATCTCAATCTGATTATACCCAAGCAGAACATTTATTGCATTTACTTCCCTTTTAGTCTTCAGTTTAACAATATGTTCAAAATTCCAACTTACCAGAATATCGAGTGAATTAACAGTTGTCACTGCAATATGAACTGCGTCTTCAATATGCTTCACTGGAATAATGCCCCTTGAAACATATTCCTCAGATAGCGCTTTAATCTCTTCGCTTTCGGCTGAGAGAGACTCAAAGTCTTCTACAATCTTAATCAATTTATTTCTTAATTTTTCCCCTTTAGTAGCTTTTATTTCCTTTATTACTAAATCAGAGATGAACACCTGATATTCACTTAACTTTGGCCAAAAGCGTTTTGTTATTTCTTGGCGATCTGGATTTTTCTTATCAAAATAAGCATTGGGTACTGATGTATCCAGATATAACTTGAGTTTTCTTAGCATATTTACCTCGCAAATCCCTACGGGTCCGTCTCATACGGTCGCTCCTACGGGTCGCATGACAGACCCGTATGGAATCCGTAGGGACAAGTTATGGTTCACCCTGTTAGATAAATTTCATATCTAACATGGTAAATATACAATATAGATTGAACTCTGTCAAGTTCAAAAATCGAGGTGGGTGAAAAATCCGTATGTCATTGCAAGCCTCCGCTACTTCGCTGTCGCTCAGTGCAGGCTCCGGGGGGAGTGGCAATCCCAGATACCATAACTGAATTCAGTGTCTGTGAGAACCAGGATGCATCTGGGATAAAATGTCACATCGTCAAACGCTGTTCATGAGTTTTTGCTTCGTCAGAGAAAGAGAATGGTATATTAACTCTTATGTCTTTGTCTCAATATCTGACACTTTGGTTTTTTCTTGGGGAAATGAAATTCTTAATATCTCTTCCACAACCTGAGCGTTATCTTTATCTGTAGTATCAATAATATAGTCTGCTACCCTTCTAAAAAGAGTATCCATTTTGAAGTAATAATTCAGAACTGCTTGTATATGATTATCAGGTCGTTTACGGGTTTCTGCAGTTTGTTTCATTAGACGTTCTTCAAGTTTTTCTTTGCTCGTACTCAAGTAAACAAAACTCAATTTCTTGAGTAATTCCTTCTTCTCTCCTTTTTCTTTTACATGAGCTATTTCATCAAGCATCCGTTCATGGACACTAACTACAAGAAAATTTGCTTTGTAGCTAATCATCCATTCCATAGCCTCATCAAAGGAAGGTGATTTTTCTATACCAAGTGCGGGATCCATCTCAGCTCCACAATATCCACGGTTTAAGAGTTCTCGGTATGCACTAGATTTTCCACACCCTGAATGACCCACAAGTGCAATCTTACGATCAGACATTATCTTCATTCCACTTCTTTTTTATAATATCTCAATACATTAGATTATTAGTGCTCTGTCTTCTGAAGACGGGTCTCAAAAGTTATTGCGAAATAATTTTTTCAGAAAAATCATTGTTTGAATAATCATTTTAATTCTCCCATATTCGTGGTAGGTTTAAATTATCAATAATCTTAGGGTTATTTTCGTCCCCTGTTCCAATAAGTATTTGGGCTGGATGCCACTCATTTATAACTTTGGATAAAATCTTAGTTGCCTGAGTCCTCACTTTGAGTGATTTCTTGATTGGCACTCTTTCTTCAAAATTATCACAAATGAAATGCAGGTATTCGCCACATTTATGAAGTGAACCGGTAAGAAGGACTTCCTTTTTATACAATAAGATAATTGCCAAAGAAGGTTGTGAAGGATTAATATAAATAGAACAAATAGAATTTTGTTCCCAATTACTTGCTGTTATTCTCTTTGCAACATTACTATCAATTACATTCGCTAAAGATTTACCACAACAAGGACAATATTCAATTGGAAGTGGTTTGTCTACTATGACAAGTGGAATATTTTGCCCAAGCCAGCGAACCTCATCAATTGTGGAATCAATCCAACTTTCCGGTGGTCCGGTAAGTAAATGATATAGTCGCTCAACAATTATTTTTAGTTCATTTGTCTGGAAAATCAATCTCATAGAATGAATGCTTTCTTCAGTTCCGTAAATATTTATCACAGCCAGCACTTTGGGTTTTTCTTTTTGTGTTTCTTTTACAAATGCTTCCCATTCAATCTTGTCTTTTAATATTCTTTTATCTCCAAGTTCTAAATGATTCATCTCTGTATAAACCCGAGGTCTATGATGTGCATCATGATCCTTTACACAGAGAACAGCTATATTCTTAAGAGCATTATTTGCGGGATTGCCATCAATATGATGAAAATTAACGCCTAGTCCCCTTATCTTGCATACACAACATACCCCCGCATTCATAGATAACAGTTTTTCTTTCTGTTTTGATGTGAGGCTTTTTCTTTTTGAGTTCATTGACATAAGTTACCATCTTTTTCAAAGAAAGACATTAGAGTCGAGTCTTGACAAAGTTGACATTTTTAGACAAAATCGTTATATATAGCATTTTTTTCTTGCCGCAGAGCTTTCAATATGTTTTAGGCAACATGTCTGCCTGAAGGATTTAGGGCAGGACCCTAGCAACCGATAAAAGGAAGAGCTTTAGAACATTGGGAATATCAGTCATGCTGATGCCCAATGCAAACGAAAGCCACCCTATCAGAACTAGGGAAGCGGGTACAATATTTTTGAATTTACTTAACACATTTTCAAACATATGAGTTACTCCTTTTTGCCACTTAGGTTTCGCGGTTTTGTTGCTATGGCTACCCTGCTCCGCACAGTGGCGTCGTGCCCTAAATCCTTCAAAAACAGTAAAGATAGGGATTGCCCTCATTTTTTGTTATTATATGCCTTTCAAACCTATCTTAACAAAGACAACACAAGAAAATGATTGAAAAACCTATTATACCAAACAGTGACAATACCATTGCTGCCACATATGCATATACCCATCTTTGTAATTTTTCATCCGCCTCTTTCAACTTTATCAATTGGTTGAGCGACAATTGGAAAACTTCAAGAAGTATCGAGAGTAACAAAATGTTGAAAAGGAATTTCTCACTTGGGCATGGAAGTGATTTTAGCGTAAATATAATCCAAGCAAGTATTACAAGTAGAGCGATCATCCGACCAACAGACCACTGTTTAATGCATTCCCAGAATTTATCAAGATTAAGGTTTAGATTCACAATTTTCCTCCCATCTATTTTATCAAAATTTGCTATGCCATAGTTTGTTTTTCATACTTCAGAAAATCACAACCTTCCCTGTTTTTCTCTGGTAAGGTGATTCTAACTTGTAAAAATAGATTCCCTTCCTTTCGGGTTTAAAAGGAATCTTGTAAGAGCCAGAGAAATATTCACCATGTAAAGGCACAGAAATAACTCGCCCTGCTATATCGTAAATCTTTAAAGAAATCCTACTTTTTTCAGGAAGGGAAAATTTGAAAGTGACTTTACCTTTTGCAGGTGAATTGACTGAGAAAGAGAATTTATCAATATCAATATTTGTAAAGCATTCTTCAATACCAACAGTATTTGCAACAAAAGAATAATAGTTTGCAGGTGCACCTGACGGGTCAGTGGATTCACGCTGGAGTATGTCCTTTGCATAAATATAGTATTTTACGCTGTCATTCGGTAAAAAAACATAAGGTATCTCTCCGTAATACCAGTTTTCTGTGCCTGCTATCATCTCAGTGAAAAACCATGCAGGGTCTTCTGTTCTTTTGAAATACAGAATAACAGAATCAACCGCATAATCATCCATAACCTTGGTATAAACAGGGAAAGGACCAGCATAACTTGTATCACTCCACACAGTTGTGGAATCAATAAATGGCGGAGTGACCATCTTTATAAGCCAAACATCGTCCATACCTGCACCAAACGACCTTGTCTCTCCTGCAACAATATACCCCCCATCAGAAGTCTGTTGCACTGACTCGCCTATATCATCATTTGTCTCTCCGTAAGTCTTTGTCCAGAGTGTATCACCTGAGGAGTTAGTTTTTATAAGCCATACATCAGCCTTACCTGCACCGAACGAACCTGTCCATCCTGCAATGATGTATCCAGCATCAGTAGTCTGTTGAACTGAATAGCCACAATCGGCACTGTCTCCTCCATAAGTCTTTGTCCACAGGGTATCACCTAATGAATCTGTTTTTATAAGCCAAACATCATTCCCACCTGCACCGAACGAATATGTATTTCCTGCAATGATG
>JAUXAN010000051.1 GCA_030619885.1 bacterium
CAGAAAGACACCTGTTGAACTCCTCAAGGAGATAAAAGGAGGAGAGATATCACCCCAAGTTTTTAATCTTCCTCCTATTATTTTAGACAATCTTCTTGAGGAGATACCGAAGGGTGGTAACCTTGTGGGGTTGTCAGTCAATTACAAACATTTTTTGTGTTGACACTGAATTCAGCTTGTTGTATGATGTAAAGTGTAGAAGATGTTCATCGTTAGTGCATGTCTGGCAGGTTTGAATACACGATACGATGGGGAGAGCCGTCCAAATAAAGAGGTAATAGATTTAGTCAAAAAGGGTGAGGCCCTCCCTGTATGTCCAGAACAGTTAGGAGGACTGCCAACACCGAGAAAGCGGTCTGAAATTGAAAACGGGAACGGAGAAGATGTGCTGGATGGCAAAACAAAGGTAATTTCAGAAGAAGGCAGAGATGTTACATCGAATTTCATTTGCGGTGCCCAGGAAACTTTGAAGATTGCAAAATTAGTTGGCGCAAAGGAAGCACTGCTCAAAAGCAATAGTCCTGCCTGCAGTGGTGTGACTGCTGCCTTGTTGAAGAGGAATGGAATAAAAGTAAAACGTACGGATGGACAGAAGAGAATTTTCAGAATGTTTACAGGAATATTACAGATGGCATTATTTTTCTTGACAAGATTTGAGTTAAAATTAATATAATAAAATCATAAGGAGGCAATATGGAAAAAGGAGAGAGAAAAAAAGTCACTGTGGCAACTTTGTATAAGATGGAAGAGAGAGGGGAGAAGATTACATTTTTGACCTGCTACGATTATCCAACCGCACTTTTAGAGGATGAGGCGGGTATCGATATAATACTGGTTGGTGATTCGGGTGGAATGACCGTTTTGGGTTATGAGACGACCCTGCCCGTCACTATGGAGGAGATGATAATTTTAACATCTGCTGTGACGAGGGCTGTGAAGTATGCCTTCGTGGTTGGCGATATGCCCTATATGAGTTACCAGATTTCAATCGAAGATGCAATTCGTAATTCTGGACGGTTCATGGCAGTAGGATGTGACGCCATCAAACTCGAAGGAGGTGCAAGGGTGCAGGATACAGTGAGGGCAATCGTAAAAGCAGGCATTCCTGTGATGGGACACATCGGACTCACACCACAATCTTATACCCAGCTCGGTGGATTCAAGGTGCAGGGCAAAACGGCGGATTCAGCAAAGGCATTGGTAGAGGATGCGAAGGCACTCGAAGATGCAGGGGTCTTCTCCATATTGATAGAATGCGTTCCCGCTAAGGTTGGAAAGTTGATAACAGAGAATGTCTCGGTTCCAACGCTTGGACTGGGCGCAGGCGCTGACACAGATGGACAGATAGTAATCGTTCACGATATGATTGGATTCTTTGCCAAGTTCAGACCCAAATTTGTCAAACAGTACTGCAATCTTACTGAAATACTACTGAATGCTTTCAAAAGTTATGTTGAAGATGTAAAATCTGGTGAGTTCCCGAAACCAGAACATTTCTATAAGATTTCTAAAGAAGAATTGGAAAAGATTGGTGTAATAGTAAAGGAGTAGGTATGAGTATACTTGTTGATAAACATACGAAGGTCGTGGTCCAGGGTATAACTGGAAGGGATGGTTCTTTCCATGCTGCCCAGATGTTGAAATATGGAACCAAGGTAGTTGCAGGATGCACTCCAGGAAAGGGGGGTAATGAGGTTTCAGGAATACCTGTTTATAATACGGTGAACGAGTCAGTTGAAAAAGAAGGTGTTAATACAAGCTGTATCTTCGTCCCCGCTGCCTTCGCACCCGATGCTATATACGAAGGGATAGATGCGGGACTCGAACTGATCGTATGCATATCAGAAGGCATTCCTGCAATTGAGATTGTGAAGGCTACAAGATATATGGAAGGTAAATCTGTCCGGTTGATAGGTCCAAACTGCCCTGGTATAATCTCTCCTGACAAGTCGAAGGTCGGGATCATCCCTGGACGCATTGTCAAACAGGGACCTGTGGGGGTAGTATCAAGGTCAGGAACGCTCACATACGAGATCATTGACCATCTTACGAAGGGAGACCTGGGGCAGTCTACAGTGATAGGGCTGGGCGGTGATTCTGTGGTAGGTATGAAATTTATTGACTATCTTGAGTTATTTGAAAAGGATAAAGAGACTGAGGCGGTAGTTCTTATTGGGGAGATTGGTGGAACGGATGAAGAGGACGCGGCTTCTTTCATAAAAGAGAAGATGAGTAAACCTGTGGTCGCTTTTATATGTGGTTTGACAGCACCTCCGGGCAAGAGGATGGGGCATGCGGGTGCAATAATATCAGGTGGGACAGGGACAGCAAAAGAGAAGGTAGAGGCATTTGAGAATGCAGGTGTCCCGGTCGCCAGAGAACCAGAAGAGGTAGCAACATTAACAAAAAAAGTTCTGAAATAAGAAAATAGGTAATAGGACGCAGATTTACGCAGATAAACGCAGATCATATATTAAACACCAAAAATCACCGAAGCAACAAAAAATACATTGGAATAATTTCTTTTTCGACAGGATTAAATGAAATATTGGTTAAATCCTAAAAATCTGCATCCTATCAAATAAACCCCGCACCATGATTTGGTCCAGGGTAAAAATCCTGTTAATCCTGTTCATCCTGTCTTAAGGACTCTGGTGCGGTCTTCTCCAATCTCGAAATTGAGAGTGTTTTCCCTGTATCTGTATCTATATCAACGATAACTCCATTCAATCTCACATCGTTGACTGCGGTATCCATTCTTATGGGTATCTGCATAAGAAATCTTTCAATCGCAATCTCCTTTTTCACCCCTATCACAGAATCGAATGGTCCGGTCATACCTGCATCCGTTATATAAGCCGTCCCGCCGGGTAGAATTCTCTCATCCGCTGTCTGAACATGTGTATGGGTTCCAATGACAGCGCTCACCTTGCTATCGAGAAACCATCCCAGCGCCTGTTTTTCAGAGGTCGCTTCGGCATGGGCATCTACAACTATTATTCTGGTCTCCTTCTGTATCTCTTCCAAAATACGCCCTACAGTGCGAAAAGGGCAGTCGAGTTCTTTTATAAATACTCTACCCGATAGGTTAATAACGCCTATTTTTACACCTTCTTTTTCAAAAATGTTGTATCCATAGCCCGGAACACTCTGGGGATAATTTAGGGGTCTCAAGAGTCTTCTATCGGTTTCAAGATATGGGATTATCTCTTTGCGGTCCCAGAGATGATTACCTGTAGTAATACAGTCCACACCGTATCTATAGAGTTTTGCAACTATGTTCTCTGTAAGTCCATTCGATGCGGCATTTTCTCCATTGGCAATCACAAAATCTATCTTATCTTCTTTTTTCATAATTGGGAGAACCAGGGAGACTATTCTTCTCCCTGGCTTCCCTATTATATCTGCAATGAATAGCACTCTTAAAATTCGGTCACTTTGCATATTCAATTGCTTTTACCTCTCTTATAACGGTAACCCTTATCTGTCCTGGATATTTCAATTCGGCTTCTATTCTGTTTGCAATTTCCCGTGCTAAATGTTCTGCCTCGAGGTCTGAAATCTTTTTGGGTTCCACCATAATCCTGACTTCCCTGCCTGCCTGGATGGCGTAAGCCTTCTCAACGCCGGTGAACGATGCAGCCACCGATTCTAACTTTTCGACCCTTTCTATATATGCTTCCAGGGTTTCCGTTCTTGCACCGGGTCTCGAACCTGATATCGCATCTGCAGCTTGGAGGATCACTGCGATGAGTGATTTAGGCTCTGCTTCCTCATGATGTGCAGCCACGGCATTAACAATAATATCTGACTCCCCATATCTTTCACACAAGTCTGCTGAAATTTTGGCATGTGTTCCTTCATGCGATTGGTCTGTCGCCTTTCCTATATCGTGGAGTAGACCTGCTCTTTTTGCTAAATTTGCATCGAGGTCCAACTGACTCGCTATAAGCTCTGCCAGGTAAGCCACTTCCTTTGAATGCTGAAGCACATTCTGCCCGTAACTCCTCCTATATTTCAATCTTCCAATATACTTAATCAGTTCTGGATTTAAACCTGCGATACCTACTTCCAATACCATATCTTCTCCTGCTTTCTTTACATCCTCCTTCACCTCTTCGCTCGCCTTCTTAACCACCTCTTCTATTCTTACTGGATGGATTCTGCCGTTGCTTATAAGTTTCTCTAAAGCAATCTTTGCAACCTCTCTTCTCACAGGGTCGAAGGCAGAAACTGTAACAGCCTCTGGCGTATCATCAACGGTCACCTCCACCCCCGTACTATTCTCAAAGGCTCTAATATTTCTCCCCTCTCTCCCTATTATTCTTCCTTTTATCTCGTCATTAGGCAGTGCGACCGTGGTCACAGTCGTCTCCACAACATGGTCGGTGGCGCATCGCTGTATCGCCATCGTTATCACCTCTTTTGCCTCGTGTTCCGCAGTCTCTTTCGCCCTATCCCTTATATCCTTTATCATCTGAGCAGATTCATGTCTTACCTGAGACTCGAGATTCGCTAAAAGTTGATGCCTCGCCTCCTCTGTAGTCATCCTTCCGATTCTCTGAAGTTTTGCATTCTCTTCATCGAGTAATCGGGTCAATCGTTCATCTTTTGCCACAATTGATTTCTCCTTTAAAATCACCTCCTTCTCTCTTGCAACAGTTTCTCTCTCCTTTCTCGTCATCAACTCCCCTTTTCTTTCAATATTTTTTTCTCTCTCTTTAATCCTCCTGAAAAGTCGCTCTGCTTCTCTCCTCTTGGCTTCTGCCTCTCTCTCAAATTTCAACTTCGCTTCCAGTTTTTTATCTTTGATTTCAATCTCTGATTCTCTTATTTTTCTTTCCGCATCTCTCTGCGCTTCTTCGATTATTTTTCTTGAAATTTCATCTGCATGTGATAATTTAGCTTCTCCAGATTTCTTTATGAAGATAATCCCTGCTATAAACCCTGCGGCAGCAGAAATAGCAATGGCAATTACATATAACATATTCATCACCTCTTTTTCTTTACATTCTTTATTCTCTCTCTTATTGTTTTTTCAAACCCTCTGGATGTAGGGGTATAATAGACCTTTCTTTCCAAAAGATAGTTCTGGTCTACCCATCCGTTTGGTGCAAGGTGTGGATATTTGTAGTCTTTTCCACGCCCTAGTTTCTCTGCACCTTTATATCCTCCCTCTTGAATCGAAGGCGGAATCTGCTGAGTAGGTGTCTTCTCCATATCTTCCAATGCCTTGGAAATCGCTTCGTAACAGGCATTACTTTTAGGTGCACTTGCCACATAGATCGTTGCCTCTGCAAGTGGGATCTTTGCTTCTGGCATACCGATTGACTCGACTATGTTCAAAGCGGCATTGGCAATTAATAAAGCGTTTGGGTCGGCATTACCAACATCCTCGGCAGCACATATCACGATTCTTCTTGCGATGAAACGCGGGTCTTCACCTGCGTGAATCATCTTGGCAAGCCAATAGATGGATGCATCAATATCAGAACCTCGCATACTCTTGATGAAGGCGGATATAGTATCATAATGCTCGTCCGCAGTATAATAGAGCCCTTTCTTCTGAATAGACTCTTCCGCAACCTTCATATCGAATACAATCTCATTCTGCTCATTCGGAGTAGTTGACAAAACACCTATCTCCAGAGCGTTGAGTGCCTTTCTGGCGTCCCCGTCTGCTAATCTACATATATGTAAAATCGGTTCTTTATCAGTAACAACATTCAAGTTTCCCAGCCCCCTCTCTCTGTCTTTGAGAGCATTCCTACAGATATGTTCAATATCGGACAGGGAGAGGGGCTTGAGCTCAAAAATATGCGAACGGGAGACGAGACCTGGAATGATCGAGAAAAATGGGTTATAGACTGTGACCCCTATCAGTATTATATTCCCATCTTCTACATCTGGCAGCAGCGCATCCTGCTGAACCTTACTCCATCTATGTATTTCGTCAACAAAAAGAATAGTCGCTTTTTTCTCTAATTTTGCGAACTTTTTAGACCGTTCCACGATCTTTCTAATATCGCCTACTCCTGAGGTTACCGCATTCAGTCGTTCGATTATTGCGTTGGTCAAGTTTGCGATGAGATGTGCGAGCGAAGTTTTACCAGAGCCAGGCGGTCCGAAAAGAATTAAAGAAGTAAGAGTATCGGATTCTATCATCCGTCTCAACAATGTACCTTTTCCAACGATATGTTCCTGTCCGAAAAATTCTTCGAATGTGAGTGGGAGCATTCTTTTCGCAAGTGGCTTCATAGTAAAAAAAGTTCCCCGCGGGTGCTGTACGGCTAGAGCCTCATTGAACCTGTCCTACAAGTGGGTGCCCTCTCGGATGCTTTATGCTTTCCGTAAACCGGACCTGCAAGTCACATCCGAAGTTAAGCTCCCCTTTCAAATTATTGGCTCAAGAGCATTAAGCCATCACGAGCACGGCAGGGAACTTTCCTTTTTTCTACTTATATATTAGTTACTCTAAAACTCTTGTCAAGGGAAAAATTACATTCCTTCGAAACTTTTTTTTAGAGTGTCGGTCAAATTTACTACCTTCGTCTGTAGTGTATCTCGTAGTTTGAAATATTCATCCGCAATTGACAGTGCAACAAGAATGGGTATTTTATCCGTTGATGTTCCAATCTCTTTGAGTTCTTTCATCTTCAAATCTACATAATCAGCAATTTTCTTAATGTATTCAGGGGAAGAGTCCCCTTTTATCTTGTACTCATTTCCAAATATACGCACGGTTATTACCTCGAAATCTTCCATGGAAGTTCCCAGCCCTGGCGGTTAGTCCAAGAATTCTAATTTTCCAAGAATCTCTTCAAGCCTCCTTTTTGCATGTTCCTTTGCCTGCTTCAGTTCTTCATTCTCCTTAATCAAGGTTTCGTTCTTTGTAGAAAATTCTTCGTTCTTCCTTTTTAAATCGTTGATGACCTCGCAGGCTTTATTTATCTTTTCTTCTAATTCATCAATTTCTTTCATTTCCATCGTTTTCTCCTTAGTTTATTACAGTTCAAATCAGAGTTTTTGTCGCCTAACCCCCTTTTTCATCAAATAATTATTCACAAAAGAATTATATCTATTTTGAAAAAGATGTCAAGCAAAAACAGAACCCACCCATACGTGCCGTATGGCAGATTGAAATAAAGAAGGGAGAAATATTTTTTCTTTTCTCCATTTCCTTACCTTTGTATTTATTCGTGATAACCCGCCCCGCACTTGTGCGTAAGTGCGGGGTGAATGTCATTCGTGGTTAACACATTATTTGAGATCATTTTAGTCGTTTAATCCTCTCTAACTTTTCTTTTGCCCTTTCAATGTTCTTCTTAGCATTTTTATGCTTTGGGTCAATTTCAAGAACTTTTTCCCAGTAGAGAATGGCAGATTCAAGGTGACCCTCTGTATATGCGCCTATCCCCTTCAAGTAGAGTTCCGTGATATCCCCCCTGGCTGCTTTTTCTACATACTTCTTTCTCTCTTTCTCTACCTTCATAAGATGGGTTCTCACCTCTTTCTTAAGTCTTAACCCTTGCGAATTACCCGGGTCGAACGACAACACCTTCTTTACCTCCGCGGAAGCGAGCTCCCAGTTCTCTTGTTTTATGTATGTCTTCGCCTTTTGCAAACAGGCTAAAATTTCTTCTTCCATTTTTTCATTAGCCTTACTTGTGTAATCCTTCGCCTCTATATGTTGAGGATCCAATGTCAAGACCCTTTTCCATTTCGATATAGCAAGCCTATACTTGCCTTTCGAATAGTATGTTATTCCTGAATTGAAGTATTTTATTATCTCATCGAACTTTGCAGCTTCTCTATCCGCCTTTGCCGCCTGGATTTCAGTCATTTTGCTCCTTGATGCTTCCAGCCACCTTTTTGCATTCGTATTCGCTGAGTCTAAAGAGAGAACATAAGAGAATTCGTATATCGCATCGACTAAATTATTCTCATTATAATTTTTTATCCCAATCTTCATCCTTTTTTGAACTTCTCTTTTTTCCTTCTCTCGCATCGCCCTTTTAAGTTTCACCTTCGCCTCTTTATAGTCAGGGTACCAGACCAATGCTAAATCGAAGGCATCCATCGCATCATCGAATCTCTTTTGCGAGAGATGGTTCAGCCCCTGTTTGTAAAAGCTCTTTGCTGTCAAAATTTCTTTCTGTCTCATCTCCTCTTCCATCTTTTTTGCAATCATTTCTTGTTTCTCTTTCTCCCTTCCCACATAATAGGTCAATGAAACCCGATGTGTCAATCCAAGAACCCCATAAGGTGAAAAGGCGTAGTCCAAATTGAAATCCTTTACCTTCGCACCGAATCCAAAGTTCAAACCCGCAAAGTCACCGGTCTCATCCAGTCCAGATTTGTAACCAAATCTGAATGATATGAGTTGAGCGGCTGTGTATTCTACTCCTGCTCTGTATTCAAATTCTTCTTTGAACGGTTTTAGAATATCCAATGCGATGTTTACACTGTTATCGAGCATTGAATAACTCATTCCGCATCCTATTAGTGAAGGAAGGCTCGAACCTTCTTCCTTAAATTTTATTGGCGTTCCAATATTCTGAACCGTCAATCCTGTCTTTAAATTTTTCACAGGTGGGAGGTATACGCACCCCACATCAAAAGCAATTCCGACCCCACTCTCCACATCTATCTTCTCATATATCGGTTTCAAAGCAAAGCCAAAAGATTTGTCAGTCCCAATCTTTTTGCTAAAAGAGAGATTAACGGCAAGATTAAATGCACCAAATGTACCTTCAGGCTTTAATGTCGGTCCTGTCCTCTTTTCAAAATCGCTTAAATACAAACTTTTCACACCAATCCCTATATTTCCAAACCCGACGGGTTGAGCAAAACCAAAATTTTCATATCTGATTCCTTGAAACCATTCCGCATGCATAAATGAGAATTCCAATCTTTTCAAAAATCCAACTCCTGCTGGATTCCAATGAATGGAATTTACGCCACAAGAATGAGAGATCCCTGTTTCTCCCATACCGATCTCCCTTCCACCAACGCCGAGTTCCAGGAATGCAGACCCTGTCTCACCAGTATCTGCATAAATTCGACACCACAGCAGTAAAAAGAGGGTACCTATTAACAGTCTTTTCATTTTACGATTGCTAATTTCTTTATCACAGACCTCTTCTCTCCACCCTGTCTTGCCTTTGCCTCGAGTCTGAATAGATATACATCACTCGCAATTTTACCAATATCCCATGAAATTTCATTGTCAGTTCCACCCTCACCGCTTCCGTCAAGGAGAACGACCCTTTTACCTTTCAAGTTGAATACCTCTACGACTACCTTTGCATTTTGGTTTACATAATATCTGAAGAAGGCAGTATTCCCATATTCGCTCTTAATAGGCGCAGGATTTGGATAGACAAAGACCCTATCTTCTGGTAAGAACTCTCCACCTGCAATGATTCTGAAAGTCGTGCTGCTTGAACTAGTATCCTCAAGCACCGAATCTATTCCACTCACTGTAACGGTCGCCTCTCCTATACTTTTGCCCACTGTAGAGAATGTTCCTGTATATATTCTGAGGGTATCTAAACTCATACTAACCTCGAATTTTTCACCGACACTCGTAGAAACAGTGCAGACGGGTACGCTTAATAAAGGTAGATTTGCTATCGCCTCAATTATTCCATTTTGGCCCACCAATACCGTATCTGGGGTGACCGTTATAGTGAAAGATAACCCGGGGCTATATACGGCAATGGTTACAGAATCGAACCCTCCCCAGTTTCCCGAACCGTCTCTGCCGTGTACATAAAGTCTATGCAACCCTTCTGAAAGGGTCTCAACGAAGAGACTCTCCTCTATTACATCCTCGATTGCTTCACCATAATTACCATCCACAGGACTCATTGGATAGCCAGTATTATTGGCGCCTATTGTATCAATAAAATATTCCGCCATCTCTACCATCCTACCATCCGACACCTTAGCTGTGAGCCTCACATAACTTGCTCCCCAGGTCGTATCAGGAGTAACATCAATAGCGACGACTGAAGGCGCAGTGGTATCAGTTGTCAATCCTGTTTTGAACCACCAGGTATGATCGTTTTCCATCTCATTCCCAACGAGGTCTTCTATGGTGTAGTCTATGGTCACGACAATAGATTCAGAAGGTGCGAACCGTCTCCCTGTTTCAATAAGGGGCGTAGAGAATCTGATTGTAGAATCCTTCTCTTGATAGTCAAGATAAGAGATCTCGTAAAATCCATTGAAGCTCCCCCATATTTCTATATCACTGTAACTGATAGTTGCATGATTTAATGGCTCACTACCGGTAGCAAACATCCATGTGTTCAGCACTACCCCGGTATCGCCATTCGGAGGAGTAGTGTATGCTATAGTAGGTGGGAATGTATCTACTAATTCTGTCACATAGACGACCACGGAATCGAACCTGCTCCAGTTCTGAAAACCATCTTCTCCTCGAACATAAATCCAGTGTGTCTCATCCGCTTTCCATGTCGAGATATCGAGTGTATCAATGACCTTTTCATACAGACTGTCCCATGCTCCATCTTCAGGATGCATTGAAAATGGAGTTCCAGTTGTCGAATCCATCCAACACAGAGCGTTCACGATATTCGATTCTCCCCTTCCACTGTCCGATAGAGTTGCCGTTACAATCAAATCTTGAGTACCTTCGGGAGGGATTGCAGGTATTGTACCGAGAAAAGTCACCTTGGGCGGTTTTGAATCTACAATGACCACGGTCTGGACTCCGCTTGAATCTTTTGTTCTATCAGTCCTCTCACCAAAGGTCGTATCGTTATCCCATGCATATACCTTATAGACGAAGTCTGCATTAGTCTTCTGGACAGGAACTGGATGTTCTGTTCTGAAAGTATCGCCCGGTGTCTGACTCATCTGGTATTCGTATCCACCTGAAACGGTACCGTCGTTGTCCCATACCAGATATACTCCCTGTCCTTCAGGACCTGTTCCATCATCCCATACCCCTGAGGGGTCGTAAATTACGCAATAAATATAAAATTTGCTCGTGTCAGGCACAGAATCAGGAAAGAAGTAGATAAAATCAGGACCTACAGTATCGGTATCGGCTGTGACGAATACTTGAGTAGAATCGAATTCACTCCAGTATCCAACACCATCCTTGCCTTTAATGTATATGCTGTGGATATCTCCTGCTGACCATCCTAATGACCACATATCGAGGAAACCTACAACGTCCTCGGTAACTTGATCGAAAGTACCATCGGCAGCATTCATCGAATAATCCGTCCCTGTTGTATCATCTATAAAGAACTTAGCCTTTGTGATTTTTGAGCCACCTTTGGCAGAATCGAAGACAGTAGCGGTCACTTTCAAATTCTTCGCCCCTTCGGTCGGGTTCGGAAAACAGGAACTATTCGATGTTACAGGGGCTAATGTATCGGGAACAGTTCCTGCAACGAACCAGAAAGTATAGTCACTACCAATCGGAAGACCAGAGGAGTCGCAGATTGTACGCGAGACCCACACATCAATGGTCTCATTCAAGGCAAAATTGAAATCAGGATTTAACTCCACAGCAAAGTTCCAGGTGTCATAATCGAATGTAAAGCTATAAGTATCGTTTCCGGTGATGGAAAATTTAGTGCTGTCCATAGTTGTAGTATCCATCTTCTCATTAAAGGTGATGATGACATTGGAGTTTGTGGCAACATTTGTATCACCACTGTTAGGTGAGGTACTCACCACATAAGGTTGAATAGTATCGGGTGGTGCAGTTACTCTGACTATAACAGAATCGTACCTGCCCCAGTTGCCCCATGCATCTATTCCGTGAACAAATATCTTATGCGTATCCCCAACAGACCAATTCGATATGTTTAAAGTATCCACCACATTTTCTTTCACTTCATCGAATGTTTCATCTTCTGCTTTCATTGGAATTCCGGTGCTGTCAATACCGGGCACATATTTGAAATATTCTGCACCTTTAATTATTGAATTTCCGAGTTTACTGTCAGAAACTACACCGATTACAACTAATAAGGTCTCTCCCTCTGTAGGATTCGGTGTAGCAACCACATCTGTGGTTTTTGGTCCTCTCACATCCTTTATCACCACTGTCTTCAGACTGCTTGAACCTTTTGTTCTATCGTGTGGATGTTCTGTGTCGAAATCATCATCGTATGCATAGACTTCATAGATAAAGTCGAAACCTGCTGGTTGAGGAGGGATCTGTGAGATGGTTTTGAAAAAGTTCAACCCCGTCGAATCTAACTGCACTTCATTCGCATCCACAAAAATCTCCCCATCATTATCCCAGAGCAGATAGACACCCTGTCCGGTTGAACCTGTCTTGTCGTCGTAGACTCCTGATGCGTCTGTGATTTTACACTCTATGTAGAAATTCATTGTATCCGCTACGGTTTCGGGTGAAAAGTTGGAGAAAGAGGGTGGGAGCCCATCATCATCGTTTTTCACCACAATCTCTACGGAATCGAACCCACCCCAGTTTCCTGGCCCATCCTTGCCATGGATGTATATCCAGTGTGTATCGCCCACAGACCATGCTAAAGGTTCGACATCCAGAATATTTATAACATCCTCCGATGGTTCATCGAAGAATGTATCCTGTGCCGTCATAGAATACCCATCTCCATTGACACCAATCGTATCAACGAAATATTCAGCCCCTACTACATTTGAGCCACCCGAGTCTGCATCGCTCACAAAAGCGGTAATGGTTAGGTATGCTACAGGCTCTGTCGGGTTCGGATTCACATAAGCATTGGATGTCATCGGCGGCTGTTCGTCCGTAAATGAGGCGGTTGTGAATGAGAAGACATAATCATTCGTCATCTCATTGTCTGCCAGGTCCTTAACCGATTTTTTGACTGTGACATCTATACTTTCAGAATAGGCAAAATCTGAAGTTGGGTTTAATGTCACACTTTTCAGGTTATGGGTCAGAGTGAAACTGCATGTATCACTTATACTGCCAACCACAGTAAAGTTCGTTGTATCGAATGTGGTTGTACCCATATCTTCTGAGAATGTTATATCTATATTCGTATTCACAGCGATACCTGTGTCGCCCCCCGCAGGTGAGGTTGAGGCTACATAGGGTGGGGTTATATCAACCTTTGTGCTGCACTCAGGAACACCAGTAAATGTCTCTATATTTCCAGCAGAATCCCTGGCCCCTGCCTCAAAATAATATTTATGGCCATCACTGCCTGTATATGTTGCAGAAAGTCCAGAATAGTCACTCAGCCAGTCATTCCAGGAATCAGTACTATCCTTGACCTTCACATCATACCTTCCAGTTAACCCAGAACCGCCCTCATCAGAACCCTGAGTCCAGTTCACTGTGAAAGAGAGTGCATTACTATATAATGGGGAAGATGCGACCGAACCAGTTGGGCGGGTCGAGTCATATCTTAAGTTTACAAAACTATTGTTTTGATAATTTACATTGCCCGCATTATCTTCCAACCAGACCCAGAGGGTTTCCCCACCTTCTTTAGTAGTCGAGACTGAGTCTGGCGGTGTCCCGGATAGAGTGCCTGTTGTGTCGAAGTTTGCTCTAGGTTCTAAACCGATTTTATACAGAGCCCTCTTTATCTCAGACTCATCGGATGGGTTTATCCAGTTTATGGTGAATGTCGAATCGTTGGTCCACGGTGAGGGGCTCGAACCATTTGCAGTGAGGCTCTCAGGAGAAGCAGGAGGAATTGTATCAACGATATTGTGCAGTATTGCGACTCCATTAGCATCGTAATCTGCAACTGCAATGTCAATCGCTCCATCGTTATCAAAGTCTGCACAACTCACTGAGCTCGGTCCACCCCCTGTCCAGTAATTCACAGGCGGTGGAAAAGTGCCATCACCAACACCCAAAAGAATGGATATATTATCTGAACCCTTATTTGTGGTTGAAATGTCCATATCACCATCTGCATTAAAGTCCGATGCGAATACGGCATAAGCGCCGTCCCCTGCCGCATAATCGGTTGAAGGCAAGAAGTTTCCATCACCAACCCCTAAAAGAATAGAGACAGTATTATCTCTCGAATTTGCTGTTGCCAAATCAGGAATGGTATCAAGATTGAAGTCGGTTGCATATACCGACATTGGAGACAGTCCCACATCATTATTAACAGGTGAACCGAACTCTCCATTACCTCTATTCAAAAGAACTGATACAAAATTCTTTGCAGTTAAATAATTCGTCACGGCAAGGTCAATATCGCCACCATTATCGAAATCACTGCCATAGACCGAACGTCCCTCGTAAGCCAAGTCATACTCTACAAACCAAGAAATACCTCCTGCTCCATCACCGAAGAGTATAGACACATAGTATTGGCCAGGAATGGAATTGGTCATTGCAAGGTCCAGGTTACCATCCCCATTGAAGTCGTTCGTATATATGGAATTGGGGCTGCGAGACAGTATCGAACTGGTTTCTGAACCAAAACTACCGTCCCCATTACCGAAAAATATCCATACTTCTCCGGCCTCTATGCTCTCATTGTAGATGGCGAGTGCAAGGTCAATAATGGTATCTCTATCAAAGTCACCTGCACATATTGAGATGGGATTGTTACCCACCGCATAATTCGAATCGAGGGAAAAAGTTCCATCACCATTGTTGAGGAGCACTGTGAAGGTATGCGCCAAGTAATTTGCGCAGGCAACATCTATATATCCATCTCCATCGAAATCGGCTGAGCAGACGGAGCGGGCACCAGCCCCGCTTGGATAGAAATCTATTGATAGAAAATTTGCACTGCCAGAGGAAGAATGGATTGTGAAGGAGAATATATACGGTTCTATCGGTGTCCCATCTATATCAGTGATTTTAGAGGTAAGAATTACAGTAACCACTTCGCCATAAGCGAAATCTCTTGCAGGGTCAAAAGTGGCAGTTTTTGTGAGAGAATCGTAAGAAACAGCACCCGGATGCGGACCTGTCTGACTCCCATTTACTAAAAAAGTTGTATCGTTTATGGTGCTCGAGTCCATATCTGAATCGAATTTTACGAAGATACTGTCAGACGGAATAATATTTATTGTATTATTTGCAGGGTCAGTAGCCACTACCTTTGGTGGCTGAATCCCTACAGCATATTTCAAGTCTTTGTTGATAATGTCATAATAACTGATATGTGAAATACCGTTTTCGTCCAAATCCAGACTGGTATACTCCCCCACTTCGCCTTCAGAATCCACAAATTCAAACTCCCATTCTGTTCCATTGAAATGTGCATACTTCAATCTTTTATTATCAGCATC
>JAUXAN010000082.1 GCA_030619885.1 bacterium
CACAGAGTGAAATAGGGAGTCAGTGTTTTGTATTGAAAAAGTTGAGCGGGTTGCATATAATAATATTATACAATAAGTTTTGAGAACCGTCCCCGATAGATGAATGTATTTCCTTAGTTTCTTGTTAATATCTGCGTTAATGGGCGTCTAATGTATTTCTTGTTTTTTCGGTGTAGATCCTCAGTGAACTCCGTTAGGCAGGCTGGGGATATCTGAAAGCCACGGATTTCACGGATTACTAACCTGTGAAATCAAAGTAGTGTTCAGTGAAATTGTTTGACACTAAAAGGATAATGAAAGCAGGTAATTTGAAACTAATTTACGAAGAACTAACTTATCCATACGGATCTTGTCATACGACCCGTCCGTCCGGATCCGTAGAGATAGGGGCTGACAAAATAATAGGTATAGCAATGAAGATTCATAAGGAGGTAGTCCCATTGCACAGATTTAAACAGATTTCACCGATTTCAAAGGAGTTTTACTCAATCCGTGTAATCTGTGGCTTGAAATAAAGTTTTAGACGTGGTTAAGTGAATATTTACTTTTCGGTGTTTAATGCATAATCTGGGTTTATTCTTTTTTTTGAGAATTTTTATAACCTGCCCCGCACTTATGCATAAGTGCGGGGTGAATGTGATTCGTGGTTTCTTTTTCTTGATACCATGATGTGAATATAAATGCGGCATCATTAAAAATCTGATGCACTTCATGCGCATCAATTTTTTCTCTTGACAAAAAGTATACTTTACAGTATAATACTTTAAAGTATACTTTAAGGAGGAAAAGGATGAATTTCTTTAACCGAAATAAGGAGCTGAAATTCCTGGAGAAAAAATATCGAGAGAAGGGAGCGCATTTTATCGTTATTTACGGTAAGAGACGAGTTGGGAAAACGGAACTTGTCAAACAGTTCTTTAGGAATAAACCACATATCTACTTCCTTGCTGATAAAACTTCTTCTTACGATCAATTAAAACAGATTTCAGAGAAGATTGCAATTTTTTACAAAGATAACTTTCTTAAAGAAAGGGGATTTGGCAACTGGCTTCAGGTATTTGAGTATCTCTCACGGAAAAAGGGGCGTACTGTTTTCGTGATAGATGAGTTCCCATATTTAGTTGAAGCAGATAGTGCGATTCCCTCGCTATTCCAAAAGGGATGGGATGAATACCTTAAAGACACATCAGTTTTTCTTCTTCTTTTAGGTTCGAGTATATCAATGATGGAGTCAGAAGTCTTATCTTATAAATCACCTCTTTATGGACGAAGGACAGGACAATTTTTAATTGAACCTCTTCGATTTAAAGATTTATCCCTGTTTTTCCCGGATAAAGACTTTGAAGAGAGACTGAAAATCTACGCTACATTAGGAGGGACTCCTATGTACCTCCTCCAGTTCGATCGTAAAAATAATATCTTCGATAATATAAGGAATAAAATTCTCTCCAAGGGTGAAATTCTTTATGAGGAACCTGAATTTATTTTGAAAGAGGAGTTGAGAGAACCCAGAAATTACTTTGCAATTTTGAAAGCAATCGCATCTGGAAAGACAAAATTGGGTGAGATTATCAATGAAACGGGGTTTCAGAAGAATATCCTGAGCAAGTATCTTTCCGTTATTGGCAGTCTTGGCATCATCAAAAGAGAGGTCCCGGTGACTGAAGTAAATCCTGAAAAAAGTAAAAGAGGAATCTATAAAATTGAAGATTCGTTTTTTAGATTCTGGTTCAAATTTGTCTTCCCATCAAGGGGCTACATAGAGGAAGGTGCAATTGATACTGTCTTGAACAGGATAAAAAAGGGGTTCACTCTCTATCTTGGAGAAATATATGAAAAAATAGCCAGGGAGATACTCTGGGAACTATCTATAAATGGGGAAATTCCACTACGATTATCCCGTATTGGCAGATGGTGGAAGAAAGATGAGGAAATTGATCTGGTCGGAATTGATGACGAAACCAACGAGATCATCTTTGGTGAGATAAAGTGGAAAAACAAACCTCTTGGGATAAATATTCTTGAAAATCTAAGAGCCAAGTCTAAACTGGTGGAATTGAGCGGGAAAAGTGTAAAGCAATATTTCGTACTGTTTAGTAAAGGTGGATTTACAGAAGAGTTGAAGAGGATTGCAAAAAAAGAAAATCTTTTCCTGATAGAAAAGGGAAAGTTAAATTTCCTTGACTTCTGAAATTTGTGATATTATAATGATTGAGATGGGGGAAAGGGTTACTATAAAAAATGTCAGTAATGCTCTGCTCTCCGAGCTGGATGAGTATCTCAACGAATTGGAAGGGATAGGTATTTGCGGCTCATTGGCAAGGGGGACATTCGATGAGCGAAAAAGCGATATAGATATCTTTCTTGTATTTGGTAAGCCGATAGATCTGGAAGTTGAGAAACTGTGGTGGAAAAGGGTGGGGAAGGCACTCCACCGTAGATATAGTCTGTTTGTATATACCATTAAGGGGTTAAAGGAAATTCCTTCATGGTATACTATAAGGATGGCATCTGAAGGAATCGTCGTATGGGATAAGGGAAAAGTCAAACCTCTGCTCAGGAAGATAGTGGCTGCTGCACGGGCTGCAGGACTTGTGGAAGTAGATCGAGGTGGCTATAAAATCTGGAAACCTAAAAGAAGGCTTAAGAGGGGTGAGATTATAGAAGTAAGGGTTAAAGATGAATAACTCTAAAGGTGCAAAAGATTGGCTTGAAGATGCCAGAAAATATCTTGAGAGTGCAGAAAAGCGTTTACTTGCAAAAGACTGGAGAGGCTCTTGTCAGGACGGTCAACTCGCTATAGAGACTTTGGCAAAAGCAATAATAGCCTGTTTTGAAGAGCCGAAATGGACACATAAACCAGGTGAGCAGTTAGAAAAATTACTCGAAGAGAACAAAACTGAAATTGTAAAAACGATAGGCGAGAATTTATTCTTTGAACTTGAAGAGATTGGGACTGTAGTTGACGATGTCGCTCCCTGGCATGGCTGGAGCACCTATGGTAAGATTGAATCCGATAGGATAATATCACCTTTTGAAATCTCATCTGAAGAAGCAGCAAGGGAACTTGTTCAAAAAGCCAGGCAATCCTACAAAATAGCCGCTTTCTTCATAAAGAAATGGTTTGAGGAGTAAAAGAAATTCGCCTTGATACATCTATTGAAACAAAGATAAATTTCGTAGATCTTCAGTGAACTCCGTTAGGCAGGCTGGGGATATCTGAAAGCCACGGATTTCACGGATTACTAATCTGTGAAATCAAAGTAGTGTTCAGTGAAATTGTTTGATACTAAAAGGATAATGAAAGCAGGTAATTTGAAACTAATTTACGAAGAACTAACTTATCCATACGGATCTTGTCATGCGACCCGTCCGTCCGGATCCGTAGAGATAGGGGCTGACAAAATAATAGGTATA
>JAUXAN010000054.1 GCA_030619885.1 bacterium
TGTTTTTTACTTGACAGGAAGTTTGTATTTGATATATTTTCTAATATCAAGTCTTGACTCTCGACAAAAAGGAGGAGTAAAATGAAAAAGATTTATACTATAATTTTTATTGCCTCTGTTTTTCTGTTCATAACAGGATGTGCTCAAAAAGAAAAGCCGCAAGAGAAACCAAAAATAGAGGCAAAGACGGAAGCAACTGAGAAAGTAAAGGAGGTTGAATTGACAGGAAAAGAGCGGGCGATAATCTATATGAAAAAGGGTGGAAAGATAATTATAGAATTTTTTCCAGAAGATGCACCCAAAACAGTCAGAAATTTTGTGAAACTTGCAAAGGAAGGATTTTATGATGGACTGACATTTCACAGGGTAGTTCCTAATTTTGTCGCACAGGGTGGTTGTCCAAAGGGAGATGGGACAGGAGATGCTGGCTATAATATCGAGGCAGAGTTCAATACCCGTTCACACAAGGCAGGAACTGTTGCTATGGCAAGGTCGCAAGATCCCAACTCAGCAAGTTGCCAGTTCTACATATGTCTTGCACCGCAGCCACATCTCGATGGGAAATATACGGTATTTGGACAGGTACTTGAGGGTATGGATATCGTCAAGAAGATAAAGAAAGGCGATATCATGGAATCGGTGAAGATAGTAAAAAAGTAGATTATCAGAAGCATCATCCTATTTTTAATAGGACGCAGATTTCCGCTGATATTCGCAGATTTATTTCAAGTAGGGAACCCGTATGGGTTCCCTACATTTTTTAGATCACTTAAAACCAAAAAAGGGCGGGCTAAAACTCACCACTTTGCTGTTACCAACTTATCGCAGTAATATCAGTTCCTTCGTACATTGGAGATCGTCAGTTTCACCCTTTTCACCTTTCATCCATTCCATTCCAATATATCATATAGTGACTCGTCAAAACTGTTTCGTTTACCAGAGTCACAGAGTTAAGAACCGTCCCTGAATTTACTGAAGTAAATTTATAAAAGAATCTTGTCAAGTGTTTTTTGCAAGGATATTTATTTATAAGCCTCTTTCCTGTGCTTCACAACTACAACAACCACATCTTTTTGACTGATTTTATATACTACCCGATAATCTCCTATCCGAGCACTCCAGAAGCCCTTATATTTTCCTTTTAACTGTTTCCCTTTGTGAGGATTATGTGCCAGCAGTGCTTCTATCTTTTCTACAATTCTTTTTCTTATGGATACGCCAATCTTATTGAGATCCCTTTCTACACTTGACTTGTAAAGAATTCTATATCCCGAGTCTTTCATGCATTTCATCAGCAGTGATTATGCGATCGTCTCTGTTTTCCCATCGCTCCAAAGCCATCCTGTAAAGCGCTTCCTTTTCTAAAAACTCCTCCACAGCCTTTCGCAAAAAGTATGACTTTGGTCTCTGAGTTTCCTCGCATAACCGTTCTAACTCCTTTTCTGCCTCGGGTGTCAATCTTACAGGCAGCACCCTATGGCTGTACTTGCCCTTTAATAAAACTTTTTTCATTTTTTACCTCCTTCGTAATATAAAATTGCCGGTAGAATCGCCGGGCTCCAACTCTACCTACAACTCTATACCTAGTGTATATTGTATTATTTATAATACATTTGTCAAGTAAAAAACACCATTTTTAGAAAAAAATGCATGGTGTTTTTGGGTACCTTTTGGGTAACTCGAGGCAGTCAATTTTGACGCTTTCCCGATTTTTACGCAAAAATTTAGGTTAACTTATTGTAACCCAAAGAGTTACCGCATTTTTTGTGTTTTAAGGAAATTTACCATCTAAATATTTACTGATTTGATAGAGTTTTAAGTAGTTTAATCTGTCTATTTATAATATTTATAGAAAAGATATATCAATATCTTGATCATTTCCTTGCCAGAGTTTGGGACAAAACCCTTTAATAAGATAATTTTCACTCAGTTTTGCGTAAAAATCGGGAAAGCCCTGTATTTTATCTTGACAAATTTCTAAAATAGGTTATATTATCATATTAGGTGGGTAGTGAAAAGAAAAAGTGAGAATGAACTACCCTCGCCTTTTTATTCACTTGTATTTTTATCAACATGGTTGGTGGGAGGCAAGATAAAATGCAAAAATTGGACGATAGCCTTTGGCAAAGTTTTAGTCAGCATAAAAACTTGCGTATAATGAATGTTTCTAATGATGGGAAAAAATTAATATGTGAGTTTGAGAATGATAGAGCCCCAGAGGGTATAAGTAGAGCGTCTTTTATCATACATAATTATGTCACTACACTAGGTATTGATATAATGGGCTATTCTCAAGGTAACATTTATGAAAGGTTGATTTCCAGCGTTAAATTATATGTCTTTATTGCGGAAACGATTGCTTGGTTTAAGAAAAACCGCCCAGATCTAACAATGGGTCCAGAAGTTATTATTCCTACAGGTGATGGAGCATTATTAGTTTTTAAAATGCATGCTAAATCAATAATGGAAGCAATCCAATTTTCATTAATATTAAATTTACATTCTTGTATTCATAATATTGATATTCCTCCAGTTGGTTCAAATGTTGAAATTGTAAATATTCCTCTTAGATTCGCCTTAGGATGTGGCAATGCTATTTTTATTAGAGATGTAAATGACAACAAAAATGTTGTAGGCGATACTATAATCAATTGCAGTAGGATTTTATCCTTCGATGAAGATACACACTTCTTAATTGACGAGACAGCAACTAACTGTCTTATTCAAAACTTTGTAACGCCGAAAGATGGTATAAATGAGAGTGTACAGAGACTTTTCGAAGACTTCGATGTAAGTATAGATGGACCATATGAAAAAGAAAAAAAATCCGTTCTTTATCGTTTTTACAATGTTAAACTTCGCTATTCCTTAAATTCCCTTTTGGATGATTCCCAGGAAAAACGTAAAGAATATAGTAAAAATAAAATCATATATATTGGAAAGGATTGGATAGAATGATGAGGGATGGTGCTTGACAATTTGATAATTCAATATTTTTAGATTACAATTGTAATATAATGAATAAAATTTTCCGTGAGTTTTCACAGTCTGATGTTAGTTGCCATGATTTAGAAGAGAAATAATATGAAGTTTTTACACTTTACTAATTGGGATGCAAGTAAGATAGATATTAATAAAGAATATTACACTTATTGGGAAGTATCGAAGTATTGGAGACAGAAATTAGAAGGGAACTGGGTAAACCTTAGTGATGGTGTATTATATGAATTACCGAATATTGTTATTGATGGAATAAATTTAAGAGAACTTTCAAAATATTTAAAACATTTAATATACACATCAGAATTACTTAAAGAATATATATTTGAAGAAGTGAGAGTAAACAAATTTTCCGGGTTGCCATCGAGAAAAAGATGTATGTTTCTTTTTGATCCAGAAATTGATTACAAAGAATACGCCAAAGTTCTGGAATTCTCTTTACAAAAATATAATTTAATAGAAATTGAGGTTTCTGAAGTCAAATCTAAACTTTCAAGAGCAGACATGTCTCTACTAAATTGTAATCCAAGTCTATATGATGAAATTGTGTCCAAAGCTGAAGAATATTGGAAGGGTACAGGTAAAACTGGTTTGAATACTGAGATACTTTTCGAGGGTGAGTTTAAAATTAAAAGGATAATTTTGCAAAATCTTAACCATAACAAATAACACACATTAAAGGCTCTGTGTGAGGTTTTTGCTTGACAAGAAGTTTGTAATTGCTATATTTTTTATAAATAAGATGAATTTCAAAATTTGAATTAAAAGGAGGTAGCTATGAGAAAGTTGAATTTGCTTTTGGTAGCTTTGAGCCTTTTGGGATTCATAAAGGTTCACGCATGGCAAAAAAATGGTGTTGTGATATGTGATGCATATGATTCCCAGGATGATCCTAAGATAATCACAGATGGTTCAGGTGGTGCTATTATCACATGGCAGGATTGGAGGGGTGACGACATAGACATCTATGCACAGAGGATAAACTCATCAGGTGTTGTTCAGTGGACTACAAACGGTGTTGTGATTTGTGATACAATAAATATCCAGGTTGGTCCCCAGATTATTTCAGATGGTTCAGGTGGTGCTATTATCACATGGAGGGATGATAGGGGGTACGACGAAGACATCTATGCACAGAGAATAAACTCATCAGGAGTTATTCAGTGGAATTCAAATGGTGTTATGATATGTGATGCAATAGATTGGCAGCAGGATCCTGAGATTATCTCAGATGGTTCAGGCGGTGCCATTATCACATGGGAGGATGAGAGGAGTGGTCCTTTCAGTAACATCTATGCACAGAGAATAAACTCATCAGGAGTTGTTCAGTGGGATTCGAACGGTGTTATGATTTGTGATGCACCAGTTTGGCAGGAGTATCCTGAGATTACCTCAGATGGTTCAGGTGGTGCCATTATTACATGGGTAGATTGGAGGGGTGACGACGAAGACATCTATGCACAGAGGGTAAATAGTGCAGGGTCAGTTGTTCTGGAAGAAGCGTTTGTAAATCTCAAATCACTCTTACCTGTCATCAAGATTACACCGAATCCGACTAAGAGAGATGTCTCTATAGTCTACCAGATACCAGATGTAGGAATAGAGTTTACTTCTGTCCGATTGAAAATTTATAATCTTGCTGGACAGCTTGTAAAAACACTGATAAATGAAGTGAAGAAACCTGGAGCCTATACGGTGAGTTGGGATGGCAGAAATGACAATGGAGAGGAGCTGATCAGCGGAATTTATTTCTGTCGATTAGAGATAGGCGATATTAAAACTGCAAAGAAGCTGTTACTGATGAAGTGACTGAGGTTGCCAATGAAATATCCATAGAGGTGACTTCGCCTAGTACATTAAAATCTCTATTTTGAGTAACTGAGCGTTTTTTACTTGACAGGTTAAGAGAATTTGCTAGACGTTCTTATTGCTCATTGTCCCTCCTTTTTGGGTTACCGCTTCTTTGCGTCAATCATCTCATATATTTTCTTGCAAATATTACAATGAATGCAGCCCACATAAAAGTTCCAAAGATAGCTTCAAAGCCTGCAAGTATACGATAACATGTACAAGCGATAGGTTTCAGATCACCATATCCTAATGTGGTTGCTGTGACTATGCTAAAATAAAAGTTTAAAAGTTTATACCTGTCCCCATGATTCGATTTATCATTTGTGCACTGGTCTTCCCAATGCGTCTAAACATGCCTCTTTTATTGCTTCATGATAGGTAGGATGTCCGTGTAGAGTAGAAATTACATCATCTGTATTTAAACTTTTGTTTATTATCAAAGTCGATGCAAGGATAATTTCAGTTGCAGAAGGTCCAAGAATATGTATACCCAAAATTTTTTTATTTTTATTGTCAATTATTACTTTTACTAATCCATCCATTTCACCCTCTGCATAAGCCCTCGAATTTGCTAAAAATGGGAATCTACCTACAGAAATATCATAGGTTTCCTTCGCTTTCTCTTCAGTTAGGCCGACTGTACCAATTTCGGGGAAAGAATAGACGAGTCTTGGGACCGCATCATAACTCATTCCTTCATTTCCACCAAGTGCGTTTGTGACTGCAACTTCACCTTCCATAGATGCGGTGTAAGCGAACATATATTTTCCACATACATCGCCAGCCGCATAGATACCTTCTATATTCGTTTGCATCTTTTCGTTCACTTTGATAAATCCTCTTTCCGTTTCGATATTGCATTCTTCTATCCCCGCAGGGATGATTGGGTTTCTTCCAACAGAAGATAGAACCACATCAGTCTCCAACTGCCGGACTTCACCGGCAGTCATTATATTAGACTTGATATTTTCTTCTTTTATAATCTCCTTTACAGTGGAAGAGGTATATATTTTAAAACCCTTTTTCTCAAGAATTCTGTGCAGAAGATTGCATATTTCACGGTCCTCACCAGGAAGGAGTTCGTCTGTTAACTCCACGACAGTTATGTCTGTCTCGAACGAGTTAAATATCAAACCCATTTCTACTCCAATCACGCCACCACCAATTATGAGCATACTCGATGGGGAAGAGCCGAGTTCCAATACGCCGGTAGAATCTATAGTATGTTCAAATCCACCAATATCCAATCTTGCAGGCTGTGAACCTGTGGCAATGAGTATGCTTTTCGTCTCTATTATGTTCTTTCCATTTACGAGTACTGCATTTTTTTTCAAGATCTCGGCTGTGCCATTGATTATTTCCACCCCATTCTTTTTTAACAAGTATTCAACCCCTTTTACAAATCTGTTTATTACCTTTTCTTTCCTTTTCTGGATGGCATCGAAGTCATAAGTAAAATTATCTGCTTTCAGTCCGAATTGACTTAATTTTTTCAAATAGTTATAAATCTTTGCTGTAAACAGAAGTGTCTTCGTCGGTATACAACCTACATTGAGACAGACGCCACCGATTTTATCCTTCTCAATGAGCGTTACCGCTCCTCCAAGTTGTGCTGCTCTGATTGCCCCCACATATCCAGCAGGGCCTCCACCTATTATAACCAGATCTTGCATTAGCTCTCTTTAATGTGCTTCATACCAGTTTCTTCCTACTCCGATGTCAACCACGATTGGAACTTTCAGAGCTAAAGGCTGTTCCATCTCTCTTTTGATCAACTCCTTCACCTGTGAAAGTTCACTCTCAGACACTTCGAAGATCAGTTCATCGTGAACCTGAATTATCAATTTTGTCTGGGTCCCTTTTAATTTATTGAATATGTTGACCATTGCGAGTTTTATCAAATCCGCCGCAGTTCCCTGGATGGGTGTATTCACTGCCTGTCGCTCGGCAAATTCCCTTCTTTGACGATTGCTTGAATTTATCTCCGGAAGAAACCTTATGCGATTCAGCATCGTCTTCACATATCCTTTCTCCCTTGCCCCTTCGATAGTTTTGTTAATCCATTCCCTTACTTTCGGATATGTTAAAAAATATTCATTTATGAAAACTGCTGCCTCTTCTGTAGTAATATCCAGTTCTTTTGACAGTCCATAAGGACTCATCCCGTATGTTATGCCAAAATTGACCACTTTCGCCTTCCTGCGAAGTTCACCTGTAACTTCGTCCTCTTTGACATTGAATATTCCTGCGCCTGTCTTTTTATGTATATCTTCGCCAACTTTGAATGCATTTATCAAATTTTCATCACCACAAAGATGTGCCAATATTCTGAGTTCTATCTGTGAATAGTCAAAAGAAACAATTTTATATCCTGAAGGGGCTATGAATCCCTTTCTGATCTTCCTTCCGATTTCAGAACGCATAGGGATATTCTGGAGATTCGGGTTACTCGAAGATAATCTCCCGGTAGCGGTGCCAGTTTGATTGAACGAAGTATGTACCCTTTTATTCGAATTCGCAAGTTTCGGTATAACATCAACATAAGTGGATTTCAGTTTGAATAATTCCCTGTATTCTAATAGTAGTTTTGGAAATGGATGTATTTCTGAGAGTTTCTGTAAGACCTCTACATCCGTTGAATAACCTGTCTTTGTCTTCTTGAATGGAGGAAGCTCCAGTCGCTCAAAGAGAATAGTTCTCAACTGCTTCGGAGAATTCAGATTGAACCCTCCTCCTGCAATCTCATAGAGTTTATCTTCGAGTTTTTTCAATCTATTATGCAAATCTTCCGACATATTTTTGAAATGGTGCGCATCTATCATAACACCTGTTCTTTCCATATCTGCAAGCACAAGGGTGAGTGGGAGTTCGAGTTCGTAGTATAAATTGAGCAAGTCTATCTTTTTCAACTCTTTCTCTAAAATTTCTTTTAATTCAATCAGACACTTTGCATTTTCGTATAGATTGTCACCGAGTCTTCTATTTTGATATTCCAATACTGAACGGTCAAGGCTATGCGATTTGATTGAAGGGTGAAGCAGGTAAGATGCGACTGAGACATCAAACAGTCTCCCATTTAGAGTAATATTTTCATTCGAAAGTGCTGTCAAATCCGATTTTAAATCTGTTGACACTTTCTCTATGGTCTTATCACTAAATAATTCTTTTACACTATCAACTTCTCCAACATACACACCACCTTTGGGGAGTGAAATTACAACCTCCTGGTCTTTGAGTATAAATCCAAAACTTCCTTCTTTGGCGATCTCATTTTTATCTTTGAGGATTTCATATTTAATTTGTTTTTCAGTCTCTTTAGGGATTTCATCTATCAACGAAAAGAACTCTAAATCTTTGAATAGTGTAATCAAGTTAGCGGTATTCATTGGTTTTCTTCTAAAATCAGTCAGAGAGATAGAGAGCGGAACGTCTCTTTTAATAGTAGCGAGTCCCTTTGAGAGCAAGGCGATTTCACTAAATTTTGAAAGTTTCTCGCGCACAGTCTTTCTGGTAATTTTTTGAAGATTAGCAATCGTTTTCTCCACCGAACCAAACTGTTTTATCAAATCGGATGCGGTCTTTGGGCCTATTGACGGTACCCCGGGTATATTGTCAATAGAATCACCTGCCAGTCCCAGAAGATCGCAGACCTTTTCTGGCGGAACTTGGAATCGTTCTTTCACTTTTTCGATATCGTAAATATATATATCATCACCTGTCTTTCTCGGATTTATTACTTTGATATTCTCGCTGACCAGTTGCAGGAAATCTTTGTCCGATGTTACAAGAAATACCCCGATATTTTCTTTCGATATCTGCGTTGCGATGGTTCCTATAACATCATCAGCCTCATAGCCCTCTATTTCTAACACCGGGATACTAAAGGCTTCAGTGATTTTTAAAATTTTGGGAATCTGTGCCTTCAGTTCATCAGGTGCCTTCTCACGGGTTGCTTTATACTTGGGGTATTTGATATGTCTGAAAGTTGGTTTACCTGTATCGAAACAGACCGCTATATAATCCGGGTTGAACTCCTTTAAAATCTTCATAATGAACCTTGTATAGCCGAACACAGCGGAAGTATTTTCTCCTTTAGAAGTGCGGAGGTGTTGTTTAATGAAAGCGAAATAGGATCTAAACACGATTGCAGAACCATCAATTAAAAAGAGTGTTTTCATAGTTCAAATCTATAAATAATCTGAATTTTAGTCAAGGAAAATTGCAACCGCTCCTACGGGTCATATGGCTCGCAATGACAAAAAAGGGGGGGGTCGGACAGCCTGCTGACCCCAATGTTCATGGAGTTTGCAAAATAGAATTACTGGACTATCTTTCTATAGAAGTTAGGTCTTCGGTCTTTAATTACATCGTTATAGTCGGTTATCTTCTTATTGTCCGCATCTTCCGGTCTTATCTCCACTATCTTTACGATTTCCTCACTTTTTCCTGCCCTGTATAAAACCTTACCTGATGGTGCTACGATCTGACTCATACCGGTGAATTTTAACTCTTTCCCGCCTCTTTTTTCTCTTCCAATTCTGTTGACGGTTATTATGAATATTCTATTTTCAATTGCCCTGGTTACCATTGCCGACTGGCAGTAAGGGAGAACAAGGTTCGAAGGATGACAGATTATCTGTGCACCTGAAAGTGCAAGTGACCTCGCTGCCTCAGGAAATATCCAGTCGAAACAGATAAGCATTCCGATCTTTACCCTCCCTATTCTATAAACTTTAAAAGGTATGTCTCCTATGTTAAAGAAAAATTTCTCTTCACAAAACAGATGGATTTTCCTGTAGATTTTATATCTGCCGTTTGGGTATATAAGCAAAGTGGAATTAAAAAATTTATTCTTTGCTCTCTCAGGCATTCCTGCAACTATATGCATATCTTTCTCTCTGGAGATGCCCATCAAAAATTGGGTCGTTTCCCCTGGAATTTCTTCGGCGAGTTCGGCGAGTTCTTTCTTTTCAGTGAAAAGATAACCTGTGTTGAAAAGTTCGGGGAGAACAACTATATCTGCGGATATAAAGTCTAAGAGAGACCGGACCTTTTTCAAATTAACAACTTTGTCTCCAAAGACTGGTTTAAATTGCAAAAACCCAACTTTCATAGTCAAGAAAAAAGAAACCACGAATCACGCGAATTACTCAAATGAACAAATGCTATTTAAAACTTCATTTATAATGTCAATAGAAAACCCACGCCTTGCAAGATAACCAAAAAGTCTTCTCTTTTTAACCTGCTCGTTCAGACCTTTAAAGACTTTCAATCTTTTTTGTGCAATTTCTTTTACTACCTTTCTTTCGTCATACTCTTCTGGAAATTTTTCTAACACTCCATTAATAATCTCGTTCTTCAACCATTTTCTTTTGAGTTCAGCCATTAACATAATTTTTCCTCTGGGTCTTGTAGCCATCCTGTTCTTTACCCATATCTTTGCAAATTCCATATCGTCTATTAAAGAGACCCTTTTTAATGCTTCAATCACTGGAGTAATGACCGATGGCTCGTATCCTTTCTCCATGAACTTGCGCTTTAATTCTCCCTCACTTCTCGGTCGGATGGTTAAGAGTTTTAAAGCATATTCCTTTGCTTTCCTCTTATCTTCTTCAAGGAGGAAATTCTTCAATTCATCCTCTGTGACCTCATCGCCTTCGCTCAGTCCTAACCGTACTACCACCTCCTCATCTGCCGAGAAGAAGTATTCTCCATCGAGATAGATAGACCTTCTGTTTTTTCTTCTCTTCTGCCGCTCTATCTTTGTAATTTTCATACTATATAAAAAAGGGGAAAGGCTTCCTTCCCCCTTTTTATTCTTTGCCTCTCAAAAAGATCATTATCCATGCTATTGCAAAGAGCAGGCAGGCGTAGGAAAATCTCAGATATGTGAGTGGATAAAAAGAAGTTGGGAAATCGACGTTGGCCAATTTGAATATAATCCCTAAAACCGTGCTCGCTACAGCAACCCAGAATAATATTTGTGGAATTATCTTCTTCACTTAACTCACCCCCTTTTTCAGATTTTTCTCTTCCATACATAATATATTCTATAAACAGCTGTAAAGTTTGTCAATATCATAATCGCCCACAAAAAATATACAAATATATGTGGACCAAAGAGACTTCCAATAAGTAATAAGGTGAATCGTTCTGTACGCTGACAGATGCCCACCTTACAATCCTCTCCAAGTCCTTCAGCCCTCGCCCTCGTATAACTGACCATAAAAGAACCAATGAGACAGAAGAATGCCAATATGAATACATACGTTTTTATATAGTATAGAAGAATACCGAAAAATATTATGGATTCAGTATATCTATCGACAACAGAATCGAGGAAAGCACCAAATTTTGATACCTTATGTAACCGTCGTGCTACATCACCATCCAATGTATCACACAATCCGCTAAATATGAGCATCAAAGCTGCATACCTGAATTGACCAATTTTATAAAGGTAAGCAGTAATTAGACTGAGTCCGAGGCTGCTTAAAGTAAGAAAATTGGGGGATAGGCCTGTTTTGAGATACAAATTTACAATCGGTCTAAGTAGAACTCTCGCATCAGACTTGAGTTTCGTGTAATCCATTTTTTCTAAAATAAACGACGAACTCACCTCTTGGTGTCTCTTTTGCATAGTGAGCCAAAAGATTTGAGACTCTATCTCTTCTCACTTCTTCAAACTTTTTTGTTAACTCTCTGCATACCACTATGTTGACATCTCCAAAATAATGCAAAATTTCCTTGAATGTCCTTACGAGTCTATGGGGGGATTCAAAGATAATTATAGTTCTATCTTCATCAATGAGTGATCTAAACCTCTCTTCTCTTTTCTTCTTCTTCCTCGGTAAAAAACCCTCAAAGACGAATCTATCTGTAGGCAAGCCAGATACGATTAGCCCCGCTAAAATTGAACTGGCGCCGGGAATGGGCACTACTTCAATATTCTCCTTTATTGTCAATTTGACGAGGTAGTATCCAGGATCCGATATACACGGTGTACCCGAGTCAGAAACCAGAGCAATACTTTCCCCATTTTCCAATCTTTCAATCAAGTTTTTCGCCTGGATTTCTTTATTATAATCTCTATAGGAAATCATCTTCTTTTTAATATTGTAAGCAGCCAATAACTTACCTGTCCTCCTGGTATCTTCTGCAGCGATTAGATCAACCTCATTCAATATTCGCAACGCTCTCTTCGATATATCCTCTAGATTTCCAATAGGTGTACTGACTAAATACAATCTTGCTTTTGAACCACTCAACTTAGAAATTTCTTCAAACCAGCGTGTTTAAAGAACCCTGTGGTCTTAATGGCGAATCTATAATCTTTGATGGCCTTAGCAATGATGTCATCTGTTCTGTCACCAAGTATGCTTCTAAAAGACTCGATGAATATACTTATCCACTCTGCGAAAGACTTGCTCAACTCATCAGGAGAGGTGAGGGTCTCTCCGCTTACTTTCATATCGTCAGATATTGTAAAATCTTTAATGATAGAACACTTCTTTTCCGCCTCCTCTTTTGAAGCCTTCAAAAATTTCACAACCAGAGGTTTGGCAGTTTCGGAAGAGAACTCACGTGTCATACCATTAAGCATCTTCAAAAAGAGCATAATGAGAGCAGGGGTTGCCTGTTCTAACTTTTCAGGCGCCTCCTCATAAGCATCGAGGAGTAGATTTTTCTCCATAGAGAGAAGTTTTAAAAACTTATCCGTACTGAAATCCATCACTCCCCTCGGAGAGTAAGCCTTTGCTGCTTCTCCTTCTTTGAAAGAAATATAAGAAACTTCAACTCCTTTTCTTGCTTCAACAAAGCCAGTGAATTTTACCTTTTTTAAACTCGCTAAGATATCCTCAGGCTTGGAAGATGCTGTACTCATATCCTTATAAACAGGTTTGGATTTGATAGTGCTCAAAATCATAGATATGACTTCACCCGGAACCTCGTATATACCTGCTATTCCAAAATGGGAAGATTTTGCTTTGTTGATCGCTTCATTTATAGGAATTATAGCCCGTCCTTTTTTCGAAAATCTAGCAGCATTAACAGGTTCTCCCAACCTCAGAAAGATCAACTCGACTGTATCGGGGTAGGTAAGTGATATGTAACCAGATATCTTGCTCGCCCTCTCCTTTTTACTTGCAACCAGGACATTATCAAAATTGACAAATGAGAGTTTAGCATTTTCTAAGACGGCTCTCGATCTCGGAAAAATCATCTATTTTCTCCCGGGGTCGACGAGACTCGAACTCGCGACCTTCGGCGTGACAGACCGACGTTCTAACCAGCTGAACTACGACCCCTTAAATACATTTTATATTTAACTTATACAATAATTCAAAGAACTTTGTCAAGTAAAAAGAAAAGGGCTTTCCCGAATTTTATGCAACTTTTGCGTTGTTTTTGATGCCTTTACTTTACAGCTTCTATGGATCATGAGACACTTCCTTTCAAGAAGGTGTTATCATGTCCATCTCTTTGAAAATCAAATGGGTTAAATCCCA
>JAUXAN010000023.1 GCA_030619885.1 bacterium
AAAGTTAAACATCCGTTTAAAAAGTAGGCTAATATTATATTTAAAATAGAACTTGACTTGAAACACGAAAAAATGCGGCAACTTTTTGGTTTACAATAAGTTAACCTAATTTTTTGCATAAAATTCGGGAAAGCGTCAAAAGAAACGACTCATGTAACCTGTATGCTGTATTGTTGGTCATTGGTCATTGAGTTATTGTGTCATTGGATATAAAGTCATGAGCACTGGAGCAACAAAACACAGAGTTTTCACGTACTGTCACTCGTCTATGTTGATCGATTACAAGGAGCCGATCTTTTGTCGAGCGCAAGCTTTTCGATAAGGATATATTAGACTTTTGTTCACCCAATCTCGTAAGTTTGTGATATTTACGAACCTACCAACAACAGACGCAGAGTTAAAAGATAAGCGAGGCAAATATCGGCGACTAATCATAATTCATCCCTCATCCTTTAATTTCTTTCCATACTTTGTTTATTTCATCAATATCCTCTACTGTCTTACATTTTGGGAGGGAATTTAAAAAGTAATGCCCGTAAGATTTTTTGACGATTCTTGGGTCTAATATCGCTACGAGCCCAATGTCCATTCTATTTCTTATCAGCCTACCAAACCCCTGTCGCAGTCTTATTACAGCCAGAGGAAGTTGATAATCTGTGAATGAATTTCCACCTTCGCTCTCTATCCGTTCTGCCCTTGCCTCTATTATCGGGTCATCAGGCACATCAAATGGAAGTTTTGTTATTATAACAGATTCCAATGCCTCTCCTGGTACATCTATCCCTTCCCAGAACGTATTGGTCCCAAGAAGAACAGAATCTATATCTTCTTTAAATTCCTTCAATAGTATATCTCTTGGAAAGTCACCCTGCTTCAATATGGAAATCTCCCGTAACTTATCCCTTACATAAGGAAAGACCTTGTCCATCAGTTTGTATGATGTAAACAACACAAATGCTCTTCCTTTAGTCGCTTTTAACAACTTCGGAATCTTCAAAATGAGTGCATTTGCAAATCTATCTTCATCTTTTGGGTTTGGGTTGTCTTTATCTATATACAAAAGTACCTGTTGCTCAAAGTCGAACGGAGATTCGAGTAGAATTTCCTCCCCACTATTTATTCCAAGTCTCTGTTTTAAGAAAGAGAAAGATTTATTGACTGTCAGAGTTGCAGATGTGAGGACAACAACGGGTATAGCTTTAAACACCTTTTCATTTATAATGTTTGATATATCTATAGGTGCCGCATTTAAAGACATTCTTGCCCTTCTCCTTTTTCCCTCATACTCGTACCAGTACACATAATTTCCATCTTTCTGTCCAAGTATTGTTAAAATCGCGTCTTTCACACCGTTACATCTCTGGATGAGTGAATTCACCTCGATCTTATCCTCTTCATTTTCTAATGTTCTTTTTAACTCTTTTAATGGAAACAGTAATTTTTTCAACGGTTCTTCGAGTATATTTTCCACAGGATTTGCTTTTTTTATCCTCTTTGCGCCGAATTCTTTGCCAAACTTATTCGCAAGACTCTCAAAGAAGACATCTGACAGGGAATGGAGTTCAGTAATATTGCTAACAATATCAGTCAGTATTCTATCTCCATTTTTGACCTTCTTGGTAAAAACTGAGACTGTGCCTTTACCCGTTCTTAAATTATGAATCTTGTTTAAAAGATAACTCATTGAAAAATTGCTCACTACCAGACCCAGGTAATTCGTGGCTACATTTTCTAAATTGTGTGCCTCATCGAATACAACCGCATCATAAGGCGGAAGAACCCGTGAGGCAGCCTCGATATTGGCGAAAAAGAGGTGGTGATTAGCTATGAGCAGGTGAGCTTTGAACTGTCTCTTCCTCGCTTCTTTGTAGAAACATTCCTCTTTATAAGGACAGTTTTTGCCAAGACATAGGTCCGTTTCTTTGGCAATTTGGTCCCATAGAGAAGGAGACGGAAGAAACGGTAACTCTGTTAAAAGTCCTGTCTTCGTCTCAGAAGCCCATTTTCTAATATCATCGAGTTGTTCCACCTCCGCAGTAGAAGTAAAAAGCCCCATCTCATTAGTCCTTAAAAACCTCCTTTTACACAGGTAATTATTGACTCCCATACAGATTTCGTAATTAAAGTCCACACCCAGTGTTTTTTTTAAGAATAGAATATCCTTTTCGGTAAGTTGTGTCTGGAGGGTTTTTGTATTCGTTGATATAATAACCCGTGTATTATTCTCTTTCGCCCAAAGAATAAATGGAACCAGGTAGGCAAAAGATTTACCTATACCGGTTCCTGCTTCTATAACCAGATGTTTCTCTTCAGCAATGGAACGAGCGATGGCGAGACTCATTTCAATCTGGTCATCTCTTTGCTCATAGGCAGGCAATTCTTTTGCAATAGGACCGTTGGGCGAAAAAAAGTTTGCAATAAAATCTTCCATTGTTATATCCAATTTACACAAGTAGCAAAAAAAGTCAAATAAAAAAACGTTTTTTATTGACCCCGTTCATATACTTTTGTTAAATAAGGTATATGTCTAAATATAGAATCTGGCTTCTTCTCCTTTTTGCATGCATAATCCCTATTCGTCTTTTCTACATTTCGCATTTAGGACTGTGTGAAGATGAGGGATATTACTGGCATTGGGCACAAAACCTCGATATTTCATACTTTGACCATCCACCGATGGTGGCATATATAATTGCCTTCTTCACATCCCTTTTTTCAAATACAGAATTATGGGTCAGAATGGGGGCTCTTCTCTGTTCTGTGGGAACATCAATAGTTATCTTTTTGCTCTGTGTTGATCTTTTCAACGATGAGAAGACAGGATTCTTTTCCGTTTTGTTACTGAACCTACTACCTGTCTTCAACCTTGGAGCAATACTCATCCTTCCAGATGGACCACTGGCATTATTCTGGATGCTCACCCTCTATTCTGTATATAGGGCAACACAGAATAAGGGAGTAAAGTGGTGGTACCTGTCAGGAATTTTCCTCGCCCTCTCATTTTTGTCAAAGTATTTTGCTGTCCTGCTCATCCCCACAGTGTTTTTATACCTTTTAGTATCAAAGGAAAATAGAATACACCTGTTGAAAAAAGAAGTTTATTTAACAATACTTATTGGACTTGCAGGTCTAATTCCTTCAGTTGTGTGGAACTATCAGCACAACTGGGCGTCTTTTGTCTACCACCTTGAATCCCGCCATATCGGAGCAGGACTCTCTTTTAGAAACATAGGCCTCTATCTTGGAGGACAAGTGGGTTTCATTACACCACTTGTTTGGATTTTGTGTGTGTATTGCCTCATTAAAATTGGAATCAAACATAGAAAAAACAACCTTCTCTTCCTCTTTTCAGCATCTATTCCCACATTTCTGTTTTTCACCGTTATCGGTTGCCTATCACCTGATTTTAAACCACACTGGACAGCCCTCTCATATATCCCTCTGTGCATCGCAGTAGTCTACCTGATAGGAAAGAAATTGAAGATTGCGGCATTCGTCTCTGCTTTACCATTCACTCTCCTCATATATATCCAATCTCTGTTCCCTCTCTTACCACTTGAACCCAAATTTGACATAACCAGTGAACTCTACGGATGGGAGCAAGTTGGTGAAAAAACAGCAAGTATAGCCGATGAGATGAGTTCTGAACATCTTACATTCCTGTTTACCAATCGGTGGATGTTATCAGGAAGACTTGCCTTCTATACTGAAGGAAAATATCTGGTAACATCAATAGATCCAAAAGTGGAACAGTATGACTTCTGGGTCCCACTCGATTCTTTAAAAGGATACAATGCGGTATTTGTAACGGATTCGCATTTCAGAGTAGACCCATCCAAAAAATTCAAATTTGATTCATTCATACCAGAAGTTCCTCTTGAAATATATCGCTACGGAAAAAAAACGAAAGAGTTCTATATATGGAAATGCTATAATTTTCATGGGAAACCTTAAAAAGATTCTGTTCATACTTGCCTTTTCCCTGGCTTACATTGAATGTAGGTGCGAGGTGTTAATTGGAGAGATAGAAGTTAGAAGAGGTGAGATATTTACCGACTCGACAGATATTCCAGTATGGGTTGTACATATGCTAAACAAAATTCATTTTCTCACCTCTGAGGATGTAGTGCGCAGAGACCTCCTCTTTAAAGAAGGCGATATTTATGAACCAGAACTTCTCTGTGAGTCGGAAAGGAATTTGCGAAATTTGGATTTTTTTTCAAAAGTTGAAATATCTGCTGATAAAATCTCCGATGGGAGAGTCGACATCGTGGTGAATGTTGAAGACCGATGGACAACCTTTTTGGGCTTTACTACAGAAGGAGGAAGTGGATGGTATGAGTTAGGAATTATGGCAGGTGATTACAATCTATTCGGCAGTGGTCAATGGCTTGAATTCTCTTTTGTCACTGAAAAAGAGAGGAACACAGGAGGAATTACATTTGAGGAACCGAGGCTCTTCGGTAGCAGGTGTGCTTTCAAAGCAGACTATCAAAATTATTCTGATGGGAGTGAAACGGCTTTGAAATTAGAACATCCTCTCTATTCTTTGCAGACTAAATGGGCATACGGTGGATATATAGCCAAATCTAAAAAAATAGAGAGGCTCTACGAAGAAGGTGAACCAAGTTCAGAATTCAACCAGAATCGAAAGATGGGTTGGATGTACCTCACTCGCTCCTTCGGGGAGAAGATAAAAACGAATCTTTCGCTCAGTTATAATTTTGAAGAGATGAATTTCACCCCGACTGACTCTGAACCCATCCCCTCGGATTTTAAAAATAGTATCTTGAATCTCTCTTCCGGAGTAAGCACCCCGAATTTCATTGAGGAGACATTTCTTGACAGTTATGGTGATGTAGAAGACCTCGATATTGGTCTTGCTGGAATTTTCTCTTTGGGTCGAGGTTTAAAAATTTTAGGTTCGGATGATGAGAGGATTCTATTTTCTGTAAGTATAAGTAAGGCTTTCAGATTTGCAAATCGGGTTTATACTAAAAACCGAATTTCGATTTCAGGCTACTTTTTAGAAAATACTTCGAGGAATATTATTGGCACTGATAGGTTCACCCTTTACATCAAACTTCCACGACAGGCATTTGCATCCCGTCTGATAATAACTTCAGGGTCGAGACTCGATGATCATCAGCAGATTCTTTTAGGTTCACACAACGGGTTGAGGGGATATCCTGCTTATCGATTTGCAGGGACGAGGAGTCTTCTGTTCAATTTGGAAGATAGAATTTATCTCGGCACCATTTTTACTATTGGTTTAGGTATCGTGCCATTTTTTGATTCAGGGAGTGTATGGTCTAATAATGAAAATTTTCGAGTAGAGAATATGCATAGCAGTATAGGTGTAGGTATTAGATTTGGATTTGGGAAGGTATACAAAGCAAGGATAGGTAGAATTGACTTTGTGTATCCATTGGATGGGGGAGACTTCAGTATCTCTTTTGGTTCAGGTCATCACTTCAACTTTTAAGAAAAAAGGCAACCACAGAGAACACAGAGTTCACGGAGAAAAAACAGAATAAAAAATAATAAAAAATCTCTGCGGATAAATTTCTGAATTCTCAATTTCCTAATTTCCATTTTCTGGACTTAATCTTGTGGTTTATATTTACATTAGAGATCAATAGAACTCGACGTCAAAGGAACTAAATTCTCCTTTATATTCAGCCCATTGTACATTCACATTTGTCACACTTGCAGAAAAGGGTCCTCTTCTCAAATCTTTTATATAATCGTTCATTAAACCGCTATCCCCTTCAACAACTACCTCCACATCTCCGCTATAAATGTTTCTGCAATAACCCACAAGTCCCCGTCTTCTCGCCTCTCTCTCGGCAAAAAATCTGTAACCTACACCTTGAACAACACCTGATACAATGATCTGGGCTCTTGATAATTTTGCCATATTGAGAAGGGTTATTTCTTCTCCTCAAAAAAGTCGAGGACACTGACGAGGGTCTTTCTTAAATTTTTTCTCTCTGCAATTATGTCCACCATCCCATGTTTTAATAGGAATTCAGAACGCTGGAATCCATCGGGTAACTCCTCTCCAATAGTCTGTTGTATCACCCTGGGACCTGTAAATCCCAAAAGCGCACCCGGCTCTGCAATTATTATATCTCCTAAAGAAGCAAAGGATGCCATCACTCCTGCCATAGTTGGATGTGTTAAAATGGTTATATAAGGTATCCCCGCCTTTGCAAGTTCTGCGAGGTGAGCGGAAGTTTTTGCCATTTGCATCAATGAAAGTATTCCTTCCTGCATCCTTGCACCACCACCAGAGGCGGTCAGTATGACGAGTGGAACTTTTTCCTGTTTTGCCCGCTGTATAGCCCTGGTGACTTTCTCACCAACCACCGAACCCATACTCCCTCCAATAAATCCGAAATCTGTGAGAGCAAAGACGACTTTGTGTCCACCAATCGTTGCATCACCAATCAACACCCCCTCTTTCAGCCCTGTCTTTTTTTGAGAATTCTTCAACTTCTGGACATATTGAGGGAAATTCATTGGATCTTTGGAAGAAAGTTCACCATCCAGTTCTTCAAATTTTCCATCATCACTCAATATCTCTATATATTTCTTGCATCCAATTCTGAAATGGTATCCACATTTTCCACAGACCCATAGGTTGCGTTCGAGTTCTTTTCTATACAGTATATCTCCACATCGTTCACATTTCAACCAGACCCCATCAGGAAGTTCTTTTTTCTGTTGCGGCTCCAGTCCATAAGTTTTCTTCTTTTTAAACCAGAACATCTTTAAAAATAACTAAAAATAGAGAATCTTGTCAAGAAAAAAGAAACCATAGATTGCACGGATTAACACAGATTTTAACCCGCTCCTGCTTGTCCATACGGATCTTGAGATATAGTCTCGTGGTTAGGGAGACCTTTCGTTTTTCTCTTGACTTTGAAAGGGTTCATTGTTATATAGATGTAGTGTCCATCGTAAAAGCGGCTATACTTGGACTTGTGCAGGGGTTCACTGAATTTCTACCCATTTCAAGCTCAGGACATCTTGTCTTAACAGAAACATTATTGAATGTCGAACCCTCTGGAATAAGTTTTGAAGTATTCGTCCATTTTGCTACCCTTCTTGCTATAATCTGTGTATTCAGAAAAAAAGTCCGAAAGATCGTTAAATCTATCTTTTGTGGAAGGATTCGCTTTTCATCCGGTAAAAAAAAGACCGTAACAGTCTCAGACCCAAATCTTAAATTGTTCTTTCTTTTATGTTTGGCAACGATTCCTGCTGCGGTAGTTGGCTATTCTATGAGAGAAGGGATTGAAAAAATCTTCAAAGTTCCCCTCTTTGCTTCCTGTGCGTTGCTTTTTACAGGCTTTATTCTTTACTTAACGAGATTCCCTTTTAGGCATTCCAATAAGATCAACAAAGTTTCTGTTCTCGACTCGGTTTTGATCGGAATTGCACAGGCTGTAGCCATATTGCCAGGAGTATCAAGGTCAGGAATGACCATAAGTACAGGACTTTTTAGAGGATTGGATAGAAAGACATCGGCCGAGTTCTCTTTTCTCCTCGCAGTTCCTGTAATTGGTGGAGCAACCTTTCTGCAAATTAAAGAAGGGATGGGAAATATTGTCCAAATAGGTATCGTCCCTCTACTATTCGGTTCAGTTTTTGCGTTTTGCTCCGGGTATTTCGCAATTAAAGTTGTGTTGAAAGTATTACAGAAAGCAAATTTTTGTCTCTTTGCCTATTATTGCTGGATAGTAGGGATAGCTACAATTATCTTAATTGTTTTGAAATGAACCCCGTTAGATGTTTACTATCTAACGGGGTGAACACACAGAATGTAAATCTGTATTTATAAGAAGGAGGTAAGTATGGAACAGAAGATGCGAAAGATTGAATTTGAAATGGGTGAGAAAGAAATGGAAGGGATATACTCTAATATGGTCTTGATCACACATTCTTCACATGAATTTATTCTCGATTTTGCAAGGATGATGCCAGGACTTGAAAAAGCCAAGATCTATGCCCGAATCATCATGACACCCCAACATGCGAAGTCACTGCTTGTAACACTCGAAGATAACATCAAAAAATTTGAAGAAAAATTTGGCAAGATCGAGATGAAGGGATACAAAGAATCAAAAATAGGGTTTGCCCCAGGGAAGAAAGAATGAGCAGAGAATATTTTCTTACAAAGAAGATAGGAGTCTTGATGGGTGGGTGGTCAAGGGAGAGAGAAGTATCCCTCCGTTCGGGCAAAAACATCTACGAATCTTTGAAAAGGCAGGGGTTCAACACTATACCCATAGATGTGAATAAGAATATCGCTGAAGCATTAACAAAAGAGAGGATTGATATAGCATTTGTGATGCTTCATGGAAAACCGGGAGAGGATGGTACGATTCAATCACTTCTGGAGCTTATGGGTATACCATATACGGGTTCTGATGCATTCTCATCTGCTCTTGGAATGGATAAAATTGCATCGAAGAGAATCTTTGAATCCCAAAATATACCTATACCACCCTATCTTTTCATTCCCCAAAAGAGCAATTTAGAGACCAATGTAAAGATGGGATTGAAGAAACTCGGACTACCTGTGGTAATTAAACCAAGAGAAGAGGGGTCAAGCATAGGTGTTCACATCGTAGAGGATGAATCTCAACTCATTGAAAAGGCTGAAGAGGTAAGGGTTCAGTTTGGTGACCTATTTTTTGAAAAGTATATAAATGGGATGACCGCTACCTGTGGTATAATAGGAACAAACGAGAATACGAGACCTGTCCCAATACTCGAATTGGTACCGAAAAAGAGATTTTACGATTACGAGGCGAAGTATACAAAAGGCCTGACAGAATTCATAATACCAGCCCGTCTGAGTGAAGATGTATATAAAAAAGCTCAGAAATTTGCACTCGCTGCCCATAATGTAATTGGATGCAAAGGATTCTCAAGAGTCGATATGATAGTTTCATCCGACGGGATTCCTTATGTACTTGAAGTGAATACCATACCAGGAATGACAGATATCTCAGACCTTCCAGCAGAAGCAGAAGCGGATGGTATAAGTTACGACAAACTGACTTTCGAAATTTTAAAGAGTGCAATAAGACAGGAAATTATTTGATCTCAAGATCCGTATGGACAGGATTAACAGAATGTGTTTCTAATTTAGTTCAAAGGACTCAATGATTGCTTCAAGTTCACAGAGATAGACCCATTTGTTTTTACCCGGAGCAAAGATGAGTCCATCCACAAAATATGCGGTCTTTTTCTTGGGTTCATAGATGCAATAGGTGAGAAAAGGTCCACCCATTACATATTGCTCATTTTGCCATACACCAGATATAACGAATATATCTCTGCCTCTAAATTTAAACCCCTCAATTTTGGTCCGTGTGGTATCGATCTGGTCTCCTCTATAGTAAATTTTAGCAATGATTTTTCTCTCGTCTAAACAATACTGTGCGTCGAAGTTGTCTGTAAATTCCCAGTATATAGATATAAAACGGTCAGGGTGGCGGCGAATAAACCTTACAAACCTATCTAAATCTCTTGAGACAAAGTATTGCCTTGGAAGTTTAAGTGACCACCCATATTGATTTCTCATCCGTTTACTTAACCTTTCGTTGAATTGTTTCAGTGTTTTAGTCTTTATCCGCTCTTTGATTTTTCCTTGAAATATGTTGAATAGAGTATCCTGCTTTTTTTTAAGAATATCTTTCAAACTGGTCATATCCTTTGCACCGATTACAACGACTATCTGCCCCTCTGCATAAAAATTTTCCGCCAAAAAGATTCCTGCCCCTTGACTTTCGATTTTTGATAGTGCATCAGATGGCAAGATATTTCGAATGAATTCGAATGTTCTGTCAGATGTACCTGAGCCAATCAAGAGGAGGTTTTTCCTTTTTTGTTTTAATCTAAAATTTTGTGGTTCAGCATACTTTACCGTGAAGATAGGTTTTTCATGAACTATTCTGACATCTTTATAGAGAGATTCTTTAATCAAATTTTTTAATTCTTTCCACACGCCGGAATCTGCCACTACGAATACCTCATCTTCCTTTCCAGCCGCATAATACACATCTTCAGAACATGTTACCAAAAATAGCAAGAACAGAAGGAAGATTTTTTTCATCAGGTTTTATTCTCCTAAAAAATTGACTTTAATTTTTCGCGCCTGGAGGGACTCGAACCCCCAACCACCGGATTAGAAATCCGATGCTCTATCCATTGAGCTACAGGCGCTTTTTCAAATTTTATAAAACAAAAATAGTTTGTCAATAGGTTGAGAACCTCTTTTTGTCATTGCGAGTGTGGGCATCTGTAGGGTCTGTGGGGTCTGTGGGGACGGTTCATTCATTATTCATAAAGTTGTAATTATTTGAAAGTTAAAGCAAAAACAACTAATAATTAAGTAGATATAAAAACTGAAAAGATTGACAAAAAATGAAAAAGGATTGAAATAAAATTTTGTAAAAGAATCTACTTAAACTTTCAATCTTTCAAGCTTGACCCTATTTATACATTTTCACCAGTGTAATAGGCTAAAGCATCAATGACGGGATGGAAGAGTTAGAAAGAAGTTCTGACCACAGGTATTTCTTTCCAGTGTGTGGTAAATCGAGGAGATTTTTTTGACTGCCGCATTTTCCAGAGGCGCTGTATTCCTGCTACAGCATATTTAACGGTATCGCTCCCCCATCTGGCATTAATCTGGTCTATTGTTTTCATTAGAATCTTTTCCCGAGAAGGATGGTAAGAGGGAGTGATTAGGTTAAGCTGCACTTGCTGTTGTGATAGAATACCAGTAAGCATAATACCTGCTTTTTTATAGCGGTAGCCCGGCTTAAACATTTTTCCCAGGTTTTGATGGGCATAATGAATAAGATCTGGGGTATACGCAGTAGGTATAGGTAACCAAAAAGTTGCATAATTAGAATATTGGGGTTCATCTTTAAAACGATTTGTGGTCAGAAATACATGTACACAAGAAGCAACCGATTTCTGCGACCGCAGCTTTTCAGCAGCCCGTGATACATAAGTAGCGACAGCCTCTTTTAGTTCTGCCAAGGTTTCTACCGGCCTGCCGAAGGAAAGTGAACTTATTATTCCTTTCTTAGGCGGAGCTACTTGTTCTAATGGGATACAGGAGATGCCTCGTAATTCATCTACAGTCCGCAGTCCTACTACGGTCAGGTGTTTTTTTATCCATTTATCAGGTGCATTTTTGAGTTGTAGGGCAGTGTAGATGCCATTTTGGTTGAGAAATTGTGAGTACTGGTATCCAATTCCCCAGACATCGGCCACCTCTATGCTGTCCAACAATACATCGATTTGAGGATGCTCAGTAATATCAAATACACCCTCAAATTGGGGATTCTTTTTAGCTATGTGATTGGCAACCTTGGCAAGCGTCTTGGTAGGGCCAATTCCAATTGATACAGGAATACCGGTCCATTTTTTTATGGTATTTTTAATGTGTTTCCCATACTGAGTGAGATTAAGAGAAGTAAAACCGCTAAGTGATAGAAATGCTTCATCAATTGAATAAATTTCCAGATCTGGTGTAAATTGTGCCAGTGTATCCATGACCCGTTGTGACATATCGCCGTATAAGGCATAGTTGGAGGAGTAAACATGTATCCTGTGCTTTTTAATTAAATCTTTACATTTAAAGACGGGAATTCCCATTTTCACACCTAGTGCCTTGACTTCATCGGAGCGAGCAACCACGCAGCCATCATTATTGGAGAGGACAATTACGGGCTTTTCCTCCAGCTTAGGATTAAATACCCTCTCACAGGAGACGTAGAAATTGTTACAATCCACAAGTCCAAAAATAGTTTTCATTGTAACTCGTTAAACACGATGAATAACATGGGTCACCACACCCCAGACTTCACATTGCATCCCTTCAGTGACCTCAATAGGCTCAAAATCGGGATTTTCAGCGACAAGGTAGAGTTTACCTTTTATTTTTCGAATACGCTTTACTGTAAGTTCTCCTTCTGTCACAGCGATGACAATTTTGTTATTGGTAGGTTCCAGGGCTCGATCCACTATAAGTATATCCTCTGAGTGAATACCGGCATCAATCATAGAATCCCCTTCTACCCGAACAAAAAAGGTTGCTGCGGGGTGTTTAATTAAAAACTCGTTTAAATCCAGTTTTTTATCGATATAGTCATCAGCTGGGGAAGGAAAGCCTGCAGATATCCTGACATTAAAGAGTGGCAGTTCCTGTTTGGTGCGCTTGTCAAAACTATATATTTGAGCTATAGATGCACCTTTTCTTATATTCGCAGGAGAACCATTCTTTCTTCGCATAACATTAATATAATTAAAGTTTATGCTGTTGTCAAGATTTAGTCTCAAAATTTGTGCCAACTTTGGTTCAAAATTCATCAAAATAACCAGACTCACTAAGATAGCCAAGAATGTGATTTTCCCAAGAATAATAAGGGATTTAAAAAAAACTACTGTTTGATAGAAATTTGGGAATTGGAAATTAAGAAATTACTCCATCTACTTTTGCAATTTCCCATATGGGCCGTATGGCCATTTTCTTATTTTCTCAATTTCCTCTTAGTCTCTTATGTTAATCTTGTGGTTTATGTTTTTCGAAGAGGGAATTTTTTTATTAACAACTTCGCTACCTTCTCACCCGAAAGAAGCATTCCGCCGAAGATGGGTCCCATTCTGTACCCACCAAATACAGCGTTAGCTGCCATACCGCATACATAGACATTGGGATAGATTTCTTTCGTATGCTCCACGATGGTAGTCTCACCAACTTCTGCCCACATAGGTTTCTCTCCCAAAAAGTCGCCAGTTTTGGTTTTGAGTTTTTTTCCAATTTTGCGCACAATTATTTTTGCAATCTCACTATCATGTCCTGTTGCATCCACTACAAATTTCGTCCGCACAGTTAATGGATCTACATGGAGGTGCGCGAGTTCTGTAGCACTCCAGTTTATTACAAGACCCGTAACCTTCTCTTTTCTAATCATCACATCCTCTACACTTATCAGATTGAAGATTTTCGCCCCTGCTTTCCTGCATTTCAGACATAATGCAGAAACAGTTTCGATTGAGTCTGTTATATAGTAATCTTTTTCGTATTTTTTCCTATTGATTTCCAATTCATCGAGTATTCTCTTCGACTCTTCCTGAAAGACACATTTATTGAACATCATCCCGCCGCCCCACATACCACCACCAATAGAAAGTTTCCTCTCAAAAAGGACGGTCTTGATACCTTCTTTTGCGAGATAATATGATGCTGTCAACCCTGCAGGTCCACCGCCAACTACAGCGACATCCGTCTCAGTGGAATCCATTAGATCTTTACAAAAACCTTCGACGATTGCCCTGGATATAACTATTTCGTCTATTTTCATATTCAGGATTTCTTCAGTGGAAGATAGATGGATGCGGTCGTTCCCTTTCCTTCTTTACTTCGCATCTTTATACTTCCCCCGTGTTCTTTAACTATCTGCTGTGTAATTGCCAGTCCAAGTCCGGTTCCACTCTTCTTTGAAGTAAAGAAAGGTTCGAAAATCTTACCCAACACCTCTTTCTTCATACCAATTCCTGTATCAATAAAATCTACTCTCACTTTGTCGCCTTTCTCTTCGGTTCTCACAGTCAATTTTCCGCCTTTTGGCATAGCATGCCTCGCATTATCGGTAAGATTAAAAAAGACTCTTCTCATTCTGATTGGGTCTATCCACACATTTCCTTTGTATTTAAAATCTGTTTTAAACTCGATCCCAGTCCCCTTGAGTTCCATCTGCAACAGAGATGTAACCTGAATAATAAGTTTGGTAAGACTTGTCTCTACCTTTTTTATTTTTTTCTTTCCTTTTGAATATTCTAAAAGACTTGAAACCATATCCAGAAGGCGGTCGACCTCGCCATTTATAATGTTTACATACTCTGTTCTCTTTTCATCTTGCAAATCAGGATTTTCTAAATATTCCAAAAACATTTTAACAATCGCTATGGGGTTTTTCATATCATGGATAATGGTGCTTGCTGTTCTTCCTATGGTTGAGAGCCTTTCCGTTCTGCGGAGTTTTTCAATGAAAGAGTAGTCCGCTTCTCTAATTCTTTCCGAAAGTGTTTGCATCATAGAAAATGCTATAGATGGGTTCTCACTTAAAAGATATTTGAATTCTGCTTTGGTTAAGAGATAGAGGATAGATTTTTCTGTTGTTATAACTCCTGCAGAACGTGGTTTATCCTCGATTAAGGCCATCTCTCCAAAAAAGTTACCTCTTTTTAACACAACAATGGTTTCGTCTTCGGTCACTTTTTTAACGATTCTCACCTCACCCGATTTTATAAGATAGAGGGTGTCTCCAAAACTTCCTTCCTTAAAGACAAGTGCATTCTTTTTATATTTTTTTTCTTTCAAAAAGGCGGCTATCTTGGAGAGTTCTTCTTTCTTAAGTGCAGAGAAAAGTGGACACTTTTTCAGAAACGAAACTCTCTCGTCAATATCGGATGGAATGTTTTCCGGTAACATTTTATCTATTCAAAAAACATTTTAATAGAACGCAGATCTACACAGATAACCGCAGATTTATTTTCAAAGTAGGGAACAGGCATGTCTGTTCCCTACGATTTCTATTTGATAAGAATCCACATCCAAGTGTATTATAGACTTGGTAAAAAGCCTTGATAATTTTCTCAGTTATATCTTCATATTTAAAATCCTGAAAATCTGCGTTCACCCCGTTAGAAAGGAGGAAACCAAATGAATTATTTCCTTTCACCTTATAAACAAATTTTCTAACGGGGTTCATCTGCGTCCCTATTTTTAAAATGACTTGCGTATCACTTTTTTGCCATTTTTATTTAATTTCGCTGGTTCCTCTCATGCATTAGAGAAGCCAGCGATCATGCTCATATCATCATTTACCGCAAGAGCCGAAAAGATGCTCTATTGCCCAATTTTCATATAGGAGGGTATAGTTTCCACCGCTGATACAGTTAAAGGTATACCGGACGACTTCAGTGCTACCAGCTGCTATGTAACCGGTTCCTTCTCCACTAGACTCGAATGTAAATTCACCGGTAAGAGTTGCTGTTTCCAACTGACCCGTCGTTGGGGAAATGTATGGGTAACTACACTCCAGTAGGAAATGTCCCTCATAGTCATTAGAAGCAACCGCCACATTATCGTATGACAATTTCCACATATAACTAAGGTTATACTCTCCGGCGACGTAGTGAAAGTCAAGTTTCCATTCTCCTTCTATGTGGGCAATGTCTGCACCTTCGTCTGCGTATGCACAGCGGGCATACCATTTAAACTGATAGGTAGTGTCGTGATACTCCATCTTCCATTCGACCTGCCAGAAAGTAGCAGTGTCAATTGCCCACGGGTCGCCGGGGTTGAACCTGACCGAAAAGTAGTATAGAGAGTCGTCATAAGTATACCAACCATTGGCATCAGGACCTTCCCATCCTGTTGGTGGGTCTTTTGGGTCTTTCGTTTTCCATCCGGAACCATCAAGCAGGGGAAGAAAATTCCCGTTCATCTGGCTGAAACACGATGCAAAGGAACTCACACCAATAGCTGCTACTGTCTCCTGCTCCCCAGATGGGAGTTCAGATGGTGGCGCTTCGGTTTTCTTCTCCTCTTCTTTGCAACCAACGAGTACAACGGTTGCTATCAAGAGGAAACTGATTAAAAGTGTACTTTTATTTTTCATTTTATACCTCCTTTCTACTGGATCCTAGATGCTCGATCCTGGAACCTAGTTTCACTAACAACTAAATACTAATTACTAACTACTGTTTCTCACCCCCTTATTTACCGCAGATTTATAAATTTATGTCTATTTTAATGTTTTTAAATTCCTTGTCAATAGTTTTTCGGGTTATAGAAAGACCTCTGTCTTGACAGAATTTGGCCCCATTTTTTTTATCTTATCCGTGAACTCCGTAACCACCTTTGCGAATCTCGGCCCTTCTGATGCAGATATCCAGGAGAGTCTCAGCCTTTCCGACTCCAGTCCGAGTGTCTCGAATACTTTACTTAACAGAGCAAACCGCCTGCGAGTGTAGTAATTCCCTTTTTGATAGTGGCAATCTCCTGGGTGACATCCTGCAACCATCACTGCATCTGCTCCTTTTAGAAAGGTTGTTATAACAAAGAGTGGGTCTACTCTACTGGAGCACATAACCTTGATGGTGAGAAGAGAAGGTGGCATTTGTAACCTACTCACTCCTGCAAGATCAGCGCCAGCATACGAGCACCAGTTACAAAGAAAACCTACTATCTTTGGCATAAACTCTTCGTTCATATCATACCTCCATTCCTTTCGGTCTTGGGTGTTCGGTTTGCGGTGTTCGACCTACCGTTAACCGACACCCGCCTTTATAGATTCTAATCCTGCATCGATCATTACAAGTGTCTGTTCTGATTTGAATCCAAGTTGTTGCATCGCCCCTGATGGGCAAGCACTTGCACAGTTTCCACAGCCTTTACACATCGCCTTGTTGATTTGAGAAAGTCTCTTCCCCTCTTTTTCAACAACTTGCGGAGCGTCATAGGGACAAACAGATACACACATCCCACAACCCGAACAGACATTTTCATTTACAGAAGCAGTAATCGCCTCTGCTTCATACTTGTCTTTTGAGATAATTGTGCCTGCCCTTGCGGCAGCAGCTTTAGATTGAGAAATAGTTTCATCAATAGTCTTTGGTGAATGTGCTAGACCAGCAAGGAAAACGCCTTCTGTAGAAAAATCAACGGGCCTTAACTTAACATGCGCCTCTAAGAAGAATTTGTCTTCATTTAAGGGGACTTTTAGCATCTGCGATATATCGGGTGCATCGGCTCGAGGAACTATTGCAGGTGCAAGAACTATAAGGTCTGGCTCTATTACAAGATAGCTACCTAAAATGGGATCCTTTACTTTAACTCGCAAGCCATTGCTCTTGTGCTCCTGTGCTCCTGTGCTCCTGTGCTCCGATGTACTTGTTTCTACAACGGGTTTTTCTTCTTCCTCATATCTTATGAAGGTTATTCCATTATCCCTTGCCTTCTGATAATATTCTTCAAGGAATCCATAAGTTCTGACATCTCTGTATAAGATGTATATATCTACTTTTGGGTTGAGTTCCTTTAGTTTAAGTGCATTTTTGATTGCTTCTTGACAGCATACCCGTGAGCAATATGGATGTTCATCATCTCTTGAACCAACACATTGAATCATAACTACAGTTTTCGGTAATCGGTAATCGGTTTTCGCTTTGTTCGCCTTGCGCTTTGCCGGTTTCTCCGATAACCGATCCTCGACAATCGATAATCGTTTTTCTAATTCGAATTGGGTAATAACTCGCTCATCCTCTCCGTACAAATACTCTTTCTGCTTTAATTCCTCAGCACCTGTAGTTACCACAATAATACCGTGCTCTATTTCGTTACTCCGGTGCTCCTGTGCTCCAGTGCTCTGGTCCTCTGGAGCACTGGAGGACTTGTCAACTGGAGCACCTACTATTCGCGTCTTATAATTGCCTATATATCCTTCAATATTTTCAATGCTCGCCTCTTTATATACTTTGACTTTCGGATGATTTTCTACCTTCTCAATCAGTGAATGCAGATATTCTTGAACATCTCCACCTTGTATCGTGTAGTAAAGACTTTTTAGGTTTCCACCAAGTTCTTTTTCTCTCTCAACAATCGAAACTTCAAATCCTTGTTCAGCAATGGAAAGAGCTGCCTCCATTCCAGCAAGTCCTCCACCAATGACTAATCCTTTCTGAATAACATCAAGTTCAACAATAGGTAAAGGCTCTAATAGTCGTGACTTACTAACAGCCATCCGAACAAGATACTTTGCCTTCTCTGTAGCTTTCTTTGGTTCATTCATATGAACCCAACTGCACTGATCTCTGATATTAGCCATCTCAAATAAACGGGGATTTAATCCAGACTCTTTCAAGGTCTCCTGAAAAAGTGGCTCATGTGTCCTTGGCGAGCATGACGCAACTACTACACGGTTTAAATTGTGTTCCTCTATTACCTGTTTCATCTTTTGTTGGGTATCCTGTGAACAGGTAAAGAGATTATCTTCAGCGTAAGTAACACCAGGTAATGTTTTTGCATATTCTACAATAGAGGGAACATCTACCACGCGACCTATATTTATTCCACAATGGCACACAAATACACCTATCCTTGGAGACTCACCACTAAGATCGCGCTCTGGTGGATATGTCTTTTCAACAATTTCTGTACCCCTGACATCTGAAAGCAACTCTGCTGCAGAAGCTGCTGATCCAGACGCCTGCATTACAGTTTCAGGAATATCTTTTGGAGATGATGAAGTGCCACATATAAATATCCCGTCTCGTGTTGTTTCAATAGGTAAAAATCTTGCCGTTTTAAAGAAATTATGCGCGTTCAATCTAACCCCAAATTTGTCTGAAAGTGCCTGAATCCCCTCCGAAGGCTTAAATCCAACAGAAAGCACTACCAGGTCAAATTCCTCGGACAGCTGTTTGCCGTCTTCTTTAGTATAATAAACTAAAACATTTCCAGATTCTTCTGCTTCTTCAATTTTTCCTACTCTTGATCTAATAAATCTTACTCCGTAGTCTTGTTTTGCCTTTTCATAATATTTATCGAAATCTTTTCCGTGTGCACGAATGTCCATAAAGAAAATAGTAGGTTCAATGTCTTTTGCATGCTCCTTTGTAATAATTGTCTCTTTGAGGGCATACATACAACAGACGGAAGAGCAGTATAAATTATTAGAGTCTTCATCTCTTGAACCCACACACTGTATCCACGCTATTCTCTTCGGTAATTTGCCATCTGATGGCCTCTGCACGTGTCCCTGATAAGGGCCGGAAGCAGCCAAAATCCGTTCAAATTGGATGCTGGTAATGACATTTCGATGTTTCCCGTATCCATACTCGTGTTTAATCGATGGATTAAATTTATCTGCTCCCAGTGCTAAGATAATGGATCCCACATTGATTTCTAAGTGTTCCCCAGTCATCGAATGAAGTACTGCGTCTGCATCACATACTCGTTCACATTCTAAACATTCTGAACAAAGTCCACACTCCAGACATCTGTCCACTTCTTCAAGTGCCATTTCCTCCGTAAATCCTAAATCTATCTCTTTGAAATCCTTTATCCTTTCTTCTACCGGCAATACTGGCATAATCTGGCGCTCTTTTTTTTCAATGAATTTCGAAATTTCTCTTGAAGGAAGTTCTTCAGTCGACTCCCCTCTACCCTCTTTGATATCATCACCTCTCAGGAACCTATCTATAGATATAGCCGCTTCATGCCCTTGTCCAACAGCTTCAACAACTGATGCAGGTCCTTTCACTGCATCACCACCTGCAAAAAATCCATTTGCATCAGTAGCAAGAGTTACTGGATCACACGCAATAGTTCCATATCTGGTAATATTTACTCCAGTCTCTTCAAGGAATGAAAAATCAGAGACCTGGCCAATAGCTATGATCACTGTATCACACTCAATAGAAGTTTTTATATTTTCATCAACTTTAGGACTAAATCTACCTTCTGAATCAAAAACAGAGGTGCATTTAATGAGGTCTAACCTCCTAATTTTACCATCCTCACCCACGATTCTTTTCGGACCCCATGAGGGATGAAGTTTTACCCTCTCTTCAACTGCTGCCTCAATTTCCCACTCATGTGCTGGCATCTCTCTTCTTGACTCAAGACATGTAAGATGAACTTCAGATGCTCCAAGTCTTAGAGAGCACCTTGCTACATCAATGGCTACATTTCCACCGCCAATAATTGCTATCTTTTTGCCTATTTTTACTTCTTCGCCAGTATTTACACTTTTCAAAAACTCGAGCCCGAGGAAGACCCCAAGAAGGTCGGTACCTCCTATTCTAAGAGCTTTTCCCTTTTGGGCACCAACAGCTAAAAAGAATGCTTTATAGCCTTCCTTTTCGAGTTTCTCAAAGTCCTTTTTGGAAGTAATGGGGGTATTAGTTTTAAGTTCAACTCCATTTTTTAGGACCTCATTAATCTCCCATTCTATTTGATCTCTTGGTAACCTGTAAGGGGGGATACCCATCCTCATCATCCCACCAGGTTTTTCTGTAGCTTCAAATATTGTCACAGGATAGCCAAGATTAGTTAGGAAATATGCACAAGCTAAGCCAGAAGGACCAGCTCCTATAATAGCAATTTTTTCTTCTTTCTTCTCAATATTTTTCGGTTCCTCGGCTTGAAGTTCTTCTTTGTGAGTAAACACATAGTCTAAAATAAATCTCTTCAAGTTCATAATAGCTATAGGCTCATCGTATTCTCCTCTCTTGCACTTGTCTTCACAAGGATGATGGCAAACCCTCCCACAAATTGCTGGAAAAGGAAGATTTTCTCTTATCAAATTGTAAGCTTCCTTATATTTTTTCTCTCTAATAAGAGCAATATAGCCTTGAGCGTGCGTACCTGCGGGGCAGGTCTCCTGACATTGGGGCCTTGATTTTTTATCTATAGCAAAAGCATTGGGATAAGCCTGAGGATAGAGCCTAAAGACTGCTTTTCGGTCCACAAGAGATTCATCAAATTCAGATACTACATGTACTGGACAAGCTTTTTCACATTCCCCACAACCAGTGCATTTATCAATGTCAATAAATCTTGGGCGTTTGAATATTTTTACTTTAAAATCTCCAGCTTTTCCAGTAACTTCTTCTATCTCAGAGGAGGGTAAGAATTCAATATTTAAATGTCTCCCAAACTCCACAAGTTTAGGTGATATAATGCACATTGCACAATCGTTGGTTGGGAATGTTTTATCAAGCTGAGACATGATACCACCAATAGCAGGAGAATCCTCAACAAGAAAAACTTTAAATCCTGAGTTTGCTAAATCCAGTGAAGACTGGATCCCTGCGATTCCTCCACCAACTACTAAAACAGCACCAGTCTTATTTTTCATACTTATTCAATGCAAAATTATCAATTAGCAATTATCATCTCAAAATAAGTTTACATTACTAATTGTCCATTGTTAATTGCTAATTTTAAATTGTTTATTTTAATCTTCTATTTACCATAGATTTTATCCGATTACACTGCCTTTTAGTAGGCTTCAAGAGATATTTTACCATATTGCATCTCAAATCCTGGGTAAATTTGTCCAATTCCTCTATTTCCGAAAGTCTCTCTTTCAGGATATATCCTTCTTTTACTGCCATTTCACGCAGAATTTCCATCACATCGGCAAATTTCACATTCTGTGGACACCTGGCATAACAGGTATAACATCTTTGGCACATCCATATAATATCCGACGAAAGAACCTCTTTGCGCATCCCAAGTACTGCCATTCTGATAATCTTTCTTGGGTCGTAATCTTCATTAACTTCTGCTACAGGACAGGATGCTGTGCAGGTCCCACAGGCGAAACATCTTTTAAAATTTTCTGCCCCAGGCTGTGATGCGATTTCATATTTAAATTTTGAGTCAAGATCTGAAAGCTTAATCTCTTCCATTATTTCCTCCAATAAGTTGAGAGACTAAGAAATTTAAATGTCCCGATTTTCCTAATTTCCATTTTCTCATTTTCCATATTTTCGTCATTCCTCCATCGGCAACTTCTGCAGTTCTGCATATGAAAATACGGGTCCATCCACACATACATATTTTGGACCAATATTACACCTTCCACATTTCCCAACTCCGCACTTCATTCTCCGCTCAAGTGAGGTATAAATCCTCTCAGGTGGAAATTCAAGTTCCGAAAGCACAGGCAGTGTATATTTTATCATAATAGGCGGACCACAGACTACAACCCAAGCATTTTGGGGTGATGGAGCTACTTCCTTCGTCACCGTTGGCACAAAACCTACTCTCTTATTCCAGCCAGAAACTGCCTCATCAATTGTTAGATGTAGTTTTAGATCATCTCTTTTTTCCCACTGAGCTAATTCATTCTGATAAAGGAGTAATCCCGGTCTCCGTGCACCATATATGACTGTAATATCTTTAAAATCTTGCCTCTTTGCTAAGAGATAGACTGTAAGTGCTCTCAGTGTAGTAAACGCAAATCCTCCTCCAATGATAACAACATTACATCCCTTGAATTTCTCTACTGGATAACTGTTTCCAAGAGGTCCTCTAAGTCCAATTGGTTCCCCTTCTTCAAGCCAATGAATGGCAGTAGTAACAACGCCCACTCTATTAACAGTGAACTTTAAAAATTCTTTCTCGGTTGGTGAAGAGGCGATACCAAAAGGCGCTTCGCCTTTGCCCAGGATAGAGAGTTGACAGAACTGTCCTGGCAGAAATTCAAATCTTTCTTCTTCATTACAAAAAACCAGATCATAGGTCCTGAGGGTCTTATCATCCGATTCCACTGTTATCTTCTTTGCCTTCACCGGAACTGGTATATATGGATTCTCCATAACTAATTCAGGTTAAAATTAGCACTGTCTTTGGTAGAGCATTTACAAGTTTGATGATTCGTACTGCAAAATCAAGCAAACGCTCTGCCAAATTATCTCCTCTTTTTCTCATTTTTCATTGCTAATTGTTAATTTTACATTTTTAATTGTGTTTATAACTTCTCTTATGTCCATATTTACAGGACAGCTTCTTATACATCTCCCACAACCAACGCACCCGAAATCTCCAAGATTTTCCACAAAGTAATTAAATTTGTGCATTATGCGCTGCCTCATCCTTTCTTTTGAACTCGGTCTTGGGTTATGTCCGGATGCCTCTTTTGTAAACAGTGAAAACATACAAGAGTCCCATACCCGAATACGCTTACCTCGGGCATTTCCTGCTCTTTCGTCTTGAATATCAAAGCAATAGCAGGTAGGACACAAATAACTACAAGCTGCGCAAGAGAGACACTTATAAGCAATCTCATTCCATACAGGGTTATCCCATAGAGTATCTAAACCTTCTTTTAAAGAAGTAATATCAACCGGTTCACTCAATGTTGATTCGGCTTCCTTCCTGACAGTCGATGCTCTTTTTATATCAACTTTTGCAGCCTTTTGTATGGGCAACCCTTTGGTTTTTATAAATTCTTCTCCATTCTGACTGCAGGGTTCAACAAGAAAATCTTCACCAATATCTGTGAGCAAGAGATCTGAGCCTTCTTTGGTGAATGGCCCACCGTTTAACCAATTACAAAAACATGTGGACAACGGGTAATTGCAGCCAATAGTGAATATCAATGCATTGGTGCGTCTATTTATCCAGTAAGCATCCTTATATCCAGAACATTTCGCAACATTGCGCTCCATACCAAAAAGTCTGTCGAGGAGAGAAAAACTCTTTACATCACAGGGGCTTGCACCAAAAATGGCTATTTTATCGGTGTTCGGTGTTCGGTATTTGGTGTTCGGTTGCTCTGGAGGAGATATTTTCCCTTCTTTATAAGTAAATAGGGTCTCGGTCTGAGGGAAGAATATCTCTTTAGGTGGTCTATCTGTATTATGAGAGTTGATAGTTGGAAGGTGGGAGTCGGAAGTTACTTCCTTAAAAGAACTTACTCCATCTGACTCAACAGGGATAAATACTCTATATTCTTTTGTCAGACTATCAATAAGTTCCTTTAAACGTTTCTTTTTTATCTTGAAAGCAGCCATAGTTACAGTTCTACTTTTTTTAAATTAACACTCTCATTTTACATAATAAATTCTTCTTTATCGTCTTCATTAAAAGTCGCCATAGGTGGTGTAGCGTCTAAACTCAGACCTGCTGTATATCCAAATCTTTCTTTTATCTCTTTCTCAATTTTAATTCCAAGCGGTGCAAGGTCTACGTGAGTGGGACATGCCCTTATGCAAGCACCACATCCTACACATCTGCCCGCAGTATCTAACATCCGGGTTATGTGAAAAGTAAATGTGTCGGAAAATTCGGTACTCTTCCCAAACCACTGAGGATTTGTCCGATCAACAACGCATTCTTCACAATAACAGAGGGGGCACGCATTCCTACATGCATAACATCTTATACATTTGCTTATTTCATGCTCAAAATACTCCCATCTTTCACCAAAACTCAAGTTTTCAAGTTCGGTCATCGGTTCTTGCTTTTCGGTTTTTGCACCCGAAACAGGTTCTCCAATAAAGCTATCATAGACAGAAGGGTCAGGATTGAGGCAGGTCTTACAGCTATCACAAAGAATATCGGATAGCTTCAATGCCTTTTTGAAATCCTTCCCCTCAAACAGGACTTCGTCATCCTGGGGATTGTAGTTCAAAATCTCTTTGCCATTAAGTCTATCAGACACTTTCTTTAAATCGAGGATTCCAGTGCAAGCAATGCCAATCACTGTAATGTCTTCTTTTTTAACTTGTTTCTCCAGGATAAGTTGAACAATTGACCTCGCATCACATGCTTTTGCAATTATTCCTATCTTACAACGGTTCTCCATACGGACCGTAGGGTCGGTGTTCGGTTTTCGGTGTTCGGCACATTTTGACTTTTGTAGATATGTAGCTAAATTATTGCTACAGGTAAGATCGAAGATTAAACTGTCCACATCTTTTTCCTCTCTGATAAAACAGGGTGTTGAGCGTAATGGGAGAGGACTCTTACTGTATCCGATAATAAGGTCTACCTTCTTCTCGGTTAAGAGTTTTCTCGCACACTCTTTTAATTCATTCTCTAATGATCGCATCATACCCTTTTTACAAATCTCTTTGCTGGGCCAAGTTTTTTCACATCATCGGTGACTTTTTTTACAACCTGTGCAAATTTTTCTCCTTCACCAGCGGATACCCATGAGAATTGTACTCGACCTGGCTCAATTCCTATAAACTCTAATAATGTCTTTAAAATGGCAAACTTTCTTCGAGCATAGTAATTTCCTGAGATATAGTGGCAGTCTCCTGGATAACATCCAGAGACAAGTACCCCATCGAATCCATTCTGCAAACACTTCAATACAAAAATTGGGTTTATCCTGCCAGAACAGGGCACCCTTATAACTCGAATATTGGGCGGGTACTGGATTCTCGAGACCCCAGCTAAATCAGCACCAGCGTATGAACACCAGTTACATAAGAATGCAATTATTTTAGGTTGCCAGTTTCGGTGTTCGGTATTCGGTTTTCGGTGTTCGCTCATTTTTTTAATGCCTTAATCAAATTTCTAATCATTCTTGAGATATGATTTACCTCATCTAAAATAATATTAGATTCTTCTTCACTAATATATTTCATCTCTTTGGCTATAATTAACTGAGTATCAAGTTCAGCTCCAGAACCTAAAGCAATATATAAAAATTGAACAAATTCATTAGTATGCCCTCTCATTTTTCCCTCTGCTATATTGGACGGGATAGATACGGCCGCCCTTCGCATCTGACTAACAAGCCCATATATCTCGTCTTTAGGAAAGCCTTTTGTGACAATATAGATTTTCTTAACCAACTCTATACTTTTCTTCCAAACTTCTAAATCTCTATAACTTCTTATTATCATTTTTATCCTCCCCGACAACCGATTACCGATAACCGATAACCGAGTTAACCGCCTCAAATATCTGTTCATTAGTAAATCCTCTCAAATCTATGGCACCGCATCTACACGATGCAGAACAGGCACCACAACCTTTGCACATCGCCTCATTTATCTCAGCTATTCCTTTCTCTTCATTGATTTCTATTGCAGAATAGGCACATATTTCCACACATACACCGCATCCTGTACACCTATCAGGATTAACCGAGCATATCGTACCTTCTGCTAATATGGTTTTCTTGCTCAAGATAGTTAGCGCTCTTGCCGCCGCAGCTTCAGCCTGAACTATGGACTCCTCTATGTACTTGGGTCCATGGGCGAGACCACATACAAAGATTCCATCTGTTGCAAAATCTACAGGCCTAAGTTTTACATGAGCTTCTAAGAAGAAACCGTCCTCATTCAGTGGCACCTTGAGTAATTTTGCCAAATCTTCATTTTCCTGAGGAGCATCTATTGAAACCGAAAGAACTAAGAGGTCCGATTCAAGCACTACTTGTCTGCCCAATATAGGATCTACAGTTTTTATTTTCAACTTGCTATCAGGATTTTCTTTATCAATAATCTCAACTCGTGGCTTGTGGTCCAAATCATATCTCATAAATACAACCCCATCATCCCGGGCCTGTGCATAATACTTTTCAGTTAATCCATAGGTCCTTATATCTCTATATAATATGTAAATGTCCGCGTTTGGATAAATTTCTTTCAGTTTCAGTGAGTTCTTCACTGCTTCACCACAACAAACTCGACTGCAGTAAAGTCTCCCCTCTTCTCGAGAATCCACACATTGGATCATTACAACGGTTTTCGGTGGTCGGTTTTCCATACGGACCGTAGGGTCGGTTTTCGACCCACCGCTCACCGATGATAGTCTTTTTTCCAGCTCAAGTTGTGTAATTACTCTCTTGCTTTTTCCATACAGGTATTCCTCCGTCTTATATTCTTTCGCTCCTGTAGCCACAATCACAATCCCATTCTCTATTTCGGTTGTCGGTTTGCGGTTTGCGGTTTTCGACGGCCGATCACCGCTTACCGATGATAACCTCGTTTTGTAGTTTCCAATATATCCTGTAATATCTTCAATTTTAGCATCTGTGTAGACTGTAATGAGTTTATTCTTTTCTACCTTTTTAATGGTCTCTTGTAGCAATTTTTGAGGATCACTACCGTCTAAGGTATAATAAATATCTCTCAAGTTTCCTCCAAGTTCAGATTCTTTCTCTATAAGTGCGACCTCATAACCTGCCCGAGCTATAGCCAATGCTGCTTTCATTCCAGAAAGTCCGCCACCAATTACAAATGCCTTGGGATTAATGTCTACTGGCAGTCTTCCTAAAGGGGTGAGATTTCTCGCCTTTGCCACTCCCATTTGCACTAAATCTTTTGCCTTCTCTGTAGCAAGTTCTGGCTCATTCATATGAGCCCAACTACATTGGTCCCTGATATTCGCCATCTCAAAAAGATACTGATTGAGCCCTACTTCCCTTAAAGTCTCTCGAAACAAGGGTTCATGGGTCCTTGGTGTACAGGCTGCAACCAGAATACGGTTGAGGTTATGTTCTTTAATTTTTTCCTTTATTGTATTTAAATAATCTTGAGAACATGCATATAAGAGATTTTCAGCATATTCAACATTTGGCAGGTTCTTGGTAAATTCAACCACTTTTGGAACATCCACAACACCAGCAATATTTATCCCACAATGGCAGATAAATGCACCGATTCTTGGTCTATCGCCTATTACATCCCGTTCAGGAGGAAACTCCTTCTTAGACACCCGCTCCTGTCGCTTGAGTGCCAAGAAGTTTGTGCATTCAGCAACAGCACCAGATGCTGACATTACTGATTCCGGAATATCCTTGGGGCCACTCATAGCTCCTGCCACAAATATTCCGTCCCTCGTTGTATTAAGTGGAGTAAAAAGGTCTGTTCTAGCAAATCCAAATTCATCGAGTTTTATATCAAGCCTATCTGAAAACTCTTCCATTCTCTTTCGGGGTTCTAATCCAACAGATAAAATAGCCATATCAAAATTTTCTTCCTTTGTCTTCCCATTCTCCTGTGCAAAACGCAGTCTTAACCTACCTCCATCCAATTCACTAATCTTGGCCACCTTAGATCTCACAAATCTAACACCAAATTGAGACTGAGCCCTTTCATAGTATCTATCAAAATCTTTGCCAAAAGCTCTTATATCCATAAAGAATATGGTCGGTTTAAGCCCTTTTATGTGCTCTTTTGCAATAATTGCCTCTTTGATGGCGTACATACAACAAACTGAAGAACAATAATCATTTCTATTTTCTACATCCCTTGAACCCACACATTGAATAAATGCAACCCGCTTAGGTGATTTCCCATCCGAAGGACACACGACATGCCCTCTTTGTGGTCCACTTGCTGAAAGCATGCGTTCAAATTCAATAGAAGTTACTACATTCTTAAATCTCTTGTATCCATACTGAGCATGCACAATGGGGTCGTATGGATCAATTCCCGATGCCAGGATGACAGCACCACAATTCAACGTGACAACTCTATCTTTATCCTCAAAGTTTATAGCCTCTGCTGAACATGCCTTTTCACATAACCTGCAAGCCCCTTTAGTAAGATATAGACAGTGGTTTTTATCGATGAGGTAATTTGATGGGATGCTTTGGAGAAAGTAGCGATATATTGATTTCCGAGTTCTAAGCCCCATGTCAAACTCGTCTACTATCTTTACAGGACATTTCTCCTCGCAAAGCCTGCACCCAACACACTTTTCAGGGTCTACATACTTTGCATGTTCAGTTATCTTGCACAAAAAGTTACCCGGTTCACCAGATACAGATGTGAGTGATGAATAGGTATGGAGTGTGATACCTGGATGTCTTGCGCATTCGCTCATCTTTGGAGCCAGAATGCATATAGAACAGTCATTGGTAGGGAAAGTCTTATCTAATTGGGGCATTCTCCCACCTATTGATGGAGTCTCCTCAACAAGGTGGACATCCGCTCCTAATTCAGCCAAATCCAATGATGCCTGAATCCCTGCTATCCCTGCCCCAACTACAAGAACTTTATCTTTCTTATACTTACCCATACCTAATTGTTCACTGATAATTTCAGTCTTCCACTTCGGTAAGTTCTTCTGTTTCGAATGTGGTGAGAGGGATGGCTTCTTCTACATCCTTCCCTGGCAGATAATCGAATACTTTCTGGACAGATTCTCCTACTTTTAGAAAAATTGTCGAGAGCGGTATATCAGCAGGACATACATCGCTACATAAGCCACATCCTACACAGGAGATACCTACGTGGGTTAACCTGCCAATATGATAGAAGACCGTGTTGGGAGGAACTCGGATCCCTCCCCGTTTTTCAATTTCTGTTTCGTATGTAGAAGGTTCCCATTCGTAATCCCTAGAGTCGAAAGTACACAAGTTACAATAGCAGATAGGGCAGATATTACTGCATCCGTGGCAACCGATGCATCTTCCAAAAGTCTTTATCAAACCATCCATGCCGAACTTTTCGATTTGACTCTCGGCAAAAAGTCTTTTCTTTTCTTCTATCCTTTTATTCCGAAACAGTTTTAAAGCCTCATTTTCTATCTCTTCTTCTATAAATTCGCCCTTTGCACCATCAGCAAATTTCTCTCCCTTATCTGTGTTCAACGATATCTTGCACTCCGTATCAATTGCTTTGTTTCCAAGTAGAAGAACAGTCATATCTGCACTGTAGGGTAGGAAATGTTCACAAGCCTTACAGGTAGGTCTTACATCCGCCATCTGATTCTCTGGATTCTTCACCCCGTCCCAGTATTTAGACCAGAGTTCAGAGTCGGTGGAAAGATCTCCATTGACGGATTTTTCCAATGAATAGACCCCACCGCAACTTGATGATATGAATAAAAAGTTTTCTAAACTTCCCTGCTCTCGTTTCACCAGTTCTACAAATGCCCTCAATTCACAGGGTCTCACAACTGCGGCAATTGGTCCTTTCAATGACCCTGTCAGTGTAAGATGCGAAAGCAACTTGCCAGCATTTGCAGGCATGAAAGGGAAAAATGGTAAAATAGCTTCAACCATATTAGGATTGGTAATGAGTGAATATGCCACAGCACCATTTTCGTTTATTTTCTTAAGGGCAAAAACCCCCTTTACCTTTTTGTTTTCTAAAAAAGATCTGAGTAGTTCTCGAACCCCTTCGTGAACATTCTTATCTATTTTCAATACCTTGGACATACCTTTCTCCCTTGCTCATTCTTAATTTTAATCCTCTACCTCCTTGAGCTCCTCTTCTTTATATGTTGCCATGGGAACCGGCTCGTCTGTCTTTCTACCCGGGATATAGTCGAATAATTTTTGGGTCTCATCAGCTACCAGACCAAAGATTTGGGATACAGGAATTTTCAGAGGACAGGCATCTTCGCAACTTCCACAGGATACACAAGAAAGGCTCATATGTGCCATCCGCCCTAAATGAAAAAGCAAGGTATCAGGAAGGAATCTGAGACCTCCGCTCATTTCCGCTCTAAAGAGATAATCTTCATAGGGATGTTTCAGTTTATCCGAATCAAAATAGCATTGTCGACAATAACAAACAGGACAGACCCGCATACAGTTATGGCAGTTTATACATTTGCTAAAAGTATCAAGCAACCTGTCCAGCCCAACAACCCCGGGTTTCAACTCCTCTTGAAGATTTTTTCTCTTATTCTTCCTCTCTTCTGTAATTTCTTTCACTTTATCTTTCCAGCTACCTATCTCCTTTTTTGGCGAGATATCGAGCTCTTTTAAGATGGCCTCCCCTTTTGGGCTGTTAGATATAATGAAGATATCCCTTTCTCCTGCTTCCAACATTCCAATGTGTATATCCGAAGCTCCCGTTGGCATGCTAAATCTATGGCATACCTGACAAATCGGTCTCACAGACCCATTTCCCCATTGTTTAAAGACCTTTTCGAATGCATCTCCACCCTTCTTTGGGTTTTCAAGGTAGTCAGACAACGGCAATACCCCTGGGCAGTCAATACTAATAAGGAACACATTATCCAGCTCTACCTGGCCAAGTTTAGACAGTTCAATTGTTGCACTTATCTCACACGGTCTCATCACAGTAGCAATCCTCTTTCTCCCCTTTCCACGCCTCATTACACTGGAGATCGCTTTAGCCCCATGGACAGGCATAACCGGTGGCAACGGAGATGCATCATCAAGTAATGAGTTATCCTGGGCAAGAACCCATACATAAGAATCTCCTGCAGGAACTTTCACAGGAATTAAAACAGTATCAAAACATTTCCTTTCCAACCCCTTCTTTAAGAGATCAAGGATCGCATTTTCTCTCTTTTTCAACCCTGTGGTAGTTGATTTAGGTGCACTCATCTCAAAGCCTCCATAACTTCCTGATAAACTTGCCTAAAGGTAAAATGCTTATGGCTTGCTGCACCAGATGGACAGGCTGCTGAACAATTGCCACATCCTCGACATAGAACCTCATTCACTACTGAAATCCTTTTTATCTCATCAAAGACGATGGCACTATAGGGACAGACAGAGATACAGGTCTTGCATCCTATGCAAAACGCATCTGATATTTCGGATATCTTTACCTCTGGTTCTAACTTCCTGCCAGGGATGAGTGAGGAGAGTATCCTCCCTGCAACTGCCTCTGCTTGAACTATCGAGTCTGGGATGCTTTTCGGACCCTGTGCACATCCTGCAATGAATACACCTTCCAGTGAGGTAGATACAGGACCAAGTTTCTCATGCTCTTCAGTAAAGAATCCTTCGTCACCTTGATGAATATTAAGGGTTTCAGCAATCTCAGAGGAATCACCGCTCGACTCAATAGCCGGCGCAAGAATCACCATATCCACATTTCGGTGTTCGGTTTTCGGCTTTCGGCTTTCGATTTTGTAGTTCACTGACATCTGTCCATTGGACTCGGTAACTTCAATATCTTGGGCACGGATGAAATCAACCCCTTCCTCTTTTGTCTCCTCATAGAATCTCTGATATGATTTTCCAGGCACACAGAGGTCAGAGTAAAATTGGGATATGTTGACCACGGGAATTTCTGCTTTTAAATATCTGGCAAACTTGATGGAATAGAGACAACATACCCTTGAACAATACCCCTTCTCTTCTCGCCCCACACAATGGATAATACCAACAGATTTGGGGGGATTACCATTTTTGAGAAGAATTTTCCCTTTAGTATTCATCCTCTCAAATTCCAATGCGGTATAGACATCACTCAATGTTCCGTATCCATACCTGGAAAGTTTCGTAGGGTCAAATAGATTTAATCCAGTAGTCACGACAACCGCTCCAACTTTGAATTCATTCTCCTCGGTTTCGGTTTTTTTCTTCACTTTTACAACAAAATTTCCAAAGAATCCTAAAACCTCCTCAACCTTGGTGTCAGTGAATGCCTCAATGTTTTCATTTTTAAGCACATCCTGGACTTTCTGTTCCAATATGTTGGAAGTCGGTTCCATTTTGGGAAACAGCTGTTTGAACTCTTTAGCCATGCCGCCGATGGATGATGTCTTCTCAACCAGATAGACCTTTCTATCTTTGGAGGCGAGTAATAGACTTGCCTCAATCCCTGCGATACCACCTCCGATCACTAATACATCAGGGTTAGATTCTATCTCTTTCTTCTCAAGTGGCGTGTGATAGCGAATTCTGCTAACAGCTGCTCTTGTATACCTTATCGCCTTTTCAGTGGCTTCTTCTTTATCTTCTACAATCCATGCGCATTGTTCACGGATATTGGCAAGTTGAAATAGGTAAGGGTTAAGACCGGCTTCTTCACATACATTCATAAATGTAAGTTCATGCAGTTTTGGTGAGCAAGCAGCAATTACTAAATGTGTCAAACCATGTTCTTCAATATTCTGTTTAAGGAATTTCTTCCCATCCTCAGAACAGAGGAGTTTGTGCCTTTTAGCAACTACTACGCCTTCGAGTCCAGAGACCGCATCGAGTACTCTATCAATATGCACATTATCCGCTATATTAGGACCACATTCACATACATATACACCTATCTTCTCTTCCATTTGCCTCCTTCTTTTTTAAATTTCTCGTTTTCAAAGAGTTGACAGTACCTTCCCTACCGCTGCTTCCGATTGAGCTACCGAATCCTGAATGTCTTTGGGACCCTGGACGCATCCAGCAATGAACACCCCTTGTTTCGGGGTACACACAGATGCAAACTCCGAGTGCTCTTCTGTGAAGAAACCGTCTGTATCTTGAGGAATGTCGAGAACTTTAGAAAGTTCTGGGGCATCTGGTCTTGGTTCAATCGCTGGCGCAAGGATTACCATATCAACAGCAAGACCGTTCTCTTCACCAGTCCCACTCTTATGCTTCACCACCATACCTTTTCCCTCCTCTGAAACTTCGATCCCATCGGAACGGATAAGGTTAACCCCTGTTTCTTTCATCTTTTCATAAAATTTCTGATACGACTTTCCTGGTATACATAGATCAGAGTAGAATTCGGATATCTTGACATCGGGCAGTTTGTGTTTCAAATAGTGGATAAATTTAAGGGAGTACATACAGCAGACTGTCGAGCAGTAACCTTTCTCTTTCCTGCCTACGCAATGGATGATAGCAACAGATTTTGGAGACTCGCCGTTTTTAAGCACGATGTTTCCTCCGGTAGGTCCGTTAGAAGCATACATCCTTTCAAACTCGAAGGCAGTGTATACATCGCTCAATTTTCCGTATCCGAATTGAGGAGTTTTTGTAGGGTCGAAAGTAGTGAATCCAGTGGTTACTATAATCGCCCCAACTTTGAGTTCAATCTCTTCGTCTTTTTGAGTAAAGTCAATAGCCTCGAACATACAGGCTTCCTTGCATAACTGGCAGTCTTCTCCTTTTTTAAAACGGAGGCAATTCTCTGTATCAATGGCAGGAACATTTGGAAGCGCACCAGGACAAGGGACATATATTGCCTTTCTCTCCCCAAGTCCTTGCTCAAACTCATTTTTCAGACTGACAGGGCAGGGTTCAAAACAGGCACTGCATCCTATGCAGTTCTGTAAATCTACATACCTAGCCCTTTTTTTCACTTTCACGACAAAGTTTCCGAATGAGCCTTGAATGGTTTCAACTTCGCTGAGCGTTAAAAGTTCAATATTTTTATCCTGTAGTAATTCCTGTTGTTTTGGCGCCACCATACAGGTAGCGCATTCCATGTTGGAGAATACTTCTTCATACTTTATTACATTACCTCCAATATAGGAGGTCTTCTCAACCAGATAGACCTTTCTCCCTGAGCGGGAGAGGAGTAAGCTCGCTTCAATCCCTGCTATGCCGGCTCCAATCACCAATACATCGGCATTATACCCCTTTTCTTCCATTTTTTCCCTCCTTATAGGGAAGTTTTCTCCTTCACAGGATTTGGTCCTAACTTCTTTATCTTCTCTGTGAATTCGGTTATTACCTCCTGAAATCTGGGACCCTCTGATGCAGATACCCATGAGAGCCTGAGCCTTTCCGATTCCAATCCCAGGGTCTCCATCACCTTTTTTAAGATAGCGAACCTTCTGCGGGCATAGTAGTTTCCTTTCTCATAGTGGCAATCACCGGGGTGGCATCCGGCAACGAGCACTCCGTCTGCACCCCGGAGAAATGCCGTTGCAACAAGAACCGGGTCTACTCTACCTGAGCACATCACTCTGATAGACGAGACCGAGGGAGGCATTTTTAATTTGCTTGTCCCGGCAAGATCAGCACCAGCGTATGAACACCAATTGCAAAGAAAACCAACTATCTTTGGTGTAAATTCTCCTTTCATAGTACCTCGCAATAAAATTTACGCATGGAAATTCTTAGAACTGTATTTGTGCCTTGAACTTCCCCCCCCCTTCATCTGCACAGACGAGGAGCGTCTTACTCATCCTTGTACACCATGCCTCAATATCTTTGGGGAAAGATGGGCAATCAGCTAATACTTCAAGCATATCACCAGGTGCAAGTTCTTTAGCCTTGACTGCTACCTTGAGTATAGGCTGAGGACATTTGAGTCCCAATGCATCGAGTGTATGTGTAGCCATTCTACCTACCTCCTTTCTTTTTATTCTTCAAAAAGAAAATGTTACCTGGGCATCTTTAATCTCTGCCATAAACGAGGTTGCCCCGACGATTTCTATACCGTCTCTGAAATCTTCTTTTTTTAAATCTTTGGCTTCCAGAGCCAGTTCACAAAGAAGAATTCTACCTCCTAAATTCTGCACACCTTCAACCAATTCGATCATATCGGGCATACCTTTCGCTTTAATCTCATCCAGTACGCCTTTCTTTAAAGCCGGCGCGGCACCTGGGGTGAAAAACAAAATTACCTTGTCCCCTGCAGCTGCTGCGGCAGAACCCAGGATAAAAGTAGGATAGAGGTTCTTAGGCTCTGAGCCATTGCAGACTATAGAGACTAATTTCGCCACAATAACACCTCCTTTCTTATATATTCCAATAGTATACTGTTATTTGCAGTTATGTAGAATGAGTTAATGCTTTTAAAACTTTTCATATAATTTCGTTAATGCTCTTATACAAAAAATATAAATTTTGTCAAGAAAAAAGCAACCACAGCAGCAATTCCGCAACTTGCAATTTTAAGGGTAGGGAATAGGCATGCCTGTTCCCTGCGGGACAAGAACCGTAGGGCAAGGCTTCAGCCTTGTAAAAAAAGGGGACTGGCACAAACCAGCCCCCCTATTTCTGTTTGAATTTCACTTGTATTCAGGATTATTCGGATCGGGTTGATAAGCAACCCAGAGTGTAGCGACATCGGAAGCATCAGCAGGGTCCCCTGTAATATTCTCCACATAGATTTTTCCATAATGAATCTCGGTTCCAACTTGCACTCTTATTGCGTATACATAATTTTCTAAGGCGGCGGTTGAAAATCTCCAGTACGGATAATCTTCTTCTTGAGTAGAAGGTGCTTCATCAGCAAAGTCCCAGTCACTCATAAAACCAAGACATTGAATTTGATTTAGCGTATCACAAGCACAGAATCCTGAGCGCCATCCAGTGCCTGCATCGAACGATTCCCACTTTATTGAGGCAGTGGGATCCTCTCTATAAGTCTTGCTAAAATAGGGATCAGTATTCGAAAACTTTATGGCGCAACTATCTGGTTTAGATAAGACGAAAGATTTTACCTCATGTCTTGGAGTGTCGTGAATTATGTTACTGGTATAACTGATTGTTCCCCAATCGTCCATAGCTGCAACGACCAAGAAACTGTATGTGTCCCCATTGTCAAGTCCATCTATCGTCCTACTAACTGTAACAGGTGGATCGCCTGATATTTCAACAGTATCAACTATCTCAAAACCAGCAGGAATTGAATCTACGGATGCCTCCCCACTATATTCGCCATAATATTGATAGATGAGGTAGCCGTTGAATTTCTCTTCGTAATTACTCGTGTACCAACCCAAAGAAACTTGACCATCTCCAGTTATACTATATAAACCTAAAGCTGGACTGAGTGTTTCTGGTGGTGCTGTTACTGTCTCTTCTTCCTTACAACCCAGTGCAATGATGAGGGTTGTACAGATAAAAAGCAATCCTAATTTTTTCATTTTTACCTCCTTCTTTCTGGATCCTGGATGCCTGACACTGGATCCTTGTTTGATATTTGCTAACTGCTAACTACTGTCTCCCACCCCCTTTATATAAGATTTTTGAAATAACTACATTTTTGCTATCTTTTCTATATTTTCTATATAATCTTTTACCTTTTCAATCTCACCCTTTGTTTCTATCGGGTCTATATATCCCACATAGAATGCCTGTTCGTGCAGATTATAGAGTCGGGCTGAAAATCTGTCAAGTAAAAATTTATCTTTTATGCTTCTATCCTGTTTTCCCAGTTCTCGAGGTCCAAACCTCCTATCCCTACTGCTTTTGGGTAGAGGAAGTTTCTTTTCAACAAATAAATAGTTTGTTGCTAAAACGACCGCATTCCATGCCTTTTCGCAAGCATCCCGCATCAAAACTTTGTTTTCCTCCCTTTCTGCTTTTTCATACTCGGTTTTGGCTTCAGCAAAAAATTCTTTTGCTTCAGATAAGAAATTATTTTGCATACGGAATTTATATAAAATATCTCTCTGTTGTCAAGGGAAAAGAAACCACAGATTACACAGATGAACACAGATTAAAACACAGTGGAAGGAGAGAAAGCAATGAGATGATATGTTAAAGTGTCATGCTTTGCTTTTTCTAATATGGGGCGGACTTTACCCCTTTCCCCTTAAAATTTAGAAAGTTGACATTTTTCAGAGCACTGCGAAAAAAACCTTGACAAGATAATTGGGAATCAATAAGATAAAGTCAAGGCGATATGTAAGTTATTTTAAAAATAGAGACGCAGATTTTTCCTCAGTATCAGTATGGACAGGATTTCATTAACCACAAAGACTTTCACCCCGTTAGAGGCGTCGTCTCTAACGGGGCAGGGACACAAAGAAGAAAATACTTCTTTAATCTTGGTGACTTTGTGCATTGGTGGTAAAAATTATCTGCGGGTATCTGCGTCCAATTAAATAAAAATCCTGTCAAATAATTTTAAGAAGGGGAAAATGGCAAAGAGAGAACAGTGGGCAAGTCGGACCGCATTTTTTTTAGCAGCGACAGGTTCGGCAATAGGACTTGGGAATATATGGAGATTCCCATATATATGTTTCAAGTACGGTGGCGGAGCTTTCTTAATTCCTTACCTTGTAGCCCTGTTTTCTGCCGGTATTCCATTAATGATATTGGAATTTTCTTTAGGTCATAAATACCAATTAAGTGCACCTCTCGCTCTCGCCAAGGTGCATAAAAATTTGGAATGGCTCGGGTGGTTCGCCCTCTTAGTCGCCTTTGGAATCGTCGCATATTACACGGTAATTATGGGATGGTGTTTCAATTATATGTTCCACTCTATAAAATTATCATGGGGAGAAAATACCGGAGGTTTCTTTTATGAAAAATTTCTTGCACTCTCCAAGAATGTTTTCACAATTGGGTCGATTAGACCTCTGATTTTTGCTGGACTCATCGCAACCTGGATATGGATTGTTCTTTCTGTATGGAAAGGGGCAAAAACGGTTGGAAAAGTGGTGTATGTGACCGTTACTTTGCCATGGCTCTGTCTGCTCATATTCGTAATCCGAGGACTTACCCTGCCGGGTGCTATCGATGGGTTAAGTTATTACCTTACACCAAACTTTGCGGCACTCAAAGATCCGAAGGTATGGCTCGCCGCATACTCACAGGTTTTCTTCTCCCTCTCTATTGGATTTGGTGTTATGATAGCCTATGCGAGTTTTCTGCCCAAGAAATCTGATATTGTAAACAATGCATTTTTAGTGAGTCTTGCCGATGCGGGCACTGCATTTGCAGGAGGACTCGCCGTGTTCTCCACCCTTGGTTACTATGCCCACACCACGGGTCTGAGTGTACCTGATGTCGTAAAATCTGGTCCATCCCTCGCCTTTATCACCTATCCCACAATAATAAGTCTTCTACCTTTTGCATGCAGCTTCTTTGGCATTTTATTCTTTTTGATGCTTTTGACCCTTGGTGTAGATTCTGCTTTCTCACTTGTCGAAGCTGGCACAGCAGGTATCATAGACAAGTGGAAGAAAAAAAGAATACCTATCAATTTTGCTTTCGGTATAGCCGCTGTAATAGCAGGACTGATCTTCACGACGAAGGCGGGATTATACTGGCTGGACATCGTTGACTATTTTATGTCCAATTTTGGATTGGTGATAGTCGCCTTGTTAGAATGCATATTTTTGGGCTATCTATATCGAGAGAAAGGGATAGTAGCCTTGCGTGAACATGCAAATAGTGTCTCCGAGATAAAAGTAGGGAAATGGTGGGAAATCTGTATAAAAGTAGTTACGCCTATAGCCCTGATTATCCTTTTAGTCCTCACTGTCATCGAAAGGATAAAAGGTGCTTATGAGAATTATCCAAGATTGGCGGAATTTCTTGGCGGGTGGCTCATACTAATTGCATTTTTTGTAGTAGCGATTATACTCAATAGAGTAAGATCTAAGGGGGGATAGATGCCAGTTTCAGCAATAATTATGTTAATAGTCGGATGTGTGGTACTTTATGGTGGGTTGGCTGTTTGTATATGGATCTCCGTTAAGAGATAACACAGGGTTCAAACCAAGTTATTAGTTATTCGTCATTTGTTATTCATCATATGAATGTCATCTTAGGAATTGGGATTTACTTTGGATTTTGGGTTTGGCAGTATTGGGATTTCTCAGATTAACACATAATTTGAACTGCTCTTCAAATGCATGAGCAAATAGATAATTTCATCAAGTATATAGACAACAAAAATCTCTCACCAAATACTGCAAAGGCATACAGGAATGATTTAACCCAATTTTTTGAATACATTGAAGAGACCCTGAAAATTCACAATCTGAAGGATATAAAGAGAACTCATATCAGGGCTTATCTTGGTTCACTTTTAAGATATGGGATGAGCAAGCGAACCGCATTGAGGAAACTTTCTTCCGTTAGAAGTTTTTTTAAATTTCTCTGTAAGAGGGAGATTTTGAAAAAGGACCCAACTCTTGGCATTCCATCTTTGAAACTGGATAAACCACTTCCATCTTTTTTAGATCTCTTTCAGGCAAATAAACTTATGTCACAACCCTCTCAGCAGAATGTTCTCGGATTGAGAGATCTTACAATATTAGAAGTCCTATACTCAACAGGAGTGAGGGCAAGTGAACTGGTGGGAATGAATCTCTCTGATGTAGATTTTTCCAATCAAGTCATCAAAGTAATGGGCAAGGGGAAAAAAGAGAGAATTGTGCCCTTCGGGGGGAAGGCAAAAGATGCGCTTTTAAAATATCTGAGCAAGAGGAACGAATTGAAGCCGAGTGGAGATGCTCTTTTTTTAAACAGAAGGGGTGGAAGACTAACTGCAAGGAGTCTCGGCAGGATAGTGAACAGGTATATCGGGATGATATCGGAGATGAAGAAGAAAAGTCCCCATGTTTTGCGCCATACATTTGCCACCCATCTTCTTGACAGAGGTGCTGATTTGAGGGCAGTTCAGGAACTTTTGGGACATGCCTCACTCCAATCTACCCAGATATACACCCATATAACTACAGAAAGGTTAAAAAAAATCTACAAGCAGGCACATCCCAGAGCATAAAGACATTTTAATATGACGCAGATTTCCGCAGATAACCGCAGATT
>JAUXAN010000062.1 GCA_030619885.1 bacterium
GCATTCAATAGTGTGAAGCGCGCCTCTGAATTGATAGATTTAAACAGGCATAAGGGTGAGCATCCAAGACTCGGTGCAACAGATGTAGTCCCATTCGTTCCTATATCGGGGATAACGATGAAAGAATGTGTCGGACTTGCTGAAAGTCTGGGTAAAAGGGTTTCGGAAGAACTCTCCATACCTGTCTACCTCTATGAGGAAGCAGCGAGGAGTGAAGGACGGAGAAATCTGGAAAAAATAAGAAAAGGTGAATTCGAGGGATTGAAGGAGAGCATAAGAAATCCAGAAAGACATCCAGATTTTGGTGAACCAAAGGTCCATCCAACAGCGGGGGCAATAGTCATTGGCGCAAGGTATCCCCTAATCGCATATAATGTGAACCTAGGGATACAGGATGTGAACATTGCGAAGGCAATAGCGAAGGCGGTGAGATTTTCAGGAGGAGGATTCAGGTTCGTTAAAGCACTCGGGTTTGAAATAAAAGAAAAAGGGATAGTTCAGGTATCGATGAATCTAACGAACTATGAAAAAACCTCCATCTTTCGTGCTTTCGACCTTGTAAAGAGGGAAGCGGAAAGATACGGTGTCCCTGTGGTCGGAAGTGAGATAGTAGGGCTCGTTCCTCTAAACGCAGTGGTCGATGCTGCAAAATATTTTCTCAGACTTGATGATTTTAAAACTGAACAGATACTCGAGACAAAATTGGAAGGGAGGGAAGGTCTGGATGATTTCCTTGCCGAGCTCTCTTCTGGTAAACCTACACCTGGGGGTGGAAGCGTTGCTGCACTATCAGGTACACTCGGCGCATCCCTCGTCTCAATGGTCTGTCAACTGACAATAGGAAAGAAAAAATACGAAACAAATTGGAAACGGATGGAGGATATACTCAAAAAGGCTCTCTCTATTAGAGAATATATGCATAGAGCAATTGAAGAAGATGCTGAAGCATTTATAAATGTGACCCTCGCATACAAGTCTAAGGATGAGAGCAAAATTGAGCAATCACTGAAAGTAGCAGCTACCGTCCCACTCAAAGTTGCAGAAAAATCTACAGAAGGAATTTCGCTTGCAGAAAGTTGTGTAAAATTCGGGAATGTGAATGCTATAACCGATGCCATCTCTGCTGGACTTCAATTTGAAGCAGCGAGGAAAGGTGCGGAGTATAATGTCCTTGTCAATCTGTTATCGATTAAGGATAAAGAATTTAAAAAGAAGGTAAAGGCTTCTCTCAAAAAAGTAGAGAAGGAAAGCAGAAAGATAAAACAGAGGATAGATGCGATCGCATCTGATAGATTTAAAAAATGAATATAGATAGCGATATAGAACAGTATAAAAAACAGAGCGAGATGGAACCGCATAACCCTGAACTACACCATAAACTTGGTGACCTCTACCTCCAAAAGTCGAGTATGATTGAAGCAATAGCAAGTTATCAGAAGGCAGGAGCGGAATATGAAAAGAATGGGCTCTATCTGAAATCTATATCGCTCACAAAAAAGATAATAAACCTTGATAAAAATATGCGCATTCTATATCCAAAATTAGGGGAGTTGTACATAAAAATTGGGCTTCAAAAAGAAGGTATGGGATACGTTCTGTCCTATGTTGATGAACTGATGGAGAAGAAAAAGAAAGATAAGATAATATATATCTACGAAAGTGTCATAAATGGATTAGATGGGAATTTAGAAGTGAAATACCTTATGGCAAAAATTTACCTTGCAGAAGGAAAAAGAGAGAAAGCACTCGAGTGGCTTAATTCTGCTATGGAAGGATATAGAAAGAATGGGAATAAGGAGAAGGAAGATGAACTCGCAAAGGGTATTCGATTTTTGAATCTTCCATTTAGCGAAGAGATGAGTCCAGAAGATACTGCCGAGATGGCTAATCTTCTCTATGAAATTGGCTCACCCGATGAATCTTTTGAGAACTACAAGCATGCGATAACAGGATTCATACGGACTGGTAAACATTCAAAAGCAAAGGAGTTATGTGAAAAGACAGCAAAACTCTTTCCGAGTGATAAAGAACTCGGTGAACTCAAAAAAGTGATTCAAGTGCTACTAAATCTTTATCCTACCAAAGATGTATTTGGCCTCCTCGAAGATTTGAAGTCTATCGCATCATCAAAGTTAAAAGATAATCCAGAAAAAAAATTCTCTGTGGGGACTGCATTTAAGAAGGTTGGACTGCTAAACGATGCTATAACAAAATTCGAAACGACAGCAAAATCTCCATCATCAGAGATCAGGTTCAACTCTTACAGAGAAATTGGTGACTGTTATCTGAAAAAGAACGACTATCCAAATGCAATAGATGCATTGAATGAAGCGCTCAAGATAGATGGTGTAGATGAGATGAAACAGTTACCTCTACATTACAATTTAGCACTTGTTCTTAAAGAAATGGAGAACTTAGAGAAAGCAAAAAGTGAACTGAAAAAGGTGATTGAGATCGACCCGAACTATAAAGATGCAAAAAAGTTGACAGAAGAACTCGAAAAATCTATGGTTTCTGAAGTTGCGCTTGTAGAGGAAATATTAGGGGCTGAAGAACCAGTTTTAAAAGAGGAAAAACTTGAGATTATAGGAAGCGAAGAGAACATATCTTTTGTCTGAAGGAGGAAGATTTGAGTTACGAAGCACACTATAATTTTTTGTACGAACCCTTTTCAAATATACCCGACCCCAGATTCTATTACAATTCTCCTGAACATCACGATGCTATGATAAGGTTGATGCATAGCGCATCTATGATGAGGGGACTGGCAGTTCTTACAGGAGATATAGGAACGGGTAAGACTACCCTATCGAGAAAACTGCTTTCTGAACTGAGAAAAGATGGCAAGTTCATAGAAGGATTATTGGTTCTTACCCATTCGGACTTTTCACCTGAATGGTTTTTACAGAAAATAGGCTGGCTTTTAGGAATGAGAGAGATGGGAACAGATAAGATGAAGTTAGTGAATCAACTTTCAAGAAGGTTGATGCAATTGAGAAAGGAGAATAAGAGACCCATCTTGTTGATAGATGAGGCGAATAAGTTGAAAAATGAAGAACATCTTGAAGAACTGAGAGGACTTTTAAATTTAGAACTGTCGGATACACGACTTATAACCTTCATTTTGAGCGGACTACCAGCCCTTGAGGATAGTCTAAACACCAACCGCCCTCTGTCTCAGAGGATTGCGATGAGAGTCGAATTGCACACTCTATCTTCTGAATCCTCCAGAAACTATATAATCCACAGACTTTCTGTGGCTGGTGGGAAAGAGACGATTTTCACGGATGGGGCTTATAATTTGATATTCAAATATTCTACAGGATGTCCAAGACTCATAAATTCTATATGCGATAATGGACTACTTGAAGGATATATTTTAAAAAAGAATATAGTGGATGAATCATTAATCGAAAAAGTAGCAGAGAACTTTAAACTAAAATCTTAAAACTAATATGGCAAACCAAACAGATATTGCAACGATAAAGGCGAAAGCAGCGAAGTATGCTGCCAAGGGTGAATACGAAAAAGCCATCGAAGAGTACAGAAAGATATTGGCTTCAGAACCCAATAACGCTGAAACGATTAACCTCATCGGTGATGCCTACAGAAGGATGGGGGAGGATGCCAAGGCGGTGACCGAGTTTGAGACAGCGATTGAACTCTTTATGCAGGATGCCTACTACGACAATGCCATTGCCGTTTGCAAGAAGGTGTTGAGGATAAATCCTAGCCGCTCTTCCGTTTATACCAGACTTGCGGAGTTATACATTGAGCAGGGGTTGGTTGGACAGGCTGCCTCAATTATGATGGATTACATTAAAAGAAAAAAGGATGAAGGCGATTACAAAGAAGTGCTCGATGCTTACAATAAATTGATTGACATAAGACCAAAAGATGTCGGGATCAGAATGAAACTCGTCGATGAATATATAACGATGGAAAAAACAGATGCGGCAATAAATCAACTTAAAGAAGTCTCCTCACTTTATGAAGAACAGGGCAGAGATGAGGAAGTAGAGGAGATTAATAATTTGATAAATGAAATATCTGGCTCGGAAGTAGTCCCTATCCCAAGAGAAGAGGTGACAGAAGTAGTTCCAAAGGAAGAAGTGCGTCCGATAGAAGCGAAAGTTGAGGAGGCGGAACCGTCTGTTACAGAAGCATTAGGTACTGAAAGTTATATGGATAAGGCAAATCTGTATAAGGCATCGGGTTCTACTGTGGATGCGGTTGATAATTTTTACAAAGCTGCAGAAAGTTTCCTTGAAGAGAAATCTTACGAGGATGCAAAGAAGGCATTTTTAGAGATAACAAAATTGAGACCGGACGAGATAAGACCCTATCAGAAATTGGTTGAAGTCTATAACAAACTTAACGATAAAGATGGAATATTAAGCGCCTCTTTAGGATTGGGCGATGCCTTGAGGAATAAGGGTGCAATGAAACCTGCGGAGTCTATCTACAAGAAGGTGCTATCTATGGACCCGAACAACAATGAGGCAAAATTAAGACTTTCATCACTATCCTCAGCTGCACCACATCCAGCAGAGAGCAAAACAAAGGGCGAAGGATTGATAGATTACGGAAAGGTAGTGAGGGACGAACTCGAGGATAAACCGCAGTTTAAAGTCGTAGAAGAGCCCACTAAACAAGAGGGATTGATTACCTTAGAGGACTTGATGGAAGAGTTTAAGGCAGGGATTAAGAAACAGATTCCTGAAGACGACTACGCTACCCATTATGATTTGGGGATATCTTTCAAGGAGATGGGCAGAATTGATGAGGCGATATCCGAATTTCAGAAATCATTGAAGGGTGAAAAAGAAAAATTGAAGTCATACGAGATGCTTGGTGTATGTTTTTCAGAAAAAGATGAGCTTGACCTTGCAATAAAACAACTGCAGAATGGACTATCAATAAAAGGGCATAGTGAAGGAGAATATTTTGGAATCAGGTACCATTTGGGACTTGCGTATGAAAAAAAGGGTAGTACCGAAGATGCAATTGCAGAATATGAGGAGATTTATACCAGAGATATAAGTTTTTTAGATGTAGCAGAGAGACTAAAAAATCTGAAACTTGGGAAGGTAGAGATACCAACGCTTATAAAGCATGCCAGAGCCGAACCGAAAAAGGTAGAGGTGCCAAAAGCGGAGGAAAAAATCGAGGTACCGAAGGTGGAGGAGGCACCTACGGTGAAGCCTGCTCCGGCCAGAGCAGCAAAGAAGATAGCGAGAAAGAGAAAACGGGACAAGATCTCATATGTATAACAGTCGCTGTGATTCAGACACTCTGTGAAAAAAATATTTTAGGGGTTCACATATTCGTGTTTAAAAAGTTTCTATATTTTTGGCCATTTTCCCCTTGATCTGTAAGAAAATATAACCCACAGTCATACGTCCCGTCCGGCTGGAAGGGATTTTCCCTTTTTCTCTGTTGACTTTTTTACACCTTTCTATATATTTTATTCGTGTTTAGAAAATTCCTATATCTTTCCTTTGTATACTCCCAGCGAACTCTGTGTTCTCCCATACGGGCCTGCGACTGTGGGTTAATTTTTTTCTTAATAGCAGGTAATTTAAATGGAGAGGTGATTAGAGAAATGGTTGTGTTCCATAGAGAAGATTTTCTGACCGACAAAATTGAGAATTATGACATAATCAGGTTAAAAGGTGGAAACTTGTCAGACAAAATTGGCGAGCCTCAACTACCATCTAAATTAATTCATATCTACCTGCCACCCGATTCAAAAATGGATAGTTTTAACTTTACCCGCAAGGAAGAAACCCTCCAAGAAAACTTTTTAATCTATCCTGCCCAACCACCAAGAGTTTTAAGCAAAGAGGTAACTGAGTTCGTTGAACCAAAGGAAACAATATATAACTCGGCTCTCCCCTATCCTGAAGATATAGTCGAATATAGAGGAACTAACAATTTGGGGGGGCATCAGATTGCGTCTTTTTTAATCCATCCATTGCAATATGTTCCATCGAAAAAGACGGTCATTTTAAATAGAGAGGTCAAGGTGAAAATTTTCACTTCGCATAAAACTTCTATTTTTAGCAAAAAACATTTCAGAAAGTCTTTTGACACAACTGTTAAAAATTTTGTCAAAAATCCTGAATATGTTCCCCTAAGAATGCCTTTTAATAACGAATATGATTATGTAATAATAACCTCATCAGAGCTCGATACCATCTTTGACAGACTCGGAGCATGGAAAACGAAAAAGGGGATAAGAGCAAAAGTTGTTACTACCGATTCTATATATGCAAATTACAGCGGTGTAGATAATGCAGAGAAACTCCGGTATTTCATAATTGATGCATATCAGAATTGGGGAATAAGTTGGGTATTACTTGGTGGGGATACAGAGATAGTTCCCCATCGGGTAGTCTATGCTATGGACTGCCAACAGAATTCTGGCAATGATCTCCCCTGCGATTTGTATTACTCTGACCTGGATGGAAATTGGAACGCAGATGGTGATACAATCTTCGGTGAAGTTGCTGACTCTGTGGATATGTTTCCAGATGTGTTCGTAGGAAGGGCACCTGTAGAGAATCTGATAGAAGCACAAACCTTTGTAGATAAGGTTCTCACCTATGAGAAAAATCCGCCCACAGATTATCAAACGAAGCTGCTCTTCCTCGCAGAAATCTTATGGTGGGACATCTATACAGACCAGGGTATCGCCAAAGATATGATAGATGATTTGTCTGTTCCAGAAAGGTTTTATATAAAGAAGTTGTATGAGAGGGATGGAAACGAGTATAGGGCAACCGTGCTGGATGCATTGAATGAAGGGTATAGTATTGTAAATCACGATGGACATGCCCATAAAGATAGGATGGGAATAGGTGGAGAAGAGGGGAGTGATTATCTCTATATTTCGGATGTAGATTCCCTCACCAATGGGTCTAAATATTCTATCCTCTATTCTATCGGGTGCTGGCCCGCTGCATTCGACTATGACTGTATTGCTGAGCATTTTTTGAACAATCCTTTAGGTGGTGGTGTAGCATTCATAGGGAACTCAAGATATGGGTGGGGTTCGCCCGGGAATCCTGGTTACGGGTATTCAGATAGGTTCGATTTTGAATTCTTCAACCAGGTATTCAATTTTGATATTCATCACCTCGGCGAAGCAACAGCATTTGCAAAGGCATCTTTTGTCCCATACTCACAGGACAGCAATGTTTACAGGTGGTGTGAATATGAATTAAATCTTTTAGGCGACCCTGAACTTCCAATATGGACGGATATCCCAGAAAATTTGCTAGTTCAACATCCAGAAACTATCCCCGTGGGTGAAAATCTTGTAAATATAACCGTAAGTAAAAATTCCCAACCAGTCTATGATGGACTGGTCTGTATAATGAATGATGAAGTTTATGTGGCTGACTATACAGATAATTCAGGACAGGTATCATTCCATATTTCCCCAGCTTCGCCGGGCAGTCTATCTGTAACAGTTACAGCCAAAAACTGCATCCCTTACGAAGAGAATATTAAAATAGTTTCCGAAACCCCTTACCTTTATGTAAAAGGCTTTGGTGTGGATGATAGATTTGGCAACAGTAATGGTGAAATAAATCCAGGTGAAAAACTTGTATTGAGAATTCTCCTTGAAAATGGAGGCGGTAATCCATCTGGAAATGTTATAGGGATTTTAAGGACAGAAGATAAGTATATTACTATAGTGGACAGTATTAAAGGCTTCGGTGACATAACAGATACTTCCTTTGCAGATTATCGTTTCATAGTTTCGTCAGATTGTCCCAATGGTCATATCTCTCATTTCTCATTTGATATAAATGATGGTGTTGGAAGAGTATGGGATGAGGTGATAGGTATAGAAGTTGTATCACCGATAATCGTATATAGCGGCTATTCGATCGTTGATTCTTTGGGGAATAATAACGGGATTGCTGAACCAGGAGAGATGGTTTATCTGAATGTGAATTTGAAAAACTCCGGTTCAGGAAAAGCGATGAATGTTAGAGCGAAACTTTGCGCAACTGATTCATTCGTGTCAATTAAAAATGAAGCAATATATGGAGACATCGGGGTCGGCTCCATAAAAACTCAATCATTTCTCATCGAGATAGATTCTACACTCTCACACCCACTCTATTCTAATATGATGTTAGATGTCTCTGGTTCTGAAGGTCAACACTTTTATGAGAGTTTTCTGTTCACGATTGGAGAGACAGGTTTTTTTGATGATATGGAAAATGGAGCAGATAACTGGTCATCAGATGTTTATTGGCATCTCATAACAAAACGGGCATATTCAGGAAGTTCCAGCTGGTATTGTGGAAACACCGTCAGTTACACCTACTATAACAATTGCAAACAATCTCTCTATACGAAGCCTGTATTTTTGCCGCAAAATTCCTATCTAAGTTTCTGGCATTGGTTTGATGTTGCGATTTATGGTGTTAATGGAATATATGTTGAAGTATTCGATGGCGATGAATGGGTTAGATTGGATTTCATCGGTAGTGGTGGTGCCCTTCCTGATTCATTCTTAATGGGAAACGATTGGACAGAAGTTAGTTATGACCTCTCTTCTTTCTTTCCTTGCGATTCATTTATGGTGAGGTTTAGATTTGTAAGCGACTGGGAACCTGCCAAAGAAGGTTTTTATATCGATGATGTGAGCATCGAAAGTGTTGAACCAGAGTTTTCGGGATTGAAACCTATAAATCTTACGGCTGACGGAACTAACCCAAGTTTATGGACCAACAATCCCTCATTTATATTGAACTGGCTGAATCCTGTAAATGGAATTTCTAAGGTCTATTGTAAACTGAATTCATATCCAAATAGCAGTTATGATACTACCCAGACCCTATCCCCCACACCACCCTGCAGTATAAATGTTAAAACAGAAGGTAAGAATGTTCTGTATCTGTGGTTTAAAGACAAAGATGGTAATGTTCGTTATTGGGAAAATAGTTTTGTTTATCTCAGATACGATTCAACCCCACCGGAGAGTTCTATATGTTCCTCACCTGACACAGTCTATGATTGTAACTTTGTGGTGAACTGGACAGCAGGCAAAGATACACTATCTGGAGTTGCAGGATACAATATAAGGGTGAAAGAAGAGGGTGGTGAATGGGAAGACTGGCTCAAAAATCATACCAAACAGAGTGCAGTATTCAATGGTGAACCTAAAAAGAAATATTACTTTGAAGCGGGTGCAGTAGACTCTGCAGGAAATGTGGAACCGTTCACAGGAAATTCGGAATGCGAGACTTTTGTTGTGGGTATAATACCTGTTGTGAGGTCTTTCTATGTAAAAGCGTTCCCGAATCCATTTACCTCGTTCACCGTTATTCGTTATTCGTTACCTAATAACCGAGACCCGATAACCGATGACCAGTCCAACGGATCCTGCGGACACGTAGTGCTCAAGATATATGATTCGGTCGGTCGACTTGTCCGCACCTTCCCGATAACCGATCACCGATCACCGATCACCGAAGTAGTCTGGAATGGTAAGGATACTTATGGCAATCGAGTTTCCAGTGGGGTCTATTTTTACAGATTAGAGGCCCATACGGGTGCAAGCAGAGGCGATTTCACCTCTATAAAGAAGATGGTGTTTATTAAACAGTGAATACGCTGATTTCATATCTTTTTTTCAGTCTTTTTCTTATGCCCCCGATGCCAGGCAGACCATCGAAGGGCCCTATGCCGAAATTTCCTGTCCTTATGAATAGAGCAGAACTA
>JAUXAN010000045.1 GCA_030619885.1 bacterium
TATCTCTTTTTGTTCTTTTCTCAATTTATCTATATCTTCTTGCCATTCAGATTTGCCCGAATCTGGGACAAATTGTTTCACTCTTTCCAGCGCATCAATCTGAGCACAAATCTTATAATAGTCGTTCAATATTTTTATACAGTCTACCTCCTCGATGTTGTCAGCGGGTATTTTAAGCTCTTCAGAAACGATTCCCTGCAAATTTTCTCGAGCTATGTCTCTATCTGCAAAAGGTATATCAAACTCAGAAAGGGCACCCCGTCTCTCGGGAGGACTCTTCAATTCTTGCACACCTTCTATAATCTTCTTTCGATCTTCAGGTTTTATGTCGTATCTAAAAATGTATTCCAAAGATAACACAAGTCTGAACCAATCTTTCCTGTAAGAAACATAATATGTCTTCAATTTCCCTGCAAAGTCCTTTGTTAGTTTCCCTTTTCCCTTTTCCATCTTCTTAAATTGGGCTAATGTTCTTATTGCTATTACCATTGATATTACCGCAGCGATTCCAAGAATTATTAGTATTACTATCTCGATTTTTGTCCAAAACGACATTATTCTCCTCCTTTCGTATTAAGAATTATTTGTTGCAGTGCATCTTTGATCTTTTGATATTTTTTCTCAAAACTCTTTTTCTCTTCTTGCACCTTGCTCTTTTTCCTTTCCAAGAATTGTCTTTTTGGGTCCTGTCTTATCATGGGGACAGGCATAAACTTTTAAACTTTTTCAATGCCTTTATTACCGCCATTTTAGTCCCAGCTCTTGATGTTCCAAAGAACACGAATCGGGATTTATATTACTGCTAAATATAACCCACGAAACACACGAATTACACGAATAAGAATTTCTCTTTTTCATACGGATATCGAGTTAGGATTTATATTACTGCTAAATATAGAAATGTCAATAAAAAAACGATGACCGCTAACCAATCTCAATAGGGAAGGATAGATCATCAACAGCAACAAGACCGACAAACTTTCTGGTTAGATTTTTGATATCCAGTCCTATAATCCACTTTCTCGCTTTCGCAAGAAAGCGAGAAACCTCATTATTCTTTTCGTCTGTCCTTTATGTGCATCTTTATCAGGTCAAATATTCTTTAGAAGAAAATAGGGACAGCGGCTATTTATTTGTCTTTTTCTAGGTCTTCCTATTTGTAATATTAATATATTTGTTTATATTTCCCCAACCACTTGGATTAAATGCAGGTTGGTTTGTTGCTTTTAATGAGTAAATGGCTTCAGGTCTCCGTAATTTCTTGTGTTTCATAATATTATGCTAAAATTTTCCCTGTCATGTCTTTCAGAATATATACCGTTGGAATCAATTCTTAAACTATACACCTTCTTCTGGATTTAATGTCTCAAATCCTTCTGAATCTCCTGCTTCTAAAAGTTCTTTGTCAGAAGATACCAAAATAAAATCTACATCTTCATATTTACTTTTCTCTATTCTTTTCTTTATTTCAAAAGCACACGCAAGTTGTATAGCATCAGCTCCTTTTAGAGCATATTTCTCTGCAAGCGAACCTGCATAATCAATTATCTCATTACCAATACCTACAACAGCAAATAGGCTTTTGTAATCCACTTTCCAGGTACTAATTATATTATCAAAGTCATTAATGTTAATTTCTTTCGCTTTTACCTTTCGACTGAAAGTTGCAATTAGCTCAGGATATGCCAGGGATGATATACAGAATGTGCCCTCTCCTGTAAGAATATTATATACTAATTTACTACCTTTTTCTTGGTAGTAGAGTTTTACAAGAGCACTTGTATCAAGGAAGTACAATCTCATCGGATGTCTTCTACTAACACACGAGAAGCAGGTTTACCTTTGCCTTTTATTGGACTGAAACTCGGTGCATGTTTCCTCGGGAGGTTCCAAAGGACGCCACTTCTGTACATTTCTTGAAGCATCGCAGATATACTTTTGCTCTGTTTGAGATCTTTTATATAAACCAAAACTTTCGAGATTAATGAGTCAGGCAACTCTTTCAATTCCGCCATAATTTGTTTCTCTATTGTTTGTTGCATTATTCCTCCTTATTCTGTTCAACTCTTTAAATATAAGTTATTTTAAAAATTTGTCAAGTAACTTCATTCAAATTAGATAATAGGGACAGCGTCCATTTATTTGTCTTTTCTGGGTCTTCCGAAAAACATAGAGACAGAGCCCTATATTTATGGCACCTTTTTTCTCCAATGTTTAACAATGTCATCCTTCCACCATTTTCCTGAACTTGAAACAAAATTGGTGTCAGACATTATCATGGGGACAGGCATAAACTTTTAAACTTTTTCAATACCTTTATTACTGCCATTTTGATCCTGGTGTTAAGCCTTGATCTTATCATGGGGACAGGCATAAACTTTTAAACTTTTTCAATGCCTTTATTACCGCCATTTTAGTCCCAGCTCTTGACGTTCCAAAGAACACGAATCGGGATTTATATTACTGCTAAATATAACCCACGAAACACACGAATTACACGAATAAGAATTTCTCTTTTCCATACGGATATCGAGTTAGGATTTATATTGCTGCTAAATGTAGAAATGTCAAGAAGAAAATACGGAGTACCGCTGATGTTGACACGGATGAACACGGATCGGGGAACTTCATTCAGCACCATAATCTACTTTCTCACTTTCTTGAGAAAGTGAGAAAGTGTTTGGGGTGTTTCTAAATTTATCATTCGATGATTCTAACATGTTAGAATGATGGAACACAAAAATGCTACGAGATTGCTTCGCCAGTATGGGCTCGCAATGACAAAAGGGAAATGATAGGAGATTGCTTTCCTTCGCTTTTGCTCAGGACAGGCTCTGCTTTGCTCCTCGCAATGACACTTGGTCAATCAATTGGATCCTATCATGGGGGCAGGTGTAAACTTAAATTTTTTCTTTTTGGATTATAACACGACTATTTAAACATCAAAGAGAATTCTAAAAAAGTCTTCCTATATCCCTACGGATCCGTTCCATACGGTCACAGACTCCTTATGGGATGTTGTGCAATAGACAGGTCTCTGACTAACAACAGTCGCCGTATGGGAGGGCACCGAGTTTTGTAATTTGGTGGACTGACCCTAAAATGCAGGTCAAATATTCCGAAACCTCACCATTTTGAATCAAAAACTTAATAATCTTGACCCGATTCTCATTACTTACAGCCTTAAATATATGAACTAACAAATCCATTATCTTCTTTTTCTCACTTTCGTGCGAAAGCGAGAAACCTTACTAGAACCTGTCTTTGGTTACATGACATATTTTGTCATCAATAGTAAAGTCTGGCGCCAAGATCGTTAAAACTCTACTCTTGGGACTTCTTTCTCTTCTTCAGGTGTTTCGAAATAAGTCGCTGGCAGGCGGTTGAACATAGATGCGAAGACTTTACCCGGGAAACGCTTTATCGACATATTGTAGTCTTTTACCCTCTCATTGTATCGCATCCTTTCCACTGCAATTCTATTCTCTGTCCCCGAGAGTTCATCCATCAGTTTGTTGAATGATTGATTTGCCTTCAAATCTGGATACCGCTCAACGATTACTAACAATCGCCCGAGTGCCCCTCCGAGTTCCTGATGTGCTTTGATCTTTTCTGGGATAGTCTTAGCTCCTGCGAGTTTTGCCCTCGAATCTGCAATGTGAGTAAAGACCTCTTTTTCATGTCCCATGTATCCTTTTACTGTGCTGACCAAATTTGGAATGAGGTCATTTCTCCTTTTCAGTTGGTTTTCCACCTGTGCCCATGCCACATCTATCTTTTCACTCTGAGAGACGAATCTGTTGTAGTATGATATTACTGTCCCTACAACGACTGCCACGATGGCGATTATGATTAAAATGATGATTATATTTTTATTCATTTTTTACCTCCTTTTTTCGGTTACCATCCCCCACCTGCACCTCCGCCACCACATGACCCACCACCAAAACCGCCAAATCCTCCGCTGAATCCTCCCCCTCCACCAAATGTCCCGCTGCTCCAGTATCCCCGACGACCTGACAATCCAAGAAGTAGTAGAAACGGCAAAAATCCTAATCTCCCACCAAAGATTATGAAGAGGATTATGAGTATTGGTAGGAATGAAAAGAATCGAGGACGCTTAGGTCTTGCTTTGACAGGTGGAACTGACTCTACTCCGCCTATCTCCACACCGTATTCCTCACCTATCTTTCGAGCTATGTTGGTGGTAGCCAGCCATAACCCTTCGCCAAATTTACCTTCAGCAAATTTTGGTTTTAGAAACTGACGATATATCTCACCACTGAACCCATCTGGCAGAGGACCTTCAAGACCATAACCTACCTCTATCCATACCCTTTTCTCATCGATTGCCAGGACGATCAATACACCGTTATCTTTTCCTTTCTTTCCAATACCCCAGCGTGTGAAGAGTTCGACCGCATACATATCTATAGACTGCGGCAGGGCGGTTTGCACTGTTGCAATGGAAATCTCGGCTGTGGTCTTTGCATCTACCTGTTTAGCTAATTCTGTAAGTTTTCTCTCATATTCTGCTGAGATGACCCCTGCAAAATCATTGACATAACCTACAGGTTCAGGATAACTCTGAGGTAAAGATGCAAGTGGGAAGAGGATTACTAACGCAAAAATACCCAAGGATGAACGAAATTTCATTCAACCACCTTTTCAGTTCTTTTTAGCTGGTCAACCGCTACCGCCAATTTTTGAATCTCGGTGAGGTATCTATTCAAAAATTCTTCCATCTCATCCTTTTTGAGCTTTCGCTTGCCGAGTTTAATCGCGAGTGCATCCGCAAGAGGTGCAGAGTTTGTTCCGAACTCTCTGCTTACCTCATTGATCGTATCTTCTTTTTCTGCCGAAACTTTTTTGTCGAGCAGACGGAGCATACCCCTGAAAACGGGAATGAGAGAGGTGAGGGATTCGACTACGATTGCTCCCATCTGTTTTACACTCCTACCACTCTCCAGATATGCCTGCCTGAGTCTAATCAACTTTCCTTTCAGTTGTTCCTCACATTCCAACCTGAGGTTCTCTGTTCCAATCTCGAGAGAGTCAAAAACTTCTTCACCATAGATTAGTAGATGAAAATCTTTCATCTCAAGAAACTCAATTGGAAAGACATCGGATGAAGTATCCATATGTTTCACTGTCAAAAATAGAGGGGCAACTATCCCCTTCTTTCTACCTTTGGAAATCAGTTTTAGACTCTTCTTAAGGCCAGCAATCTCTACCTGTTTGCAGACGACGAGCAGATTGATATTGGACTTTTTAGGGATAAAATCTTTTGTAATCCCTGAGCCAAAGACTATGATAGATTTAACATTACTGCCAAGTATGTCGAGTAGATTCTTAATATAGGGTTTCAAAATAGTCTTTGCAGATGGATGCAATTTTTCTAAATTGAGCAATTCAGCCATTTCTATCCTCCTTTTATTTTTTAACCACAGATGAACATCTTAAGATCCGTATGGACAGGTAAACACAGATTAAACCAAAAATAAGATTAAACATTAGTTTAAAATTCCATATTCAGTCAGAGATTTTTTGAGTTTTTCTTCATTGGCTTTGCTTATTTTTACCAGAGGCAGTCTCGGTTCACCTGCTGCCATTCCTAATAGTTCCATCGCCGCCTTTGCAGGTATCGGATTCGTTTCATAGAATATCGCTTTTGTAAGTGGGAAGAGTTTATTGTGCAGTTCCCTCGCTTTCTGAAAATCACCTCTGTTAAAGGCTTCAATCATAGATTTCAAGTCACCTGGGACGATGTTTGCGATGACAGATACAACCCCCTTTGCCCCCACAGCGAGTATTGGAAGGGTGAGTGAATCGTCCCCGGAAAGAACTGTTATACTATCGTTGCATAGCTGTATGATTTCAGAGACTTGATTTAAATCACCGCTCGCCTCCTTTATTCCAACTATGTTTTTGAACTCGGCTATTCTTTTGACTGTGGATGGCAGAATGTTGACACCAGTCCTTCCTGGAACATTATAAACAATTACGGGTATATCAACCTCATCGGTTACGGCTTTAAAATGCTGATAGAGCCCTTCCTGTGTTGGTTTATTATAATAAGGCGTTATGACCAATACACCCGAGGCGTCGAGTTCTTTTGCCCTTTCTGTTGCTTTCAAAGTTTTTACGGTTGAGTTTGTGCCGGTTGAGGCGATGACAGGAATTCGCCCATCACATATTTCTACAGATATTTTTATGATGATTTCTTTCTCTTCCTCTGTGAGTGTAGGCGACTCGCCAGTCGTTGCGCATACGACGAGACCATCGGTTCCATTTTTAATCTGGAAATCTATATTTGCCCTCAATCCCTCCTCATCCAATTTCCCATCCTTAAATGGTGTAACTAAAGCGACCAATGAACCTGTAAACATCTTCCCCTCCTTTGCAATCGCAAAGTTCCCAGAGAAATCCCAATATTACCAAATACAAAATCCAAAGTAAATCCCAATTTCCAAATTCCAAAAGAGCATGTCTTCATTAACCTAAAGAGTGAAATATTGGTATTCACTTGAATTTGGGATTTCTTTTTAAGCATTATTTGAGATCATTTTCTTCAGAGATTCTCTCTGTTTTTTTCTCAGTGTTCTCTGCAGTTTCTGGCGGTTTTATATCGGTTATGAGTATCTCTGTATATTGCTGACGGTGTCCCTTCTTCCTCCTGTATTTCTTTCTCCTTTTATATTTAAAGACTATTATCTTCTCCGCCTTTCCGTGTCCAAGCACCTTTCCTTCCACACACGCGTCCTTTATATATGGCTTACCTATCAATACTGTCCCATTATCCTTTATCATAAGAACAGTATCTATTTTGACGACTGAATCTTTCTCTGCATCGAATTTTGGAAGCCTGACCTTGGTGTTTTTTTCAACTTTAAACTGGAAGCCTCCAGTTTCAACTATTGCGTACATCTTCCCCCCTGCAGTTCAGTCCAGCCCAATGCTGCCCTGCGTGCTAATCTTCTAACCCTCGCTATATAATTCTTCCTCTCAGCAACCGAAATCGCTCCTCTGGCATCTAAGATGTTGAATATATGTGAACATTTTAGCACATAGTCATATCCAGGATATATAATTCCCATATCTAAAAAACGTTTAGCCTCATCCTCAAATCTATCGAAAAGTGTTAGGTAAAGTTCCACATCCGCTTCTTCAAAGTTGAATTTTGAAAACTCGACTTCATTCTGGTGGTATAACTCACCCCATGTGACTCCATTCGACCATACTACATCGTATACACTCTTTTTCTTCTGCACCACCATAGCGATTCTGTCCAGTCCATAGGTGAGTTCAACGGGTATTACCTCCAGGTCTAAGCCCCCGACCTGTTGAAAGTATGTGAACTGTGATATTTCAAGTCCATCAAGCCATACCTCCCATCCGAGTCCCCATGCACCGAGGGTAGGTGACTCCCAGTCACCTTCGATAAATCTAACATCATGTTGTTTCAGTTTTAGACCTATACGCTGGAGACTCTTAAGATAGATCCCTTGTGAATCGTCCGGTGATGGTTTGATGATTACCTGATATTGGAAGTGCTGTTGAAATCTGATAGGATTCGCTCCATATCTTCCATCCTTTGGGCGTTTTGATATCTCAACATAGCCAACCTTCCATGGTTTTGGTCCAAGGACCCTTAAGAATGTAATAGGATTGAATGTTCCTGCACCGACTTCAGAATTATACGGCTGAAAAATGACGCATCCGTAGTTCGACCAATACTCATTAAGCCTCTTAATTATATCTTGAAATGTTATCATTTCTTTTCCCATTCATAGACAATGGGTGAGAGTATAAATACGGAAGAGTAGGTGCCGACTATCACACCTATTAATAGAGCAAAAGCGAAGTCGGATATTACCCTCCCACCGAACAAGAGTATCGCTGTCACCACGATTATAGTAGTGAGTGAGGTGATGATAGTTCTGGATAGACATTGATTTATACTTGCATTTATGATCTTTCCAATCCCCTCCCCCCTCATAGATTTCTTATTCTCCCGTATTCGGTCAGAGACCACTATGGAATCATTGATGGAATAACCTACGATTGTAAGAAAAGCGGCAATTATAGGAAGGGTGATTTCTTTATTTAGAAAAGATAATATACTCAAAGTTACTAAGATATCATGGAAGAGTGCAATAATAGCACCAACGCCAAATTTGAAATCGAATCGAAGAGATATATATATCAACATTACCAACATGCCTAAAAGCACTGTGAGGATCGCTTTCCTCTGGAGTTCGCTTCCCACCTTTGGTCCCACAGTCTCTGCTCTGTCCACCCTTGGAGGATTTTTAGGGAAACTGTTTTTTATTACAGATATTATCCTCGATGCCAGACCTGTCAGGGGGGGTGCATAAATTCTACTTTCCAATTCACCCTTATGTAAGGTGACTTTTCCTTTCTTTCGCGTGACATACAGGGGAATCTCTTTTGTTGCGCTTAGATTTTCGGCTTCATCCCTGGCGACAAAAAAGAGAGAATGCTTTCCTTCATTCAGATTAGTGATAGAAAGTTTAGTTTTGGCAATTTCTTTGAATGAATCGAATTCATTCTTAGCTTCAGGGACAAACTTGACGGCTGTTGTGGGTCTTAGAGAATCTACATATAATGTTATGCCTTTTATTTTTGAGCCACCTGTAGTCGAGTCATTAACCGAAATCTGTATGAGAACTTCTCTGGCGCCTCGTGTAGGATTTGGACTGATAGTAATCTCCTCAATGAGGGGGCTCAAAGTATCGCCTTTAGAAAGTGCGCCTTTCATCTGGATGAGAAATTCGTTCTCAGCTCCAAACCTCTGTATGACAGCCTTTGCAAGTCCTATCTTCGACAGTGTATGTCTGATCTCATCGGTAGATATAGGGTTATCGAAATGCAATTGGAGTAATGTGCCTCCGGTAAAATCTATTCCGTAATTTGGTCCTCCCCTTATAACCAGATAAAATATTCCTACAACTATGAGCGCCACAGAGGATAAAAAGGCTGCTTTTCTATGTCCTATAAAATTTATATTCGTTTTCTTTATAATCTCGAGCATAACTTCCTTTTACAAAATAAAAAATTCAATGTCAAGAAAAAAGAGACCGCAGATTTCACAGATTAACACAGATCAAAACACAGAAGGGGGAAGAAAAAAAGGGAACCCATTATGGGTTCCCCTTTCTACTAACCTCCGTCTCTACTTACCACGTATCGTAGTAGTCGTACATCATCATAAAACCTTCTGTGTCCTTAACTGTTCTTGATACCCAGACATCTCCAGAGGTGATGCTCGGGTCGACTGGATAGAAAGAGACCGTTGTCTGCAATCCATCTGGACCAATGATTTTTCCGAAAGAGAATATGCCGGGTTCTTGATTACCTCCACTTGTAAGTTTAACTGTAGCACCTGTTATGGTAGACTCGTTCATAAGTTTGTTGAAAACGAGGGTGAAATGGTCTGCATGAGACTGCAAAGTATCCACTGCTGGCAGGGTCTTTTCTATGTGAGTGAAGAAGTTTGTGGTGTAAGTAACTATGTTAGTGGGGTCGAGTTTGTTACCTGCAACATCTGCGATATCGCCATAAATCTCGAATTTATACCATACGCCTTCCTCAAGAGGACTATCAGGGTCGAACACTGTACGACCAAAGGTAGATGTATCAGTGTCCGATTCATAACTGACGCCTCCTTGAACTTTGACACCACTATCCCGTTTTTTGAGAACAACTGTGTTCGTGTTGATGTCGCCAGCACTGTTTGCACTTTTAAGCACGACATATCCAGAATCGTCGTATGCCCAATCTTTAATATCCACGGCGAAATTGACTGTAATATCTACATCCATCCAATTCTGTACCACTTCCGTATCCGCCTGGACAAAGTATAGACCGCGTGTAATTTGGGGCTTAATGTCATCTTCGCAAAAGAAATCGGTGCCTGGGTTTCCATCCGCCCTGACAGTTAAGAACCTGTCCCACACATTATCATCAGGATCTTCACCCTGTATCCCATCGTTATCATTGTCCATCATATTTCCTGCAACATCTTCCACATCCGAAGCGACTACCTTGAAGATATACCATCTGTTGTTGTCAAGATCAGTCTGTGGTTTCACTATCAAATCAGTATTCACTCCAGTTGACCATTCACAGGTAATAGGGACTTCTGAATGGCCGTCCACTTTTATAAGTTTAATTCCACTCTCACTTGCCGTAGTATTCATCCTTGTATTGAATGTGACTTTAATCCATGTTTCAGAGTCTAGCCAGTCTATTTTTGCACTGGGCGAAAGAATGAAGGGACTCCCACTTATTGCACAGGTGAAAGGTGTCTTGTCAACATTCGGAGGTCCGAGAATATTTTCATTCGCTTTAGAAGAGGCAGGGTCCTCATCTTTCTTTGCACATCCAAGGAAACAGACAACACCACTCAGTATTAAAATCAAGAATAGATTTTTCTTCATCTTTTCCTCCTTCTAAATTAATAATATTTCAATGTTATTGAGAATCTCAATGAACGGAAGAAGCTCAGGTCGAAGATATCTTCTTCAAAAGCACCACTACCATCGAAGAAGTAGAGGAAGTCAATCTGCAAATTATCCGTCGGATACCAGCCGAGACCATAGATGTAATCTGTATCTGTCCAACGCTCAAATTCACTCACTTTCGTGGATTGATACTCCTCTTCCACTGTTACTGTTGTATCAGTAGTTCCATCACCGTAGGTGGTAACATTCGTTGTAACCTCCGGTTCAATTACATTGGAAGTGGTAACATCTGAACTCCAGTTGAAAGTTGGAACAGCGCCGATTCTGAATACCCAGTCTTTCTTCTTACCGAAAGTATATTCGAGTCCAACAGGGAATCTTAGTGAGGTAGTTTTCTCTTCGTATATCTCTTCATCTTTACCCACAGTCGTTGCTCTATCTGTATAGTCATCAGGGTCAGAAGGTTCTGTATCGCCGTCATCGAAGGTGTAACTATCGATATTGTTGGTAGTCAATGTAACAGTCCTCTCGTAGTTGTAGGAACTGAAGTAGGCACCGAGTCCGAGAAAGACCGGTTTACTCAGAGGAACATTCGCCCTTCCACCAAAGCCGTATGTTCTTGTTGAAATGTCTCCGGAGCCATCCCTAAGATAGTCATTATCCCAGATCCCTCTATCAATATTTCCATCGGCGTTGAGCGTGTCCTGAGTAATATAGAGATTATCCTCCGTTTTGTCGGTAACACTGCCGCCCATACCAAACATCACGCCTGCAGCACCCTCGATGAAGCCCTTCTCCTTTGGCCACAGATTCCATCTTGCTCGTCCCGCTAAGGATAGTTCTGTGACGCTCTCCTCACCGGTATATTTAATCGTTTGGTTTCCACTGAAATAGTTCTGGTTCGTGCTGGGATCGATTGCATACGCTGAGGAGAATTTATCTTCTGTTTCGGTCTTATCTTTACTGAAGGTTAATCCGAGAATGCCTGCAAATTCTTTATCACCCATTTCGTAAGTGACACCACCATGGATTGAAAGGGTCGGCTCGCTAACGGTTGTAGAAAATTCACCCGTCTCATTTTGCTTCAATGTCGTTGTATTGCCCGGTATGTCTGTCACCGTATAGTGATTGGTGAAGGTAGGGTCACCGAAGGTCACTATTGAAAAGGGGAAATTGATACCTAAACCACTCCAGTCAAAGTCGTTACTTGCATTATTGTCTTCACCAACCAGATTCTGCTGTGCTATACGCAAACCAAAGGTCATCCCTCCGCCGAGGTCGTAGTTGTTGTTTAAAATGTATGTGTGTTTTTTCTCAATGTACTCATCATCCTTGCTCGCCTGTCTTCTCTTCTTCACATCGTATTGGTCGTCGCCAGTACGGTCTTCCCATTCTGTCCAATCACCTGAGATGAGACCCCATCCCCACATATCGTTAAATCCGTCTCCGTCCAGGTCTATCCCGTTCCATCCAAGTGTGGTCTCTTTCCAATGCTGGATGAGAATGGCAGTTCTGAGGTAAGGAACTGGCTGAATCAAGTTGCCAGATAGGGCTACCAGAAATTCATTTGCACTCAAGTTATTAAGCATTTCCTCTTCATAGTTGACGAGGTTACTCAAAGATGTATAGAGCCGATACCCTTCTACCTTTGGAATATCAATAGGAGAGAGAACTAGGTCGAGGTCGTCCTCAATTGTACCAGCAGTAGCTTGGTATCTGAAAGAAGCAGGAATCTGAACGCCAATCTGTGCAACCGAAACGGTGGCGATACAGGATATTAAAGCAACATTCAGTAAAACTTTTTTCATTTCTTACCTCCTTATACTGGATCCTGGATGCTTGATCCTGGATCCTTATTTGGTTTTTGCCAATTACTAAATACTATTGTTTTATTCCACCTCCTTTAATTTATATTTTTGAAAAAATTTCAAACAAGAAAAAACACCACGAATCACATTCACCCAGTTAGATAGCATACCATTAGATAATAAACATCTAACGGCACAAGAGCATCTAACGAGGCAGGTTAATCGAATGCATACGAATTGTCCACCCCCTCCACTTATGCATAAGTGCGGAGTTCGTGTTTATACTTTCACTTTGATGTTAAAAAATTTCAAAAGAACAAAATCTGAAAAACTTTACAAAATTAAAATTACTTGTCAAGGGAAAAACACGGATTTTTTCAGAAATTTTTGTAATTGGTTCTTCTCCATTTTCCCCCTAAGCACCTCGTTTTACTCGGTACATAGCACCTCGTTTTACTCGGTACATTCCATACGGATCCAGAGATAGGTCGATTTTTCTTGACCCCATCAAAGAACTATAAGGTGCGGGGTCAGAAAAATCTGACCATTAGCATCTCGTTTTACTCGGTACATAGCACCTCGATTTACTCGGTACATAGCACCTCGTTTTACTCGGTACATAGCACCTCGTTTTACTCGGTACATTCCATACGGATCCAGAGATAGGTCGATTTTTCTTGACAGATTGGAAAGTTTCCATATTTTATTAGCTATGCCAACTATCAGAGTGCTTTCTGAAGATGTGATTGCAAAGATTGCAGCAGGCGAGGTGGTCGAACGCCCTTCCTCGGTTGTGAAAGAGCTCGTGGAGAATTCAATCGATGCAGGGAGCGATAGGATTATAGTCGAGGTCTCATCGGGCGGCAAGAGAATGATTAAAGTTACTGATGATGGTTCTGGCATGAGTCCTGATGATGCAGTGTGCGCTTTGAAGAGGTATGCAACGAGCAAAATCGAAGCCATAGAAGACCTTTTCAGGATAGAAACATTAGGATTCAGAGGAGAGGCACTGCCGAGTATCGCATCAGTCTCTCACTTCGAACTATCTACAAAAATGAAATCCGCTTTAAGTGGATTCAAACTCAGAGTGAGGGGGAGAGAGATAGTCGAGCGCTCAGAGATAGGCAGGGCTGAAGGTACCACCGTCGTCGTTAACGAACTCTTCTTTAACCTACCCGCAAGAAAGAAATTTCTCAAATCTATACCTACCGAGTTGAAACATATCGTGGATGAATTGTTGAACTTTGCTCTGAGTTTCCCCGATATATCCTTCAAGTTGGTTCATAACGGAAGGGTGTTGCTTGATATAAAAAAATCGAATGGGCTCGAAGATAGGGTTTCATCTCTCTTTGGCGAAGGTATGGTCAAAGACGGAATTACGGTGAGATATGAATCTCCACAACTTTCAATCTATGGAAAATTGGGACATCCGGATAAACTCATCCGTGACCAGTTCATATTCGTGAATGGAAGGAGGATCCGAAACAGGACTATAAGCCATGCAATATACTCTGTCTATGAACAGACGACCAAAGAGAAACATCCACTCATTATTCTGTGGCTAAAAGTAGAACCCTCATCGGTGGATGTAAATGTGCATCCCCGGAAAAGAGAGGTGAAGTTTTATAATGAGACATTGATACACAGTATAGTTTTTGAATCTATGAAAAATTCTCTAACTAAACCTGAAATCTTCTATGAAAAGAGGGATGTATCCGGGATAAGCGAGGAGGATTTCTTTCGCAAGATTGAGATAGGTAAAGGACCGTTTCAGATCCATAATAGTTATATAGTGTTTGAACTGCCTGATGGCTTTGCTGTTGTAGACCAGCATGCGGCACACGAGCGCATACTATTTGAAAAGTTTGAACGGAACGAGATTTTTTCCCAGAAACTTCTCTTTCCAATAACCATAGACTTGTCAACCCCATTGGCAACATTGATGAGAGAATACTCGAATTCAATTGAAAAAGCAGGATTTGGTATTACCGAGTTTAGTGGAAAAACCATAGTAGTAGATGCTGTGCCGACAGTTGTATCAGAGTGCAATCCGAAGAATTTTCTCATAGAACTTTTGTATGAATTAGAAAGGTCCGGTAAAGTTCCCAATTCCAGACTTGAATTTTTAAAGGTATTTGTGTGCAAGGCAGCAGTCAAGGCAGGTCAGCCGTTAAAGGAAGAGGAGAGATTATCCATTATACGGGATCTGTTCAGATGCAAAAATCCAAATTTCTGTCCGCACGGAAGGCCGACTTTTTTCAAACTGACCATTGAGGAGATAGAAAAGAAATTGAAGAGGAAATAATTTAAGGAGAAAGGGGGAAATCCCCCTTTCTCCCTGGCATTTGAGGTTAAGAAAGGAGTTGACAAGATAGTTTTTTTTCGTAATATAAGTCTATGAGAAGAAGAGTAGCGGTAGTAGCAGTTGGTGGGAATTCTATAATTAAAAGTGGCGAACAGGGAACGAGGAAGGAGCAGTTTAGAAATATTAGTGATACGGCATTTCATATAGCATCCCTTTCATTTTTAGGATATGATTTGGTAATTACACATGGTAATGGTCCACAGGTTGGGAATGCTCTTTTAAGAGTTAAAGCGACAGATGGGGTCCTTCCACCGCTTCTCCTCGATTCCTGTGGTGCCCAGACCCAGGGAGAGCTTGGATATATGCTACAGCAAGTTCTTGGGAATGGGTTGAGAAAGGGGGGTATAAACAAGTCTGTGGCTACGGTCATAACTCAGGTGGTGGTAGACAGAGATGACCCTGCTTTTGCCAATCCTACCAAGCCCATTGGTCCATTTTACACGGCTGAAGAGAAAGAGAAATACGAGAAACTGGGATGGGTTATGATTGAAGATGCGGGTCGAGGTTACAGAAGGGTCGTTCCTTCACCTTTTCCAAAAGAGATCGTAGAATCCGACATTATCAAGAGGCTGATATATTCAGGCTATATAGTCATTGGGGTCGGTGGCGGCGGTATACCTGTGGTCAAGAATAGTAAAGGAGAACTGGAGGGTGTGAAAGCGGTTATAGATAAAGACTTCGCTTCGTCACTCCTTGCAACGAGTATAGACGCAGATCTGTTCTTGATTTCTACCGATGTAGAAAAAGTATTTCTGAATTATAACACTCCAGAGCAAGAGCCGTTGAATTCGGTTAAACTTGCCGATATGAAAAATTATCTTGTCCTGGGTCACTTTGCAGAGGGGAGTATGAAACCAAAAATCGAAGCGGCTATCCACTTCCTTGAACACGGTGGCAGAGAGGTTATAATAACTTCCCCTCAATCTATTGAAAAAGCGCTCAGGGGAGAGACAGGAACGAAGATAGTTGGAGATTAAAAATTTAGAAAGGAGGTAATATGATAATCGTAAATCTAATTCTTATCTGCCTTTTTATAGTCCTGGGCATAATCTTCGGCATACAGAATGGTGCTCAGAGAGTGGATATGAATTTCCTTTACTGGGGCGTAAAAGACATTCCTTTTGTCCTCGCATTGATAGAGGCGCTTGCTGTCGGTATGATAGTTGCAATAGTCATTGCGACCATAAACGAGATAAAGAACAAAAACTTCATAAGGAGGCTGAAGAGGGAGATAAAGGATATGAGTGAAGAACTTGCTGCTTTGAGGAATTTACCTCTTGAAGAGGATGAGAAGGGGGGAGAGTGAGTCACTACATAGAAGCATTGAATCTACTCATCAATAAAGAGACGGAGAGAGCAGAGCAGAAACTTAGATTGGCACTGAAGGAGGAACCGAATAACATCGAAATATATCTTAAACTGGGGGATATACTGAGGGGGAAGGGACAATTTGAAAAGTCTACTCAATTGCATCACAGTTTGCTCGTAAAAAAAGGTATAGATGCACATTTGAAAAAAAGAATATTACAGAGTCTGAGCGAAGACTACCTATCGAGTAAACAATATAGAAAGGCAGGCGAGATAATAAGAGAACTGATTGGGATTGATAAAGAAGATGCATCAAATTATCATAAACTGCTGACCGTATATGAAGAAGAGAAGAACTGGAATGAAGCATGGAAGACATATAAAGACATATTAAAATTGAGGAAACGAGAGACAAAGTTCTATCTCGCACTCTACAAATCTTACATAGGAATACAAAAGTTTGCACAAGGGTCAGAGGACGAAGCCGCTTCTTTCTTCAAGGATGCTTTGAAACTCGATAAGAACTGCATTCCTGCATTGCTCTATTCAGGAGATATAGCCTACTCACATAAAGATTCGAATATGGCGATAGAATACTGGCAGAGAATAGTTACACAGACCCCAAATTACGCTTACTTCGTCTTCGAGAGACTCGAGAAGGCATATTTCGAAACAGGCAAATTTTCTGAAATTGCTACCCTTTATGAGTCATTGAGAGAAAAAAATCCAAAAGATAAACAGGTCTTATATGCACTGGCGAGGATTTATAGTAAAAAAGCAAGTTTCGATGATACAGCAAGGATATTCCAGGAGATATTGGATATAGATAAGACTGACTTGAAAGCGAGAATAGATTTGATAGAGCTGCAAATCAACGCCGGAGACACTGATACCGGGATTCAACAACTGAAAGAACTATCAAAACTATGCGAGCTCGGTCGTTTTTATCGGTGTGACAGATGTGGATATAAAGGAAAAGAGTTTTTCTTCCGATGTCCTGAGTGTAAAGAATGGGTAATAAAAGAGTAAGTAAGCACCGTCTGATTGAACTCTTAAACTCCTTTCGACATAAGAGGATTGCGGTGGTAGGTGATGTGATGCTCGATGAATACCTTGTTGGAGATGTTAACAGAATCTCTCCTGAAGCACCCGTTCCAATCGTAAATATACATTCCGAGTCTATACGACCCGGTGGCGCTGCAAATGTTGCAAATAATATCCTCTCATTGAACGGAGAGCCAGTTCTGCTTGGAGTTATAGGCAAAGACATTGCAGGGAGTAGACTCAGAAAAGAGATAAAACGGTATGGGATGGAAACATTTCTTGTAGAAGATAAAACACGGTTTACCACTGTAAAAACAAGAATCATCGCCCATCATCAACAGATTGCGAGAGTAGATAAGGAGATACAGGAGACTGTCAAAGATTCTACAAACGACAGAATTATCTCTTATTTAAAGAAAATCATCGGTGAATTAGATGGAATTATTATGGAAGATTACAATAAAGGACTATTGAATGCGAGACTGATAAGAGAGATTGTGGATATAGGAAACCGCTATGGAAAAGTCGTTACTGCTGACCCAAAGTTCGATAACTTTTTCGAATATAGGGATGTCTCTCTGTTTAAACCTAATGAGAGGGAGGTGGAGTCTATACTCGGAATGAAAATAGACGATGGGAATTTAGACGGAGTAGAGAGTGTGCTTTTAGAAAGGCTGAATGATTCACCTGTGATTATGACGAGAGGCGAACTTGGTATGGTCGTATTTGAGAGTGCTCGTAAGGCTTTTATCATTCCAACGAACGCTAAAGAGATAAGCGATGTAACAGGCGCGGGTGATACTGTGATTGCAGTCGCTACATTGGCACTCGTATCAGGTGCGAATGTTAAAGAATCGGCTGTGTTAGCTAACAATGCGGCAGGGGTGAAAGTGAGTAAATTCGGAGCAGTACCCGTAACATTTGAAGAACTCAAAGAGGCGCTTTAAGAGAATGAAACCACCCATACGGGCTGTATGGCAGATTAAGACAGATTTTTAGGATTTTATTCACCACAAAGACTTTCACCCCATTAGAGGCCTCGTCTCTAACGGGGCAGGGACACAAAGAAGAAAATACTTCTTTAACCTTGGCGTCTTTGTGCCTTGTCCGCAGGATTCGTATGGAGTGGTGAAAATTATCTACGGTTATCTGCGTCCTATTAAAATACTATGGGTGAAGTCGTTACATTGACTCGAATAAAAAAGATTAGAGCCAAAGCAAAAAAGGAGAAAAAAAAAGTTGTTCTCACCAATGGATGTTTTGATATTATCCATAGTGGGCATTTAAAATATTTGAAAGCTGCAAAGAGGCTTGGGGATATTTTAATAGTGGGTCTGAACAGTAACCCCTCTGTCCGTAAAATCAAGGGTGCAAAAAGGCCCATTATGGACGAGAAAGACAGGGCGTATATACTTTCAAACCTGATGTCGGTTGCCTATGTTGTGCTCTTTGATGAACCGACACCTGAACGTTTAATCCGAGATATTCTGCCTGATATTTTAGTTAAAGGAGGTGACTACAAAATAGGAGATATATTAGGTAGAGAAGCAGTATGGGAGTGTGGGGGAGAGGTGAAGGTTATACCTGCAACAAAAGGCTATTCAACGAATAAGATTATAGAACGAGTAGTAAAGAGGTATTGTACAAAATGAAACCGCAGAGGACGCAGAGAGCGCTGAGAAAAAAGAGAAAGAAATCACTGAGGACTCAGCGGTTGCAAAGGAGGATTGATGGATAGAATAGAGGAACTATTAAAAGAGTTAACCGAGGCGTTTGGTATCTCTGGTTACGAATCGGATGTAGCAGAGATAATGGCAAAAAGACTGAAACAATATGGGGAGGTAAGCTACGATAAACTTGGAAGTGTTATATGTAAAAAACTCGGAGAGAGTGAATCTCCAAAGGTGATGATTGCCGCTCATATGGATGAAGTGGGCTTTATGGTTGAGCGAATAACGAAGAATGGTTACATTAAATTCTTGCCACTGGGTGGGTGGTGGAGTCATACGATATTGGGGCAGAGGGTGATAGTTCGTACATCAAAATCCGATGTAGTCGGTGTTGTGGGGGCCAAACCTGTCCATCTCTTGAAAGAGGAAGAAAAAAAGAAGATTCTTCCAATAGAAGATATGTACATAGATGTTGGTACGACCTCTGATTTTGATATTAAGGAAAAATTAGGTATAAAACCCGGCGACCCAGTAATACCATATAGCCCATTCACAGTGATGAAAAATTCAAAGTTATATTTGAGCAAGGCATGGGATGACCGCGTCGGTTGTGGACTTTTGGTTGAGATACTCAAAAATTTGAGTAAGGTAAAACATCCCAATACGGTTTATGGGGTCGGAACTGTTCAGGAGGAAGTAGGACTGCGGGGTGCACAGACTTCGGGGATGGCAGTCGAGCCTGATATTGCATTTGCACTCGATGTGAGTATTTGCAAGGATGCCCCTGGAAACGAAGAAGAGGCAGAAGAAAAATTGGGGGCAGGTGCTTCAATATTAGTTTATGATAGGACGATGATACCGAATTTGAAATTAAGGGATCTAGTTGTAGAGATAGCAGAGAAGGGAGGGATGAAATATCATTTTGGCACTGTTAAAGGAGGATATGACACAGGACGGATTCACTTGATAAGAAGCGGTGTGCCATCTTTAGTGATTGGTGTTCCTACGAGATACATCCACTCACACTCCGGGATTATATCGAGAGACGACTTCAACTCAATTGTCAATCTTATAGTAGAGGTGATAAAGAGACTGAATAAGAAGACGGTAGCGAAGTTGACGATGTAAGTCATTTTAAAAATAGGGACGCAGATAAACACAGATTTACAGGATTTTATTAACCACAAAGACTCGAGGCATGTCCTGAGCGAAGCCGAAGGAACACAAAGAAAAAAAACACTTCTTTAACCTTGATGGCTTTGTGCCTTGTCCGCAGGATCCGTATGGAGTGGTGAAAATTATCTGCGGTTATCAGCGAAAATCTGCGTCCTATTAAATAATCTTCAAGGGGGTGTTATGGAACTGAAGACAGTCAAGATTGAAAAGCCAGAAGATACCAATGTGATTATTGGCCAGACCCATTTTATTAAAACTGTAGAAGATATCTATGAGGCATTGGCGAGTTCTGTTCCAGGTATAAAATTCGGGCTCGGATTCTGTGAATCCTCGGGTGAATGTCTGGTGAGAGTAGAAGGGAATGATAAGAAGTTAAAAAAACTCGCATCAAAAAATGCTTTAAACATCGGTGCCGGTCACAGTTTTATCATAATCATCAAAGATGCATTTCCTATCAATGTCTTAGGAACGATTAAAAAGGTGGATGAGGTATGCACAGTCTTCTGTGCCACCGCAAATCCTGTTGAGGTCATCGTTGCCGAAACAGAGCAGGGAAGAGGGATTCTGGGCGTGATAGACGGTTCTAAACCGAAAGGGGTGGAAGGTGAAAATGGAATACGCTGGCGTAAAGAATTTCTCCGCAAGATTGGCTATAAACTGTAGAGAATAGATACTGAATTGTGTAAAAAATTACACAATTGTTACAAAAAGGTAATAATTTTAGATGTGGGATATTTGATGCTAAATTCTAAAAATTTGGAAACAAGAACTGAATGGCTTGACTGTCAAGGACTTACTGGTATACAGGGTCCAGCATCCTGGAACCAGTGATTCTGGCACGATTTATGCAATATAAGAAAGTGAGATGAAGGAGGTAAAAATGAACGAATTTAACAACTATCTATCATTAAAAATCCCATATCGAAAGGATCCGATGGACGGGTCGTATGACCAGCATCCAGCATCAAGGATCTTATACGGGTCAGGAGGCCAGCATCCAGGATCTAGGATCTCCCTCGACCCTGAGGCCCTCGGGACCGAAGGGCAGAATCCAGTAAGAGGCTTTACAATAATCGAACTTTTAGTTGTAATATTAATGATGGGGCTTATCGTTGGTATTGCTGTACCCGGTTTCAGAAGTTTCACAGCCTCAAATATGTTAGTCTCTGAGACTAATAAGGTGGTGAGTAATATTAGATTAGCAAGGCAGAGGGCGATTACCCAGGGAATTGACATTGTAGTAACATTTTACGCAGACCATCTCGATGTCAGTGGAACGAATATCAAGTTGGACCATCGAGTAACTTTGCAGAAAGTAGGAGGAGGCGGAGTCCCGGGTGCGATAACAGTTAGTTCTACAGGGACAACGAGTGCTTTTAGAAAGTTTGAACTTATTGATGACAAAGGGGGCAAGATGAAGGTAATAGTTTTACCTTCTGGTCTTGTAAAGAGTGCAAGGGGGTAATATTATGTTTAAAAACAATAAAGGTTTCTCTTTAGCAGAACTTTTAGTCTCTCTGCTCATCATATCCATAGGTATGCTCGGTCTGGCGAGTATATTCCCACTGGCAACCAGGGGGATGGGTCAGTCGAGAAGGCTCACCCGTGCAGTAGGTTATGCCCAGAGGGATATGGAAGAGGTGAAGAGGCTCGGATACTTGGATGTAGCCCCAGACAGTTACATGGTTGAAACTTATACCGTAATCAGGGATACCTTCTGCGATGTTCCTATGACGGATATGAAGAAAGTGAAGGTAACAGTTAAGTTCGATATCTCTGGCGGTGAAAGAAAGGTAGAAATGGTAACATACCTCTCTAAAAAGGGAGGATGAAAAGGGGGTGTGTAAAATGGATAAGAGGGAAGGTTTTACTTTAATTGAACTTTTAATTGCTACACTGATTCTTGGTATCATTCTGGGTGTAGTTTTCAATATACTCATACAGAATCAGAAATCTGCTCGCACGAACGAACTGCTTGCAGAGGCTCAGCAGAATGCGAGGGTTGCGATGGATATGATAGCATCCGATTTAAGAATGGCAGGGTATAATAT